>RPRC01000302.1 GCA_003857395.1 Geobacter sp.
ACTGTCGATCCCCAGACATCCGGCGGCATCCTCATGTGCGCACCTGCGGACCAGGCAGAGGCTATTCTTGCGGAACTTTGTGTTCGGTGTTGTGCCACTTCGGCAATCATCGGGAAAACAACCGCTCTTGTTCGAAAGCACCTGGTTGTGCTGTGACAGTGATGTGATTCTCCCCGGTCAGCTGAATTTCCACCATTGCCATGCCGTGGTGGAATGTTTTACAATGCTCCTATGAAGGTACTTCTCCACATCTGCTGCGCCCCTTGCGCCATTTATCCCCTGGAAACCCTCCGCTCCTCCGGAGTCGCGGTTGACGGCTATTTTTTTAACCACAATATCCATCCCTATCAGGAGTACCGGCGCCGCCTGGATACAGTGCGGGAGTACGCTTCCCGCGTGCAGCTGCACCTGATCTGTCATGATGAATACCGTCTCGAGGAGTTCCTGGCTGCGACCGCGGCCCTGCCGGAAGAGCGCTGCCGCTACTGCTATGTCTCGCGCCTTGACCGGTCCGCCCGGACCGCGGCCGAACTGGGCTACGAGGCCTTTACCAGTTCGCTGCTCTACAGCCGTTACCAGCAGCACGAAGTGATCCGCCAAGAAGGAGAGCAAGCCGGTGAGCGGTATGGCGTGCGGTTTCTCTACGACGATTACCGGGTCGGCTGGCAGCAGGGGATTGCGCGGTCAAAGGAGCTGGGGCTCTACCGGCAGCAATACTGCGGCTGTATCTACAGTGAAAAGGATCGCTATCTGCCTAAACCTCCCCGGTCCGGCAAGGGGGCACCGTGAGCGGAATCGGTAAAATATTGATCGTTTCCGGCTGCCTGATGGTCGCCTTGGGCGTAGTCCTGGTTTTCTCCGATAAAATCCCCTGGCTTGGGAGACTTCCGGGTGATATTTCCATAAAGCGCGAGAACTTCTCCTTCTATTTCCCCCTTACCACCTGCATCCTGATCTCGCTTCTCCTCTCTCTGCTTTTTGCCTTGTTCCGAAAGTAGTCTGCCGGATGTGAAGACGCATTTCGGGCGGGAATCGCCTGCTGTTGCAATAACGCAACGTCAGCTGTGGCTTTTACGCCACAGTGGCGTGTTTGTGCACTGCCTGTTTTGCTCGCCGTGCTTGCGTAACGTGCTGTATTTCAAGGAGCTTGATCTGAGTGCACCTGTCTGTAAGATTGGCCCGGTTGTTGCTATACATTGAGAAGAATACTGATTGAAACCTCAAAGGAGCCTTTTCATGGCCTTACAGCAAACGGTAAAAGACAAGATAGTTTTCTCGGGCATCGGCCTTCATTCCGGAAAAGAAGTAACCATGACGGTTCGTCCCGCGGACGCCGGAACCGGCGTGATCTTTCACCGGATCGACCTTGATCCTTCGGTTTCCATCGAAGCAGTGGCGCAGAATGTGGTGAATACCCGTCTTTCCACGACCATCGGCAAGAGTGGGGCGGTGGTTTCCACCATCGAGCACCTGATGGCGGCTTTGACCGGTTGCGGTATCGATAATGTCCACGTGGACATCGACGGTCCCGAAGTTCCGATCATGGACGGAAGTGCGGCTCCATTCGTGGAGGGACTCCGGAAGGTCGGCACCAGCAGTCTTTCCCGCCCGAAAAAATATCTTGTTGTGAAAAAACCGATAACTGTCGTTGACGGCGATAAGAAAATATCCATCATCCCCTCCCGCTACTACCGCGTTTCCTTTGATATGCGTTTCAATCATCCGGTGGTTAACAACCAGTTCCGGAGCATGAAATTCAGCGAAGAAGTGTTCAGCAGCGACTATGCCGCTGCCAGGACGTTCGGTTTCCTTATCGAAGTGGAGACCCTCAAGGCAAACGGGCTGGCGCGTGGCGGATCCCTCGACAATGCCGTGGTCATCGGTGATGACGGCATTCTCAACGAAGGTGGTCTGCGGTACGAGGACGAATTCGTGCGACACAAGATCATGGACTCGGTCGGCGATCTTTCCCTGGCCGGCTACCCCTTGATCGGCCACGTCAAGGCCTACAAATCGGGTCATGATCTGAACCATAAGCTGGTTACGGAAATTCTTGCCAGAACCGACTGCTGGAAGCTGGTCGAAATGAACGAAGTAGCGGGAACCCGCACCGCCTGTCCTGTTTCCTCACCGGAACTGGCCTGGTCGGAAGCTTAAGATACCTGGTTCCAAAGATCCTCCATTGAGCAGCCCTTCGGGGCTGCTTTTTTATTTGGTGCGCACTTTCGGCGTCCTTTGAGGTGAATAAACCAACGGAGGCATCAGGGTTCTTTTTTTTACCTGCTTGAATTGACGGGTTTCTTCAGCTACAGTGGGAAAAAAGCTCCGGTATGGTTCACCCTATGAAACAACCCAGAAAAAACAAGTTCAGTGCGGCAGAGGCAAAGAAAAGCAAGAGAGAGGCGATAATCATAAGTATCTCTCTCCTGCTGATTGTTCTTCTGACCATGGCTGAACTGCGACTTTCCGATATCAGTTCCGAAGTTCAGACGGTAAATGATATCCTGATTTTTGTTCTCATCAATGTCGTCATCCTCCTGATTGTTCTGCTCGTCTATCTCGTCTGCCGCAACATTGCCCGAATCCTGCTGGAACGCAAACGCAACCCCTTCGGTTCCAGGCTGCGCGGCAAGCTTGTCGTGGCCTTTGTCGCGCTCTCCCTGATTCCCACGCTGCTGCTGTTCTTTGTTTCCGCCAGTTTCATCAACATGAGCATCAAAAACTGGCTGCACAAGCAGATAGAATCGTCCCTGGCTGAGTCGCAGGAGATTGCCCGGACCTACTACCGCAACTCCGCTGCCGACGCCCTTCATTTCGGGCGTCAGATCGGTGCGGCACTGCAGCAGCGAGGGCTGCTCGATGGTCACAACCGGAGTGGGCTCGGAAAGTATGTCGGGCAGGTGCGGAGCGAATATAATGTCGGGGCCGTCGAGGTCTATTCCACCGGCAGGGAAGGGCTGGCCCGCTCTATCAGCAGCAGTGTACCGGGCAGTGTCTATCTCTTGCTTCCTCCCGAGGATTTTAACGTGGCCCTGGGAGGCAAGGAGTTCAGCAGTGTTGTCCACGCAGGGACGGCCGATCTGATTCGCGGCGTCGTTCCGGTATATTCGCCCAATGACAGCGGGAAGGTGCTCGGTGTTGTGGTGGTCAGTTACTATATGCCGGATGCCCTGGTGAGCAAGGTACAGAAGATTACCAATGCCTACGAGAAATACTGGCAGCTCAAGATCCGCAAGTCTCCGATCAGGAGCGGCTACATCCTGACCCTTTTTCTGATTACCATGGTCATTATCTTCCTTGCCATCTGGTTTGGAATTTACCTTGCCAACAGCCTCTCCACTCCGATCCGAGAGCTTGCCGAGGCGACCGGGCAGGTTGCGGCCGGAAATCTCTCGGTGCGTCTCGAAGGTGAAGGTGAGGATGAGATCGGGATGCTGGTTGCCTCGTTCAACAAGATGACGGAAGACCTCCTGATCAATCAGGGGGCCCTCCGGGAGGCTAACGAGGGGCTGACGCGCAGCAATCAGGAACTGGAGCAGCGTCGTCGTTACATGGAGATTGTGTTGAGTAACGTGACCGCCGGAGTCATCTCCGTCGACAAGACCGGAGTCCTCACCACGGTCAACACCTCGGCTGAGAGCTTGCTTAATATTACCCCGGAGAAGGTGACGGGCCGTCACTTCAAGGAAGTCCTGCGTCCGGAACAGCTGGACATCATCAAAGGACTGCTGCGGGATCTGGTGAATTCCAAGAAGGACTCCATCAGCAAGCAGGTCGATATTCGCCTCAAGGACCGTAAACTGACCCTGCTGATCAACCTTTCGATCATGCGCGATGAAAACGGGGAATTCCTTGGCACCGTGGTGGTCTTCGATGATCTTACCCAACTGATGAAGGCGCAGCGCATGGCGGCCTGGCGGGAAGTGGCCCGGCGTATCGCCCACGAGATCAAGAACCCGCTGACCCCGATCAAGCTTTCCGCCCAGCGGCTCCGCAAGCGTTATCTGTCCCGTTTTGGCGAGGACGAAAAGGTTTTTGACGAGTGCACCGGGATGATCATCAAGTCGGTTGATGAACTGAAAACCCTGGTGGACGAATTTTCCAGTTTTGCCCGCATGCCTGCCGCACAGCGCACGCCGAATGATCTCAACGAAATTATCCGGGAAGCGCTGACCCTCTACCAGGAAGCACACCGGGATGTTGCTTTCGCCTTTTTAGCCGATGAGGAGATTCCCCTGCTCCGGTTAGACAGGGATCAGATCAAGCGGGTGCTGATCAACCTGCTCGACAATGCCATTGCCGCTCTGGACGGTGAAGGGAACATCCGGATCGAAACCCGTTTTGACCAGGAGTTGCGCATGGCGACCCTGACGGTGGCCGACACCGGCCACGGGATTGCCCCGGAAGACAAGCCGCGCCTCTTCGAGCCGTATTTCTCGACGAAAAAATCGGGAACCGGGCTGGGTCTGGCGATCGTAACCACGATTGTCTCGGACCACGGCGGCTTCATCCGGGTGAAGGACAACGAGCCGAAGGGAACGGTTTTTATCATTGAATTTCCGGCAAGCGGGGAGTACGTTTGAGCGACTCGTGAAATTTTCACCGGTCCGGAATGACGGGCGGAATAGGTAACGTTGCGGAAAGAGCAGGGGACACCAAGCGTATGGATGAAAAAATACTGGTAGTGGACGATGAAGACAGTATCCGGACCTCATTGGCGGGTATCCTGGAAGACGATGGTTTCCGGGTGCTGTTTGCCAATGACGGTGTCACCGCCCTGGATGTGGTGAAAAAGGAAATGCCGGACCTGGTGCTGCTGGATATCTGGATGCCGCGCATGGACGGCATCGAGACCCTGCAGAAATTGAAGGAGCTCTATCCTGCGCTGCTGGTGATCATGATGTCCGGTCACGGTACCATCGAGACCGCGGTCAAATCGACGAAAATAGGCGCCTACGACTTTATCGAAAAGCCCCTGTCCCTGGAAAAACTCCTGCTCTGTATCCGCAATGCCCTCGGTATGCTGCGATTGAAGGATGAAAACGAAACCCTGCGCGACCTGGCTTTCCGCGATCGGCAGATGACCGGCACCTCGCCAGCGATGCTGAAGCTGAAGGAGCAGATAAAACTGGTGGCGCCGAGCAACGCCTCGGTACTTATCACCGGCGAAAACGGCACCGGCAAGGAGTTGGTGGCCCGCTCGATCCATTTTCACAGCCAACGCAAGGATAAGCCTTTTGTGGAGATCAATTGCGCCGCCATCCCCGAGGAACTGATCGAGAGCGAGCTCTTCGGTCATGAGAAGGGTGCCTTTACCGGCGCGGTGGCCCAGAAAAAGGGCAAATTCGATCTTGCCGACGGCGGCACTATCTTTCTCGACGAGATCGGCGACATGTCCCTCAAGACCCAGGCCAAGGTCTTGCGAATCCTGCAGGAGCGCAAGTTCGAGCGCGTGGGTGGAAACCGCACCATCGAGGTGGATGTCCGGATCATCGCCGCTACCAACAAGGTGCTGGAAGAGGAGATTCGCTCAGGGGCCTTTCGCGAGGATCTCTACTATCGGCTCAACGTCGTGCCGTTTACTGTCCCGCCCCTGCGGGAGCGGCGGGAGGATGTTCCGGCGCTGATCGAGCATTTTCTGGAGATGTTCTGCGTCAGGGAAGGGTTGGAGAGAAAGAACATCAGCCTGGAAGCCTTGGAAGTCCTGAAAAAAGGTACCTGGC
>RPRC01000303.1 GCA_003857395.1 Geobacter sp.
CGCACCTTTAGCAACCAGCGAATCGAGCCCGACACGAGTTAAGATAGAAGCGGTAACACGGGATGCATGGCGATTCCCCAGAAGACCAACCACCGGCACTCCCATCCAAAGGGATTCACAGGTGGTTGTAGTGCCATTGTAGGGAAAAGTATCGAGAGAAATGTCCAGGTGTCCGTAAGAGGCAAGGTGCTCCTCGGTAGTCATGGTAAAGGGTGTCATCATGATCCGCTCGCTATTGATTCCCTGCACTGCAAAACGATCGAACATCCTGTTTCTGGTCGATTCATCAAAGAGACATTTATTCTTGAACAAGATTCTTGACCTAGGCACCCGGGCAAGTATTCGCGACCAGAGAGCAACAGCTTCGTCGGTTATTTTTGCAAGGGCATTGAAGGAGCCGAATGTAACAAAGCCGTTCCTCAACAGGGGCAATGGTTTGATTTCAGGGGCCTTCAACGGAGCATCAAAGCACAGGAACCCGTTGGGCAGGCGCACCAGGGTCTCAGAGTGGTACCGATCCGCATCGCCGGGAGTATCGGAAACATCGTCGACAATCCGATAATCAATGGCCGAAAGCCCCGTAGTATTGGGATAGCCTAGCCAGGATACTTGTATCGGTGCGGGCCGCCTTGCAAAGAGTGGAAGCCGGTTTCCGCCTGTGTGGCCTGCCAGATCAACTAGAATATCGATGCCGTCGCTCCTGATCAGCGAAAAGAGCGTATCGTCATCCATGCAGGCGGTCTTCCGCCAGACATCAACACCACTCTTGATCCTTTCGCTGGATGCGTCTTCCTTCTCCCTGTCGGAGTAACAGAATATTTTAAATCTGCTGCGGTCATGGTTCAGAAAAACAGCAGTTACAAAATACGCCACGGAATGATTGCCGAGGTCGGGAGAAACATATCCGATTCTAAGCTCTCTATCGGGATCTCGACTGTTGGAAAAACCCTGAGTGGGACTCCGCAAGCTGCCATAAAGAGTTTCAAAACTTTTGTGTGCTTCAAAAAGATGAGCGTTGTCGAGACCTGGATGAAAATTCAGACATCGCAGAAGATTGCTATGGGCGATGGCAAATACCGGTTCAAGTTCCAGCGCCTTGCGAAACTCAGCAATGGCTTCATCGGTACGCCCCTGCTCCTGAAAAACAATGCCGAGATTGTTGTGAATAACGGCATCATGGGGGTTAAGACAGAGTGCTTTATTGTACTGCTCAATAGCATCATCCATGAGAGCCTGGGAATAGAATGTTCTTCCCAACTCGACGACTGACGGCAGATGGTCAGGACACGTATCCAGTGCTTTCCGAAAGGCATCCGCCGCTTCAGCCAACAATCCTTCAGAACGCAACCTCATCGCTTCATTAAAGATACTGTCGGTATTTCCGCAAACTGTTGTCAAATCCTTGACTCCAAAGACATAATTAAGCCGTTTACGGCGTTTTTCTGCGATTCTCCTTCTGTTAATGGAAAAGGCATGCCAATTGCTTTCAACCAGAGCATGAATAAAGAATTTATCTCATCGCTTCTTGAACATGCGGAATCCCAACTTCGCTCAGGCAATCTTGAAGAAGCAGAACAAGTTTGTTCGGATCTTTTGGAGAAAGCACCCAACAACGTGGAATCACTCTTCCTGCTCGGGAACATGGCTCATCAGAAGGGAAACTGCCTGGACGCGGTTTCATACTTCACCCGGGCAGTTGCTGAATCTCCCGAACTCCCGATACTCCACCTGAACCTGGGAACTTCTCTCATGGTGCTGAAACGCTACGAGGAATCGCTCGCGCACCTGAACAAGGCGATCCTTCTTGACCCATGCTACAGCCCAGCCTGGTTTCAGCTGGGAGTTGCACTTGAAGAAAAAGGCGACCTCGATTCGGCGATCGAAGCATACGTGCAAACGCAACGACTTGATCCCTCCCATGACCATGCCATCCAACGATCAGCAGACATCCGGCATCGACAGAACCGGATGGAAGATGCCCTGGAACTGTACCGGGAGGCCCTGCGGTTGCAGCCGGACAATTTCATGGCCTGCAACAATGCGGGGAATGCCGCGAAGTACCTGGGCAGAATCAGTGAAGCCCTCGCCTGGTACCAGAAGGCCCAGAAATTGGAGCCCGAGCAACGGATCTGCGCCAGCAACTATTTGATGACCATGCTGCTTTCCACTGAGTGTTCGCCGGAAGAGATCTACCGCAAGCATACACTGTGGAGCGATACCTTTGAAAAACCTTTCCACCATGAACGAAAACCCTTATCTAATTCTCCAGAACAGGAAAGACCTCTTCGCATCGGCTATCTTTCCTGCGACTTCAGGAACCATCCGGTAGCATTTTTTATCGAACCGATCCTCGCCTCTCACAACAGACAGGACTTCACGGTTTTCTGCTACTCCAATTGCGAATCTCCCGACATGATTACCGTCCAACTCGAAAGATTGGCCGATATCTGGCGCCCCATTCACCACCTGGGTGACGAGGATGTGAATGACCTTATCAGGAGCGACGGCATCGACATTCTGGTTGACCTGGGTGGACATACAGCCCAGAACCGCTTGACCATTTTTGCCCGCAAACCGGCACCTGTCCAGACAACCTGGCTTGGCTATGCCGCCACCACCGGCTTGAAAAGCATTGACTACCGGATAACCGACGCCGCAGCCGATCCCCCAGGCCACACCGAGCACCTCCACTCGGAGACCCTCTGGCGTTTGCCCGACAACTTTATCTGCTACCGCCCGCCAGCCAACTCACCACCGGTAGAGCCCCTCCCCTGCCTGACGAACGGTTTTGTCACCTTCGGGGTCTTTAACCATTTTTCCAAGATAACTCCCGAAACCGTCGATCTTTGGTGCAAGCTCCTGTTTTCTCTCCCCAACGCAAAACTCCTCATCAAAGCTCTGGGAATGGAACATGAGCCAATGCAGCAAAGGACACGGGAAATGTTTGTCTCACGGGGCATCCATCACGAAAGGCTCGAACTGGTGGGAAGGACCTCCAGCATTTACAGCCATCTTGAGCTTTTTGGAAAAGTTGACATCTCGCTCGACACCTTCCCGTACAATGGCACCACGACCACCTGCGAATCACTCTGGATGGGCGTTCCGGTGGTTGCAAAGGAAGGAAATTCTCACGTTTCGAGAGTAAGCGTGAGCCTGTTGGGAACCGTAGGTCTTTCCGGATTGGTTGCCGGCTCGAATGAGGACTACGTTGCCTTGGCAGCTTTTCTGGCACAGGATTGGAAAAATCTGGAAATATTGAGGAACAATCTACGAGACAGAATGCGGGCATCGAAGCTTCTCGATACGGAGAGATTCACTCGAAATCTGGAAGGGGCGTATCGGCAGATGTGGCGAAGGTGGTGCACGGAACAAGGCAAGCAAATAACATAAATAGACAGGAGCGCGTCCGGCCGCCGCAGCAAGGGCTGCTTTGGCGGAGGAGGCCCGAAACCGCTTCAATGTGCAGGCGGGGTAGACAGGATATTTCCCAATGCCGCATATGGTGGAAATTGATCAAAAGATACTTTTAACTCAAAACTCATCACTCAAAACTGGTTATTCAACTTTGAACCTTGATCGTTGAACTTGCTTTTCATCTTTCCCCAGCCACCCGCAGTGCCACCTCATGAAACTGCCGCGAAGCCTGCGACCAGGAGAGACGTCCCATGTCTTCGGCAGCAACCAGCCCCTTGCGGTGCAGCTGATGCCGCATCTGGTAGGCAGTTTCCAAACTTTCGATTACTTCATCAAGATCCGGTTCGAACCAGACGCCCCTTCCATGCCCCTCGTAGAGATAGGGCCGATACCGGGTTAGAGGCAGCGCATTGTCAGGGGTAATAACGTCGGAGTGCCCGGTCATATCGCTGGCAATTACTGTTTTGCCGCACGCCATATACTCGCACATGACCATATTGTTGCCACCCTCGCAACGGTTTGGAAAAAGGCCTATGTCGCTGGCCAGATAAATCTCCCGCATCGTCCGGTTGTCCCTAAGTGGGTGCAGCATAACCCGCCGGGTATCAATACCGTTCTCCTGGAGAGTCCGGTTCAGCAGCGCCAGACACTCCTCTTCTCCATGACGGTAGTTGATAAAAGATGATAACTCCATGGTTTTGAGGGAAAAGGGCCACTGGTTATGCCAGGCACAGGAGAGAACAACATCGTCATGCCTGTCCATAAAGACCTTCATGGCTGCGATGACAATATCCTGTCCTTTTCGCAACTCGAATTTTCCCCCGGAAAAAACCACGAAGTGGTCTTTGGAGCGAAGTCCCGGTGCCGGATGGAAGACACGTGGGTCTATCCCCTGAAGGATGGTCCCGGTTGCGCTGAAACCTCCGATCCTCAAGTTATACTCGCACCAGTGGGAGCCTGCCACCATGAAGTCCCAACGCTTTGCAGCTTCTCGTGCAAAGGCCAGGACCTCCAGATTGTCTTCAAAAAAACAGTAGCCGACATTAATCTTGTCCCAATTCCCCGGCTCGAAAGGTTGCAGGTCCCAGCCGCGCACACAATGAAGAGTTACACCGTCAATCGGCGGAAGTCCGGCAATCTCCCGCCGCAGATAATCTCCGGCAATGCCCCAGCCGTGGGCGCTTCCGGTCGGAAGGGATGTTCTCATGCCGCGACCTCCATTTCATGCCTGAGGGAAAGCGTATAGGATTCAGCATCGAATTCCGGGGCAAATTTGGCAACGCTCCGGTAATAAACCGCCGACTCACGGATGCGATGCAAGTGAAAGGCCGCAAATCCTCGCAGCGTCAGGATTTCTCCATCTCGGGGAAAGTCGCGCTCGAGCCTGGCAAGAACCTCATCCGCATCGCTGATTTTTCCGGCCAAGAGAAGCGTTCTGGCAAAACCTGTTCCATACCCCCGGAAGCCACTTTCCAACAAGGAGGGAAGCCGCTCTATCTCGGCAGTGTAACGCCACTTGGCGAGAAAATATCCCCTGTTACGCTTTAAAATAGTGCCGGCACTATCGGCATTCGAGTAGTACTCGATCTCCCTGAGGGCCGAAATGGTCCCGCTCCAGTGATGATCATAAGCGGTCACGGGTATGATATAACTTTTCAGGCCTGCCTTTCTGATCTGCAACCCCAGGTCCCACTCCTCGAAATAACAGGGAGTGAAGGCATCCTCGAAACGTATCTGCTTGTCGGTAACATGCTCCCGTTTCAGTGCAAACAGAAATCCGGAGACCGCATCCACGGCCAGTGGTTCTGAAAATGACCCTTTATCGAAATAGCAGTAGTCGCGGGTAAGGGAAAAATCCACGAATGAACCCTGCGGGCCGACACAGGCGGCTCTATCGAGAGTCATGAGACCATCCTCAAGGGCCGTCACTGTTTCCGCTTGCAGATGCACATCGGAATTAACGATAAAGACGACCGGTGTCACCGCCATATCGAGACCGATATTCCACGCACGGGCAACCCCCACGTTTCGCTTCATAACTGCGTACTGGCTGATGCGGGGATGGTCCTTCAGTTCATCCGCTACCTTCTCACTGTTGAAAATCACAATGACATCACCGTCGATATCCTTCAGATCAGCGAGCAGAGTCAGGATACTGTAGCAACTGGCAGGCGAGTAATCGAGAACCGGGATAACAAAGCTGCGGGACGATGAACTGAGCGCCGGCATGGCCGCCCTCTCGTCCAGAAAGGGAGGC
>RPRC01000304.1 GCA_003857395.1 Geobacter sp.
CTCAAAGCGATACCGAGTGGACGGGACTCGCAGAATGCTTGATGAAGAAGGCTACTCTTGATGATACGATCATCCAGACTAAACTTCCCGCTCTGTCTATTTTGTCGAGAGGTCGCCTGGACCCTCTGGATGTGGCGATTTATGAAGAGCTCCTTGCATCCTCCGCTGCACTGAGTGAGATTGTTTCCTCAGCGAAGGAGAAGTATCGATATGTAATCATTGATACTCCTTCCGGTTTGGGGCTGATTACCCGGGCGGCTTTGTCTGTCAGTACCTATGCTCTTATCCCCCTGCAAGCGGAACCCCTGGCTGTGCGGGCAATTTCGCAGACCTTGAGGGTTATACAGTACATCAAGGAGAACGAGAACTCTGAGCTGAACCTGCTTGGAATTCTTGCCACCATGGTGCAGTTGAACAAAGACGTATCGTTCAATATTATGAACACCGTCTGGGCATCATTGGAAGGTGTGTTAGAAACCTATATTCCTCGGGCGGATGTCTTCCACGTTGCGAGTGAAAAAGGGGTGCCAGTAGCATTCCTTTCGGGTAAATATCCACCGGAGGCGATCAGGTTCGAGTTGCTGGCCACGGAGATCAAAGACATCATCCAGGGGTTGGGTGGTGTGACAGGAGAGGTTGATGAAAGACCGCAGCGTGAACTCATATGATCTGAAAGATGCGCAACAGATCCTTACCGCCCTTGCTCCATCGACGGGAACGGCGAACCGGCAGAGGCCTGTTTCAGATTCCGCTCCGGAATATCTGCGCCTTTCTGATCTGTCTTCATCTCAGAAGGCTTCTCGAGCAACTGTCCAGACGGCTGAAGTCTCCAAGGCTGTCACTACTACGAGCGAAAATATTCAGCCGCAGAATTTCACCAATTGGGAGAGCTGCATTGCCTGGTGTATGAGCACGATACGCGCTGAAGCAGCTTTTGTGGTTGATTCCCAAGGGTTCATCATTGCAAGCAGGGGACGGGTGCCCAGTCAAGGCTTCGAAGGGACCGGTGCGGAACTCGTCTGTTCCGTGGAGCAGTTGGAAAGAGTTGCACCTGACGCAGGCAAGCTTCTCTGGGTCGACCTTGATTTCGATAAGCGCAGGGTTGTAGCATTTATCACTCCATCTGAAAGTTCCGAATATTATGTTGTCGGGTTTATTTCACCTGATTCCGTGTTCTATTCGCTCAAACAGCATATTGCCAACCAGATCATCGATAATCTGCCGCACCTCGATTAGAAAAGCAACTTTAACCATTTGACAAACTCCAGGTACTTTTGCCCTCACAGGAAAAATGCCTGGAGTTTGTCGTTTCAGATCCGGAATTTTTCGATGGAAACAAGATAGTCAGGGGAGTATGCATCTGCTGATGCTCCTTTCGAGTGATGGGAAGGGAGCGCTTGACAGACCAGCAACTTTCGGAGTATGCACGTAGAGCGAAGAGTGGCGAAGATGTTTTGTTGGCGTCCCGTCCGAATTGAGGTCAGAAAGGAATACACGATAATGAGTGAAAAAAAGCCGCGGGTAAATAAATTGATTCTGGAGGTGGTGGAGAAGCAGCTGGATTCCTGCACGCCGGTTCAGACGAGGGAGACGCTTGATCGGTTGATGATGCAAGGCTTCAGCGAGGAAGATGCTAAACACCTTATCGGATTGGCAATTGTTGCCGAAATGCGTTCTGTTGTTTCCGAAGGAAGACCTTTCCAGGAGAAGCGCTTTGTCTCCCTGTTGCAGAACCTTCCCCAACTTCCGTAGCTTGCACGACTTGGGAAAGAACACCCGCTGGATTAATCAGAAGACATGTCCGAGCCCGATGCCAAAATGAAAAACAGGATACGGCGAGTCCTGGCCAGGTTTTAAAAGCCGAATCTCTTTGACGGAAATAACGGGATACCGATAGTCAATTCCGTCGAGAGGGAATGTTTTCTCCCCGTCTATCCGTCCAACCACGGAAACGCGAAGACCGGGCAAGAAAATCATCGGGTCGAGAAAACCGTCACTTTTGGCCAAAAACCGGCCTGCCGATATTTCGGAGGATTCCGGTCTGCCCCTGGAATCGAGGTCATGCTGGACAATTTCCATTTCTCCCCCATCGCTGTAGTTGCGTACCGCAGCAATAACACCGCCAAGCAGCACATATTTCCCGGTGTAAAGCCCTGTTTTATCCTTTACCATCTGGTATGTGACAGCCGGGTCGACAAGAGCCATCGACTCCTTGCTGATAACATGTGTACATCCGGCAAGGAGAGAGAAGACCGCAAGAATGGTAATGAGTCCTCGCATCGTGGCGCCTCCTTAACATACTGTTTTTTTATATATTTTTGCACGGATTAGCTGAAAGTCAAGATTGAACGGGTCGGGCAGTGGGGTTGTCGGGGTGGCGTCACGTGTGAGGAAGGAGGCGCCCCGTGGCGGCAGAACCACGGGGCAAAAAAGAATGGAAAAGATTATCTGTACGTTATATACAGCAATATATAGTGTTCGGCAAGAATAAAATCAGAGTTTGAACAACCAGCCATGCTGATGATTTCCTCCCGGTTCTTTTTAACAACTTCAGTGACAGTTATTCATCGCGGTACTAGTCATCTTCCGTATCAGGACCTTTGCTTCCGGTGTCTTTTTTGATTCTGTTGCCAAAAGAGTCAACGGATTTCTTGAGATCGTCCGTTGCTTTTCCCATTTTTTCCTTTGTTTCAGAAAAAACGTCTGTAAACTTTGATCCGACATCATCAACGGTTTTGTCAATATCCTTGCCGAGGCGCTCGGCAGGTCCTTCCTTTTTCTGGCAGCCAAACGGTAAAAGACAAAGGAAGATAATGATGATTGCCGATTTCTTCATGAATACTCCTTTCGTTCTTGTTTATTGATCATGCTTTTCAGCGCGGTGAACAAGGAAAGGGCATAGTGCAGGCAGCCATTGCCCTGAGATCTGATGCGGCCGCAAGGGTGAGGAGTGCTTCCATAACGCCGGATACCTTCTCCCATTTGCCATGCCCAAGCGGCTGGCAATCATCGGCGGGTTTTCCTGATTTTTCCATGGTGAGATAATCTTCCTTGTCTGGCAGGGACATCTCTCTCTCATGATGCACAGAATATCAGAAGCAGGTGTGTCAGGGCAATGTAAAGATATTCCTGGATAAAGGCCGGAAGGGAAGACTGTTTCAATGATGATACCAGCAGCGTCATGACATGAATTTGTTGCGTACAAATTAGTGGAAAATGCGCCTTGTCTCTACAGGGAATAATATCAATAATTATCGAAACATAATTTAATTACCGGCCATCATACTGATTGACTGGAAAGGTGTTTATTTGCTATTCTATTGCCTCGTAAAGAGGTGTATTTTGAGCTGAATTCATCACTGATAAACCATCCTGAAGGGAAATTTTCATGGCAAAAAAAATCTTGATTGTCGATGATTCGCCCATTTCGCGCAAGATGCTGAAAAGTTGTATTCCTGCTGAGTGTATAAAAGAAATTCAGGAAGCGGGAGACGGACTTGCAGGTCTTAAGGTCTTCAAGGAATTTTTGCCGGATATAACTTTTCTCGACTTGACCATGCCGGTGATGGATGGTGTTCAGGCCCTGGAAGAGATGAAGAAGCTTGACCCGGAGGCCGTGATTATCGTTGCGACAGCGGACGTCCAGGTTAAGTCTATTGAGAAAGTCATGGGGTTGGGAGCATTCCATGTTTTGAAAAAACCTCCCACAAAAGAAAGCGTACGGGAGATTCTTCTGAAGGTGGGTGAGTGCCGGGGAACGGAACATGGAATCTGAAATCTGCCAGGTCACAGATGAGGAAAAGGACATTCTTCAGGAGATTATGAATATCGCGTTCGGCAAGGCGGCAGCAGACCTGGCTGAAGCGATCAATATCTTTGTGGTGCTGAGTGTGCCAAACATCCAGCTATTGAAGGGTGCAGAGCTTCCGGACTACCTTCGAGATGAACTTCGGGATTTCACGGACATCAGTATTGTTGAACAGAATTTCAGAGGGAAATTCCGGGGAAGCGCATTCCTTGTTTTTCCCGCAGGCGCAGGGAAAGAGTTGATTTCTCTGCTCGATACGGGCCATGAGATGGTGTTCGAATCGGGATCGATTGATATTCTGGAAAAAGAAACCCTCTTGGAGGTGGGAAATCTCCTCATAGGCGCGTGTGTTGGCAAGATGGCGGAACTTCTTGGCGACTTGGTAACATACTCCCCCCCAAAGGTGGTAATCGAAAATCACCCGCACGAGATCATTCCCAATAATCTCTTCAACTCTGAGTATACAGCTATTGTCATGAAGACTTTGTTCAGTTTTGATGAGAGGGATGTTAGCGGGTTTTTGTTCCTGGTAACAACCCATGATTCCGTTGTATGGCTGCAAAATTCTCTTGCCAGGTTCCTCCAGCAATATGAATGAGCTTTCTCAATTATTCAACACTGTCAACATCGGTCTGGTAGTTATTGACAGTGATTTGAAAGTCCGTTACTGGAATCGCTGGATGGAATTCTATAGCGGGATTTCTTCCGAACGGATTATCGGCGTTCCCTTATTTAAGTTCTTTCCTTCCCTGAATACTCCCAAATTCCTTCGTTGCTGCAAGTCTGTCCTGGCGTTCGGAAACTTTTCTTTTTTTTCCCAGAAACTTCATCACTATCTTTTTCCCTTCAGGGCGGACAGTTCCTTTGTGTCGCACTTCGAGTTCATGCAGCAGAGTTGTTCCATGGGACCATTGCGCGACGATGCGACTAACATCACCTCTCTCTATCTGACGGTGCAGGATGTGACCGAACTTGCTGTTTATGAACATCGGCTTCTCGAAATGAACATGCGGGATGGTCTTACCGGGATCTATAACCGAAGATTTCTGGAGAAGCGTCTAGTGGAAGAATTTGAGAGGCATGTTCGCTATTCCCGGAATTTCAGCGTCATCATGTTTGATATCGACTTTTTTAAGAAGGTGAACGATACGTACGGCCACCAGTGCGGTGACTATATCCTGAAGAGTGTTTCCAGCAAGATTGCTTCAATGATCAGAAAAACCGATATCCTGGCTCGCTACGGAGGTGAGGAGTTCTGTTGTCTGCTGCCGGAAACTGATCTTGCGTCCGCACAAATACTTGCGGAACGCTTCAGGAAAAGCATTGCCGAGATAATACATGTCTATCAGGAGAACGAAGTCACGGAGACTATCAGCCTTGGTGTTTCCGAATTGAGCAAGCAATACCCTACTCCTTCCAGTCTTCTCGAAAGAGCCGATGGCGCTCTTTATCAGGCAAAGGGTTCCGGAAGGAACCAAGTCGTTGCCTTGCCTTGATCCTCTCCCCCTGTTTTATTCGCCTGTGGTGATTAAATAGTAATCAGCTGCTCTTTTCTTCGGCGTATACGGCGAACTAGAACAGCTAAAAACCCATAAAATAAGGCACTTGTGCTTTTGGCACACCGAATGCATTATGTTTAGCCAAAGCGGAAATTTAAAAAGTAAAACAGAATAATCGAATACGTCGCAGTATTCGAAAGCAGTCAGGCAAAGGCGCCACCATTAACGAAAATGGGGCGCCTTTTTTGTTGCCCCGAAAATTTACAGACGTTCCACGGATGAGTGGACGAAAGGAGAAACACAATGAGACAGATCGCAATTTACGGCAAAGGCGGAATCGGCAAGTCAAC
>RPRC01000305.1 GCA_003857395.1 Geobacter sp.
ATAGCACTGGTCAGGGGAGACCATGAACTGAATGAGATCAAGCTCAAGAATTTCCTCCACTGTACCGAGCTGGAGATGGCCAACGATGAGGTGGTAACAAAGGTCACCGGTGCACCGGTGGGATTCGCCGGTCCGGTTGGTCTGACGGTGAGAATTGTGGCCGACCTGGCGGTAAAAGGAATGAAAAACTCTGCCACCGGCGGCAATGAAAAGGACCTCCACCTGAAAAACGTCAATCTGGAGCGGGATTTTACCGTCAACCAGTTTGCCGACATCAGGAATGTGGTCCACGGCGATGCCTGCCCACGCTGCAAGGACGGCATACTGGAAATGTGGCGCGGTATCGAAGTAGGTCACGTTTTCAAACTGGGGACCAAATACTCCAAAGCGCTCAAGGCAACCTTCCTGGACGCTGACGGCAAGGATCAGACCATCTTCATGGGCTGCTACGGCATTGGCATCGGCCGCACCGTGGCCGCCTGCATCGAGCAGAACAACGATGCAAACGGCATCATCTTCCCCCTGCCCATCGCCCCGTTCCACTGCATCATCTCGGCCCTCAACATCAAGGAGGAGCCGGTGCGGGAAGCATCCGAGCTCATCTACCGGCAGCTTGTTGAGGCCGGGGTGGAAGTGCTGCTGGACGATCGGGATGAGCGGCCCGGCTTCAAGTTCAAGGACGCCGATCTCATCGGTATCCCCTTACGGATCGTTGTCGGCAGCAAGAACCTGACAGAAGGCAAGGTGGAACTGAAGGAGCGAAAGAGCGGCGAGGTGGCACTGCTCCCGATTGCCGAAGCGGTGGAAAAGGTCAAAACCGTGGTAGCAGAAGCTTTGGCAGCACGCTGAGGGATACTATGACACGAGACGAAGCTCGATCGAAAATCATCTTTGCCCTTGATGTGGACAGTTTCAGTGCCGCCAGGCACTGGGTAGTAACCCTTTCCGGCCACGTCGGAATGTTCAAGGTGGGAAAGCAGCTTTTCACCGCCTACGGCCCCGAGATCGTCCGCATGATTGAAGACTTCGGTGCGGAAGTGTTCCTTGACCTGAAATACCATGACATCCCCAACACGGTTGCCCTGGCCTCCCGCGAGGCTGCGCGTCTCAAGGTAAAGCTCTTCAACCTCCATGCCCTGGGCGGGTACGAGATGATGGCCCGCACCATGGAGATGATGGACCGGGAATTCCCCGCCGACAACCGCGCCAAGGTTCTGGCGGTAACCATCCTCACCTCCTCCACAGAGGAAACCTTGCGGGATGTGGGCATCGAACATCCAGTAGCGGAAATGGTCCCGCGGCTTGCGCTGCTGGCCAAGAAGGCCGGGCTCGATGGCGTAGTGGCCTCCCCCCAGGAGGTATCCCTGATCAGACAAGCATGCGGCGATGATTTCCTCATCGTGACACCCGGGGTGCGGCCCGGCTTTGCCGCCACCGATGACCAGAAGAGGATTATGACCCCAGCGGATGCCGTCGCTGCCGGAGCAGACTACCTGGTAATCGGCCGTCCGATCAGCGCGGCTGCCGAGCCGCTGTTGGCGGTTGAAGCAATAGTGGACGAGATGGCTGAGAGCTGCAACGCCTGACTATCATCCTTGTTTTCCGAACAAATCACTGCTGGTTACAAATCTCTCGACACATCGTGCCTGAGAGCGGAAAGACTTTTACGAGGCCGCGTTACCTATGAAAGAAGATATCATTTACGGGCTGAATCCGGCCATGGAAGCACTCCGCGGGACCAGGAAGGCCTTTGAGCTTTTCATCGCCGGGACCAGTGCGGATAAACGGCTTGAGAAACTCCTGAAACTGGCCGCTGAAAAAGGTGTACCGGTCAGGCACCGGGAAAAATCCGATATCTCGAAGCTCTGCGGCAACGACCATCACCAGGGGGTTGCCCTCAGGATTGAAGGCTATTCCTATGCGGAGATTGAAGATATCCTTGAACGCTTCCGATCTTCGGGAGAGAATGGCCTCATTATTGTGCTAGACGGCATTCAGGACCCACACAACCTCGGTGCAATCATCCGCAGTGCCGCCTGCGCCGGAGCCCACGGCGTGATTATTCCCAAAGACCGTGCAGCAGGGGTGACCCCCACGGTTGAGAAGTCCTCGGCCGGCGCAGTTGAAACGATCCCGGTGACACAGGTGACAAACATTGCCCAGACCCTGGAGGAATTGAAAAAAGCCGGATTCTGGATCTACGGGGCATCGGACAATGCCTCTGCCCTGCTCTTCGATCAGAACCTCACCGGTGCCACGGTGCTGGTAATCGGAAACGAAGGGGAAGGTATCCGACCCCTGGTCCGCAAGAAATGCGACGCCGTCTTTTCCATCCCCATGCAGGGCGGCGTCAGCTCACTCAATGCCTCGGTGGCTGCCGGCGTGGCCCTGTTCGAGGTGGTACGGCAGCGGCTGAAAAAAGGCTGACAACGCTCCTTTTGTTGTCATGGATATTCCGAATTTAACAACAAGAAAAAGCCGGTTTCCCCTTGGGTTCCGGCTTTTTTTATCTTCTGTCGAATTGAATAACGTAGTGGTCTATTTCAGGATTTTCACCGACTTTATTTCTACCGCTTCAAGGGGAACATCCCGCATCCCCTTCCGCACACCGGTCCTCACCCCTGCAATCCTGTCAACCACATCCATTCCTTCAATCACCCTGCCGAATACCGCGTAACCGTAACCGTCCGGCTGGGGGCGATTCAAGCCATTGTTGTTCACCAGATTGATAAAAAACTGGGCGGTGGCACTGTCAGGATCCGAGGTACGCGCCATGGCGATGGTTCCCCGCTCATTTTTGAGGCCGTTAGAGGCTTCATTAAGGACAGGCTTTCTCGTCGATTTCTGCATCATTTCCAGGGTAAATCCGCCGCCTTGAATCATGAAACCGGGCATCACCCGGTGAAAGGCAGTGCCGTTATAGAAACCATCTTTTACATAGGTGAGAAAGTTTTTTACCGACAGGGGCGAATCTTTCTGGAACAGCTCAATCTTTATTTTTCCCAGAGATGTTTCCATGAGCACCGTCGGGTTCTTTCCAGCGGCCCCGGCGGAAACCGCAAGCAAACCGATTGCCAGAGTAATGGTTACTGACGCTAGAAGCTTTTTGAACATGTTTTCCTCCCGTGAAGAGTCTTGATTTTCTTTCAGGAACATCCATAGACAGCCGTAGTGATAAACTGCTACTTATTTGTCCTTACTTTAAAGCACAAAGAAAAAGCCGGCGCCCGCAATGGGTTCCGGCTTCAACGTTTCAGGACCCGATAGCTGGGCAAAGGGCCATAACGCACAACTATTCGGTACGACTGGTAATCTCAATCAGGTGGTAGCCGAACTGGGTCTTGACAGGACCAAGAACCTTTCCGACTTCACCGGTGAACACAACCTCGTCGAACTCCTTGACCATCTGACCCGGACTGAATGTTCCCAGAGCTCCGCCATCTCTCTTTGAAGGGCAAAGGGAGTTTTCCTTAGCAACGGCAGCAAAGTCTTTTCCGCCGTCTATTTCAGCCTTGAGGTTTTCACAGACTTCCTTGCTGGCCACAAGGATGTGGCGTGCACTTGCTCTTTTCATTATGTTCTCCTTTTGATAGATGTTCGCCTTACCGCATTTTCGGTATGACCAGAGGGCGGCAAGAATCATTGGATGCAGAATACCATATTCCTGCACTCGAAGAGAGTTTTTTTGCTTCAGTCAGCAAGTTTTGAGTAGTACAGGCCCACTCGAAACCACTCCACTTTCTGCTGTCTCAGCTCACTCTCTGTTTACGCCCGAAGATGAAATACGCAAGTGAGCCAATCAGTGGGAAAAATACCACTACCAGCAGCCAGACCAGCTTCGTATGACCCGTGAATTCACTCCGCAGAATGTCAAGCAAGGCCACGACGCACAGAATCGTGCTCAGTAAAAAGCAGATCACAAACAATTCCTGTATACCGAATCCCAAAAGAACCTCCCTAGCCACAAGACCGGGACCAGGACCATGACAGCCCCCCGAGCATTACTCCGGAAATAAGTCTCACTTCTGTTCCTGTTCTTTGCAGGAACCTTTTCGCACGATCATTCCATACCCATTTTTCTTTTCAAACGCCTTCATGTGGTACTGACCCGAAGCGCGAAAAGGCCCCTGGAGTTCCAGGATAATCTCGATCAGATCATAGGGAATGACCTGCAGGCCGCCCTCGACACATCGGTCACCGAAATGGATGCCGTATAGCCAGTCGGCTTGAAAACCAAGAAACACGCAGGCAACGCCGTACTTTTTGAAATCAATTTCGGGAGCCGGAGCGCCAAATGCGCTCTGCCAGAGGCTCTGCCACTCGGCACTGTCCGTAATAACGGTAAGAAGTTCCTGCCCCTGCCGCGAAAGGAAGCCTTCCCACTCCTGGTCACCTTTACGAACGGGTAGTGGAATTGTTTGCTGGCTTCGATCATGCCGTTCCAACAGAAGGCTCTCTTTGAATCCTGACTGCACCGTAATCTCCAGCACCTGAATCAGCTGAGAGGAGTCTTGGACGTCAGGATTCCGCCAGAATTTTTGAAAGATCCGCACTGCCGACTTTCCGGGCGTAACGCCTTGAAGAGTCACGCTTTCAAGGGGATTATGGGCAACAATCCTGACAGAATCGCCCTCTACCTCCACGGGACAGCTGTAGCTTTTGCTACCCGGAAGAGGCAGAACCAGAGTCTCCCCCACGGTGAGAACCTTTTGCGTGGGAACGACACCCGGCTTACCTGCCTGCTGACTCCCCTCGGGAAGTATTGAACTCCAGTCAGTAGCGAAAACCTGCGGAACCAAGAGCAGAGACACCGTCAACGCAAGCGCACAATGCAGAAAAAACCTCATCTAAGACACCTCCGGAAAACAGCCTGGCGAAAAGATTACTGCATGTCAGTCAAAAAAGGGAAGAGAAACAGCTGTCGCAAGTCGGAAATCCTGCCTGACCTTGACAGAGGAAGGTCTTGTTTTCCTCCTGACGACAACAATCTGCTCGAGACTAGCGCGTAACAAAATACGTAATTACGAGGAAGACAAGTGCAAACAACAGCAGAAGCGACCAGGCAATACTGTTCGCCCGCAACTGATTGCGTACCGGCAAGGCTGGAAAAGGACTTCCTATCTTACTCCGAGCCATTGCCCTGGAACAGAGGAGAAAGAGCAAAAAACCCAGGACTGCCGAAAAAACATATGGCACCAGCGACGAGAGCAGGGAGCCCGACTTTCCGGTCCAGATGAGAACCAGCCCGGCAACCCCAACAACCGCCAAAATCCCGCCAGCCAGTTTGCCAAGCATCCACGGCAGCTGCTTGATCTCGGACTTTGTCCGGTTCAAAATATCACTCATTTCCACACCCCGGCCAGGATCAGAGAGAACGCCCTTTCTCTGGAAAGGTCGCACTATCCGTAATTAATCAGGTATCTTCGCATCAGTGTTATCATCAAATCGTCACCATGAAAAGAACAACCTATCGGTAAACCAGCCAGACCCTCAGGAAAGAACCAACCCTCCATTCACCAGCAAGATACTGAGTAGCTCTGGAATTGCACCACGTAAAAAACTGGCCATTTCCCCGGTTGATTTTAGTTATGTATACCAGCTTTACCGATCAAGACAACAGCTTTAATGAGAAGGATAAATAGCCAGCAGCATC
>RPRC01000306.1 GCA_003857395.1 Geobacter sp.
CCTCAACGTCAACCAGCATGGCATCTATACCGAGGAGTGAACTGCTGAATACCTTGGCAAGCATACTACCTCCAAATAATTAGCTGCGCTCAACGTACTCGATAAATGAGAATTTGCCAAGCTAACTTTTGGAGTTATTAGAAGAGGATCCGAAAATTGGTAAAAAACAGGGAAGAACGACCGGACTTAGTCCCGCTGGAGGGAAAGAAAATTCGGGCGTACAGCAGGAGGTGATAGCACCATACAACCGCCGCCCGATATCGGGATCAGCAAAGCGACTCAGCATGGTCTCAGGATGCAACTTTCCCGAACTGTTACAGGGCTACGTCTCAGTCAGGAGTATCGCATCAGCAATCTGCCGCAAGCTTTTTCGCTTGTCCATGGCAAGTTTCTGCATCTTTCGAAATGCTTCCGGTTCGCTAAGGCCGAAATTTCGCATCAGTGCCCCTTTGGCCTTCTCGATGATCTTGCGGGTTTCCAGATTTTCCTTGAGGTCTTCGACCTGTTCTTTCAGATCCTCGATCTCTTCGGCATGGGCACACGCCAGTTCGATGGCCGGCCAAAGGTCCTGATCACGGAGAGGCTTGGCCAGGAAGGCCCCGATGCCGCACTCCCCCGCCCTCTTCACCGTTTCCGGATCATAACAGGCCGTAAGCAGGATGATGGGTATTTTCAGTTTTTTCCTGATCTCCAATGCCGCGGATATACCGTCCATCTGCGGCATTGCCACGTCCATGATAACGATATCCGGAAGCTTGCTCACCGCCAGCTCCACCGCCTTGACACCATCGCCACATTCTAAAATTTCATCAAATCCTAGTTCGGAAAGCCTTTTTTTTAGGCTTTTGCGAAGGATTGGCTCGTCGTCACAAATAAGAGCGCTTCTCAATAAAATCACCACCTTACAATAGATTTATCACAACAAGACCCGATTCATGTAATTAAGCTAGCATAAAGCATTCCACTTGCCATGCACATTGACAGGAAAAGAAATCAAGGCCATACTTTGCTCAAAGCAAACAAAATCAGCCAGTTTCATGCAATCAAGACATCCCGGCAACCGGAGATCCGGCAATGAAAAAGACCCATATCCTCATCCTGCTTGCCCTGGGGATCGTTGTCTCAGCGGCACTCTATAGTACCCTCCGACTCACAAAACAGGACGATGGAAGCATTCGCGTGTCCGGCAATATCGAAGTGACCTCCGTGGAAGTAAGCTTCAAAATACCCGGCAGGGTCACGGAACGACCTGTGGATGAGGGAGCCTTGGTAACACGTGGTGAAATTGTCGCCAGGTTGGACCCGGCAGACCTTCTCCATGAAGCAGCGAGCCGCAGGGCCGAAGCACAGGCTGCCCGCGCACAGTTGACGGAACTCGAGACAGGGTACCGCAAAGAAGAAATTGCCCAGGCCGATGCGGTCCTCGGGCGTATTGAGGCAGAGGCAGAACGTCTCCGAATCGACTTTGACCGACAACAACACCTGTTCAAAAAAGAAGTAATTTCGGCCCGGGACTTTGATGCCTCTCGGGCAGCCCACGAGAGTTCTCAAGCAAACGTTCGTGAAGCCCGGGAACGGCTGAAAATGCTCCGGAGCGGCCCACGCAAGGAAACCATCGACCACGCCCGTGCCCGCCTCCGGGGTGCGGAAGCGATCCAGGCCCTGGCGGAAACAAGGCTTGGTTACGCCACGCTGGTTTCGCCGGTACGTGGTCTGGTGCTGTCAAAAAACATCGAGCCGGGTGAACAGGTGGCAGTGGGGACTCCGGTGATCACCATCGGCATGCTCGACGAAGTTTGGCTGCGGGCCTACATCAGCGAAACAGACCTGGGAAGGGTGCAGGTCGGGCAGAATGCGACGGTGACGACCGACACGTTTCCCGGTAAAAAATACCCTGGAACCATCACCTTTATCTCAGCGGAAGCAGAATTCACTCCGAAAAACGTCCAGACGGAAAAAGAGCGCGTGAAACTCGTCTACCGTATCAAAATAACGATTCCCAACCAGGCCAATGAATTGAAGCCCGGCATGCCGGCTGATGCGGAAATCAAGATAAGCAACGAAATTGGTACAAAACAAAAGGCCAACGGGACATAGAACCGAGTGCCAGCTAACCCTAGCTCATTATCCGGACAGCCACATGCCAGCCATCAAAATCAATAACCTTACGAAAAAGTTCGGCGACCTGACCGCAGTGGATGCCCTCACCCTCGCCGTGTCCGAAGGCGAACTTTTCGGATTGGTCGGCTCGGACGGCGCCGGCAAGACCACCACCATGCGCATGCTCGCCGCAATCATGGAACCCACCTCGGGAGATGCCTGGGTGATGGGGCACCATGTGGCGCGCGAAGCGGAGACCATCAAGGAAGAGATCGGCTACATGAGCCAGCGTTTCGGGCTCTATCACGACCTCACCGTGTATGAAAATATTCATTTTTACGCGGACATCTTTGGCCTTTCGCACAAAGTGCGCGATTCGAAAATCGCCGAGCTTCTCTCGTTCAGCAAACTGACGCCCTTTCGGGAACGGAAAGCCGGCAACCTTTCCGGCGGCATGAAACAGAAGCTCGGCCTCGCCTGCGCGCTGGTACACACGCCCAAAGTACTTTTTCTCGATGAGCCCACCAACGGCGTTGATCCGGTTTCACGCCGCGATTTCTGGCGCATCCTCTACAACCTGCTCAAGGAGGGGGTCACCATCTTCGTCTCCACCGCCTACCTGGATGAGGCTGACCGCTGCAATCGCGTGGGTTTGATCCATAACGGCAAACTTCTTGCCTGCGACAGCCCCGAAAACCTCAAAAAACTGATGCGAGGCACTATTCTCGAAATACGCACTCCCCAGCCGCGCAGCACTGCACGGCTGCTCAAAGAAAAGCTCGGCGAGGTTTCGGTCAGCCTGTCCGGGGACAAGGTGCACCTGGTAACGCATGACCCTGACAGGACGAGAGAATCCGCGGCAGTTTTCCTGAAACAGCGGGAAATACCCTTGTTTTCCCTGCGGGCAGTGGAACCGGCTTTAGAAGACGTGGTCGTCTCGCTTCTGCAGGAAACAAACAATCCGGGAGGACAAACCCATGGCCATTGAGTGGCACGAAGACCTTGCAACAGGCTCCATCGAAATCGACCTCCAGCATCGTGAGCTTTTCGAGCGATTCGGGAAATTCTCCGCGGCGTTTGACGAGGGGACAGAACCCCAGGCACTCCTTGATCTTCTTACTTTTCTTGAAGAGTACGCCAAGACCCACTTTGCTTACGAAGAGAAAATTCAGGAGCGTTACGCCTTCCCCGGACTAGCAGGACAGATAAAGTCCCATGAGTTTTTCATGAAGGATATCGACGCACTTCGGGAGAAGATCAGAACCGACGGCCCGACACATGAACTAGCGACATCACTCAAGGGCAAAATGATCCGCTACCTGATCCAGCACCTGCGGAACGACGACCGGAAACTGGGTGATTTCCTCCGTGAGAAGACTCCGTGAGCAGTGAAATCCCAGCCGTCACCCTCAAGGACATTACCAAGAGGTTCGGGAATTTCATTGCCGTGGACCACATTAGCCTCGAGGTAAGAAAAGGTGAAATTTTCGGTTTTCTCGGTCCGAATGGCGCGGGCAAGTCCACGACGATCCGAATGCTCTGCGGGATCCTTTCCCCAACCAGCGGCTCCGGAGCGGTTGCCGGGTTCGATGTAAATCGTGACGCGGAAAGAATCAAGGAACGCATCGGCTACATGAGCCAGCGCTTCTCCCTTTACGAAGACCTCACCGTGGAAGAAAACATCAATTTCTACAGCGGCATTTACAAAATACCTCAGGAAAAGAAAACCGAGCGCAAGGAGTGGGTGCTCGATATGGCCGGGCTCCGCACCCATCGCTGCGCAAAAACCGCTATTCTTTCCGCGGGCTGGAAACAGCGACTGGCCCTGGGCTGCGCCATACTGCACGAACCACCGGTCATCTTTCTTGATGAGCCCACCTCCGGCGTAGACCCCATCAGCCGGAGAGATTTCTGGGATCTGATCTACCGCCTGGCGGAACAGGGAACGACAATCTTCGTCACCACCCATTACATGGATGAAGCAGAATACTGCGACCGTCTGGGACTCATCTATCGCGGCCAATTGATAGCGCTGGGAACTCCGGAAGAGTTGAAGACCAGATTTATGACGGATGACGTCATCGAGGTCAGATGTGAAAACGTCCACGAAGCTATAGAGTTCATCGAGGAACTTGACGACGTCAGGCATGCGGCGCTGTTCGGCAGAAGGTTGCATATCGTGGCAAAAAACGCTGACCGTGCTCTATCCGCCATGCGGGAAGCACTGTCCGGCAAGGGCATCGCGGTGCATGGCATGGAGAAGATTTTGCCTTCCCTTGAGGATGTCTTTGTCTCTCTCATTGAGGCGCGTGACCGACTGGAGGCGCCGCAGCAGGTTTTTAAGAAGTGAGAGGCGGATTATGGAATACGGGGTAACGGTACGGGGTACGGGTTGGGTAGTTTTTTTGGTCTGCTGAATTCTGGAGTACTATGAATCTCCAACGCATCAAGGCGGTCGCGAAAAAAGAATTCCTCCATATTATCCGTGACCCTCGAAGTCTCGGCATGGGCATCGCCATTCCCATGCTGCTGCTCTTTCTCTTCGGTTATGCCTTGACCCTTGATGTGGACAGGGTTCCCCTGATTGTCTGGGACCAGAGCAACACCCAGGAGAGCCGGGAACTGCTGGGCCGTTTTTCCGGATCCCGCTATTTTGACCTGCGGGCCGCCACAGATAACTACCGCGCCATCAACCGGGCCATCGACACCCGCGATGCCGTGATTGCCCTGATCATCCCAACCGATTTCGCCCGGCGCGTCGCTTCCGGCAGAAAAACCTCGGTGCAGGTACTGTTGGATGGCAGCGATCCCAATACCGCAACCTTCGCCCTCGGCTATGCCCAAAGTATCATCTCGGGCTTTTCGCGGGACATCGTACTCCGCCAGATTCGGCGTAGCACCGGCAGCGAAGCGCGACTCGCGCAGCTCGAAGTGAGGCCGCGTGTCTGGTTCAACACCGACATGGTCTCAAGAAACTATCTCTTTCCCGGACTCATCGCCGTAATCATGATGATCATCGCCGCACTCCTCACCTCCCTGACGGTTGCCCGGGAATGGGAGACCGGAACCATGGAACAGCTCATCTCGACCCCGCTCAAAGGACCCGAACTGATCCTGGGCAAGCTCATCCCCTATTTTACCATCGGTGTGCTTGATTTGATCCTCGCCGTTTTAGTGGGGGAATTCATCTTTGACATACCGCTCCGCGGCAGTCTCCTCCTGCTATTCGGCCTGTCAATGGTCTTCCTGGTGGGAGCGCTCTCCCTGGGGATACTGATCAGCATCGTGACCAAAAGCCAACTCGTGGCAAGTCAGCTGGCACTGGTAGTCACCATGCTTCCGGCCTTTCTCCTGTCCGGTTTCATCTTCCCCATTGAAAACATGCCTGCCCCGA
>RPRC01000307.1 GCA_003857395.1 Geobacter sp.
AGGCCTATCTGGAAATGGCCGTTTAGCTCCATCTGGAACGGTTGCAACTCTTTACAAAAGGCGTAATTGTAACTTTAAAACACTGTTATGAAACAATTGGCGGTTTTGACAGCTATGTGGTCAGTGGGCCTATTTGTGGCGAACTGTTGATCATCTACGTAAGCATGGTGATGCTCCCGCCATCGGTGATCTCGCTCACCTCTCGCCACTTGGCTGGGAACATATCAATTTAACAGGAGATTATCACTGGGATACAGAGCAATCATTCGGACTAAATCAGTATCGTCCACTGCGTGTCGGAGCTACTGATGAGGGCTTAGCGGCTTAGCGTGCGTAAAATTCCGTTTCGTGTCTTGTCCCCGGCAGGCGTCAACAATTTGCGACGTGGCATGATCAGTCATCCGCTCTAAGTTTGTGGCCTTGTCAAAGGCATAATAAACGATTGTCGAGCAAATTTGGAAGCCGCTTTTCAATAAATTCCTTAGAGTACGTTTTTTCCGTTTCGTGAGCTGACCCCATATAGGCCCTTTTTCTAATTTTTCACATTATGTACTGTTTTCAGAGGTGAGCTTGTAATTTTGGTTTTGCAATATTTTCTTGTAGTCTGTTCCAACTTCTTTTGTGGACGGCCAACTTTTTTTACTTTCAGAGCTTCCCATCTGTCCGACAAAAAAGCCTGGCGCCATTTATTAGCAGTAGTTTTGCTTATTTTTAACAAATTCGCGATAACCTTAAGATGAACACCATGCTCAGTCATAAGTATGATGAGACATCTCTTGACATATTCATTGTTTGAGTTAATGTCATTAAGTTCATAGTATATTTTAGCTATTTCATCCCTGGTTAAATTAAATTGCAATGCATTTCTTGGCATAATACCATCCTCTATTGATTACGAATCACGGCTATAAAATGATCGTGACATAATAATACTAATTTGGGAAAAACTACCTGACTAAAACATTACTCGAAATACGTCACTGTAGCATCTAACGACTTTTTTCGAGGTGATGAACTTTGTCTCGTAGAATAGCCGAGAGGAATGACAGCCATAAAATCAGCGTCACGCATATTTAGTAAACTCAGCACGTCTTCTTTAATAAGGCAAAAGATACCTAACCAGACACATGACAAACCAAGAGATGTTGTGGCAAGGAGTAAATTTTGTACCGCGGCGGCCGAACTCTGTACTTCCATGGTGCGGAAGAAAGCGGCATGTTGTCCATCGGCTTCAAACAATTCAGATCCATGCTGAACAAGATCCCCCGTATTGGTCACAATTACAACGACAGGAGCTGACGAGACACTTCTAGATGCCAACCGTAAAAGTGTCGAGTAAGGCTTCGGAAATTTCACAGCCAACGTATTGGCCAGGCTGGCCAGATCATTTTTCAATGTTTCACCTACAACAGAAAAACGCCATGGCTGTCGATTATGTGCGGAAGGTGCTTGGTTGGCAGCCTCCAATACCATAAGAATATCTTTTTTTGACACTTCCTTATCATTGAACAGCCTTGTGCTGCGGCGACGTGCAATAGTATAAATTGTGTGGTTGTTTTCCATATCCCTTTGCATGTATCTCCTGATCTCTCTTTTTACATCGCAGTTCAAGAACGTTAAAGACCTGATTGCTGCCTAACCGCCCTTTAAGCGGCGAGGACGGATCCGCTGGCAAAGGTGTCTCTTGAATATGCACGATGAGTTAGATCGATACGCTCACCTCTAACAATGAAACAGAGGGAGTGGTCGCCGATAACATCTCCACCACGAATGATCCTTATTCCGATTTCCTTCCTGTTACGTGTTCGGACTGAACCCTGACGGTGGTTGTTGGCAAGTAAACTGCGGACGGTATCAACTGACTAGGCTATGATCTCGCGTATGCGGTTTGAGGTCCCAGAAGGGCTGTCTTTTTTCATCTTGTGGTGTGAATCGATAATTTCTACGTCAAAATCATTGCTAAGAGCTTCTACTGCTTCACCGAGAACTTTAAAGAGGATATTGACACTGATTGACTTGTTAGACGCCAGTACAACCGGGATATTCAGTGCATAATTCCTGATAAAATCCATTTATTAGAAGGAGAAACCTGTCGTACCGACAACTGCAAACTTACTGTACTCGTCGCACAACTTAAAATTATTCAAAGAGACAGACGGAGCGGAGAAATCAACAAAAACAACGTAACCTTCATCAGTCTGTCCGGTTTATCAGTGATAGTCACACCAGCGACAGCGAAACCGGTTACCAGTCCCACATCATCACCAACAAGAGGACTCCCCTGGCCTGACCAGACCTCCAGCCAGATCCAGATGAAGATCATCAATAACAGCTGTTGCGACACTTCTAAACATATGACCGCTGACGCTGCTTACCGTAATTTTGAGCATTCCACAAACATTCACCCCTATTTAATCAGTCGGTCTTATTTCAATGCGAAAAAAGTATGAATGGCCGATGCAGCCCTTTTTCCGTCGGCTATGGCCTGAGCAACTGTTCCGTTTGTCCGGATGTTGTCGCCACCCATATATATTCCGGATATTTCTGTTTCTCCAGTCTCATAAACAACGATTTTATTCCTTCGTTTCCTTGCAGGCCACAGGTCTGTCATAATTGGAACAGCAACCGTACCGAGTGCATAAATTACCAAATCAGAGTCCATTCTGATTAACTCCCCTTCAATGGGATAGAATCGCCGGCGTCCCGATGTATCGTACTTGCCTAGCTCCATTTTCTGGCAAATCACAGACGTAACCCTTCTCTTGGCATTACCAAGGATTCTGACCGGTGAGCTTAATGTGGTCAGTTCAACCCCCTCTTCCTTTGCATGCATTATTTCATTCAGACGCGCCGGCATTTCTGCTTCACTGCGGCGGTAGACGATCCTCACCTGATCACCCCCCAGTCTGCGTGCAACACGGGCACAGTCGATGGCCGTATTCCCGCCGCCGATTACGGTTACTTTCTTGCCGAGAAGTGAATGGCTCAAACCATTGATTCTCTGATTAATCCACGCAAGGTTCGTGCTGGCAAGGTATTTTTTCGCAGAATAGACCCCTTTGAGAGCTTCCCCCGGTATACCAGGCTTTATTATTGAAGCCGCACCATTACCTACAAATATTGCATCGTATTCCTTATACAACTCAGACATGGCGACAGTCTTACCAACAAAAACGTTGCACTCTATTTTGATTCCAAGATTAAGTAATCGGGAAATTTCGGCAATGACTATCCGCTTCGGTAGCCGAAACTCGGGAATACCTAAAAGCAAAACACCGCCGCTATCATCAAGAGCTTCATAAATTTTTACCGAGTGCCCCTTGAGGGCAAGTTCAGAGGCTGCCGTCAAACCTGCCGGGCCGCTGCCAATTACCGCTACATTTTTACCAGAAGCGGCACGTCGCAAACCAGTACCGATTTCGACTTTGTTATCGAGTGCCCAATCAGCAACGAAACGTTCAAGTGCCCCTATAGCGATAGGGGTGCCTGCCTTCGCAAGGATACACCTAGCTTCACACTGTGTCTCCTGGGGACAGACTCTACCACACGAGGAGGCAAAGGGGTTGCTGCGCTGAAGGATATGTGCCGCACGATATAGTTCCTCATCAGCTAAGGCGCCGATGAATTCCGGGATATTGATTCGGATTGGACAACCAGCTACACAGGAAGCACTTTTGCATCGTAAGCAGCGATTTGCCTCCTGCATTGCCTGTTCTCTACTAAGTCCCAGTTCAACCTCACGAAAACCGTTAATGCGCTCCATGGAATCTAGCGTTGGCCTACACAAGTTACTTTCAGACAACTTATTTTGTATATTTAACTGTTTGACCATTGGATTCTATCCTAAATTGCCATTACAAAGAACAATCGTAACAGTCTTGTATTATGATGTTCTGATTATAAAATTAATTGGAACTATCCTCCAAAAGAAGTTTGTGGCGTAGCAATTCCACCATATATGGTTCTTCTGAGTTGAGTACCGATGGCATTTTTTAGCAAATTTTGTAATTGTTTCAGTAACGGCTTGGCTTGTATGACGATCTTTGAAACACTATCCTTGGTTTTCTTCTCTACGGGATCCCGGTTATTCCACCGAAAAGCCACTTCTCCGATGTACCTTGGGAGATGCCTTGTGCTCAAATAGTAGAATACCCCCAGTTTGGCTCTTTCGAGAATGGCATTGAAGGACTCAGCCGTGTTGACATGAACATTGCCCGGCAAAACTCTTTTGAGCCATGGTTGATTGCTTCATGTGCCGCATATTCCTTGCCGATCGCCTTGTACGTTGGCAGTTGATCGGTCATGAAATGGGCGCGGTGAAACCACCTTGGCAACGCGATAGGCCAAACCAGGGTAGCTGTCTCCAGGGACGACATCAGCTTTAAAATCTCCCTGCCGCTCAACAGCAACATGGACGCAGCTTTTCTTGGTGTCTTTGCCGCGCGGATTAGTAACACCCTGAACAAAACGTGGCTTTCCGCCCAGGTATTTCTCATCCAGTTCAACTACGCCTTCAAGGGGGCCAATGGCATCACCATGGAGTTTCATCAGGTCGCGAACGGCATGTCCGACTTTCCAGGCCAGGGAGTTGCTGCCCGGTACGCGTTCATGAAGCAGTGGCGACTCTATTTTCCCATTAAAGTCATGAGCCGGCTGTTCGGTGTATCGCGCAGCGGCTTTTATACTTGGTTGAAGCGAGAACCCTCACGACGAGCCAAGGAGGATGAGCTCCTCAAAGTGGCGATCAAAGCCGCCCATAAGCGCACTCGCGAGAGTTATAGTGTGCGGCGGTTGCAGCCGGAGCTGGCAGCTAACGGCTTTATCGCCGGACGTGATCGCATTGCCCGGTTGCGTCGTGAATTAGGCCTGCGTTGTCGGCAGAAGCGCAAATTCAAGGCAACGACGAATTCAAAACACAACTTGCCGGTAGCAGAAAATCTGTTGAATCAAACCTTTGAACCCAGCGCGCCTAACGAAGTCTGGGTTTCAGATATTACCTACATCCCTACCGGTGAAGGCTGGCTCTATCTTGCAGGGATTAAGGATGTATTCACCTGCGAAATTGTCGGCTACGCCATGGCGGAACGTATGACACAGAAGCTGACCAGTAGGGCGCTGTTCCGGGCAGCACAACAGAAACGGCCAGCGGCCGGGCTTATCCACCATTCGGATCGTGGCAGTCAATATTGTTCCCACGACTCCAAAACTCCTTGAACAATTTAGGTATGAAGACTCCAATGTCACGCAGGGGAAACTGCTATGATAACGCACCGATGGAGAGCTTCTGGGGAAGCCTCAAGAATGAACTCGTGCATCATTGCCGCTACGCGACCAGAGCCGAGGCTGAAGCCTCCATCCGAGAGTACATCGAGATCTTCTACAACCGCCAACGGCGTCATTCCCGCCTTGGCTATTTAGCGCCGGCCGTATTCTCACAATTTCATAGCATTCTGACAGC
>RPRC01000308.1 GCA_003857395.1 Geobacter sp.
GGAAAGAGGAACTTCGTACAGGTACTCGGGCCGATGTTCAACGCAGTTATCTGTCAGAAGTCTAACGAATTTCCTGCGGATATGCTGTTCAAGAAGCGGCTGCGGCGCAAAGACGTTCTGAAGAAATTCAGCCTGCAGGGCGGGCTTCAGTCGATTACCGACACAATTGCAGCTGATCCTGCCATTGAAACGGTTGCCGGAAAGGAAGTTCTCGTGGTCGAATTTGCTGCAGACGTTTTTACCGTCACGACAACCGACGGCAGCATCTTCCAGGCGAAATACCTCGCCCTTGCCACCCCTTCGGGGCCGGCCGCAAAACTGCTGGAAAATTCATTTCCGGAGATTGCACAGAAACTTGGTTCCGTGCTCGCCGAGAAAATCGAGACCCTGGGAGTAATCGTCAAGAAAGAGGAAGCCACAATCGTGCCGATAGCGGCGCTGGCCGCAACGGACGAAATTTTCTACTCTTTTGTTTCGCGAGATACCTTCCCCGATTTTCTCTATCGGGCATTTGCATTTCACTTCAAGGCTGCTGCGGGCAGCCGTGAGGCTCGGTTCCAGCGCATCGCCCAGGTAATTGGTACGGGAAGTTTTAAGCATATAGCCAGTGCAGAGCATGTTATTCCCTCTCTGCGTCTTGGTCACAAGAAAATCGTTGCTGAACTGGACGGCCTGCTTGCCGGTACGCCGCTGCTGCTCACCGGAAACTACTTTTCCGGTATCGCCATTGAGGATTGTGTCTCCCGTTCGCTTCATGAGTGCAGCAGGATAGTGCTGTAGTTCGCATCTGCAAAATTCAGCGAATAGTAGACTTTTTCAAGAACAACTTCATTCTCAAGTAGACTGAACCTTTGGCATCAGTCTCGTCTGTTTCGTGTAATTATTTGCTATACATCGGCCTTCATCACGTTCACCATATCCGCCCCGGTATCCCCAACTACAACCTCCAGCAGTGCTGTGAAGGCTGAATGCCGTAAAGCCACTGGATATCCGCACCAGCCTCAGGTCTCTGCGTCTCCACCTATGGGATGAAAGACGGAAGATGCTGATGGGATTCCGGGCGGGTCGTAAGGCTAGATCGAAAAGCAATCCGTAAGTTGCGGCAAGGATGGTTGATTTAATCGCAGGTTTTAAATATGTGCAATGTTGTAATGTTGCCCCTGAATGTGTTAGTTTTGCCAAGGGGTACGATGTGAATTTGTCAGGCACATGGATTGCCCTTGTCGAGGTGATTATGCGCAAACTCAGCTACGTACTGCTGCTGCATCTACGCTATTGCAAAATTGACAATTAAATTAATACTGCAAAGAGTCTTACTCTATTATTGCCTCAACGTGCTGCGGGGACTGTCATGATGTTCAGCAGAATTTGTATATTTTACTTGTCCAGAGCGGAGTTCTCATGAACGAAAAAGAGTTCGTCGATTACTACGAGTTGTTGCAGTTAAGTCCAAACGCCGACACCGATACCATTGATCGTATCTTTCGTCATCTTGCCAAGAAGACCCATCCCGATAGTACCGAATTCCCCGACAATGACCGATTCCAGCAGATCGTCGCGGCCCACCGGACGCTTGCAGACCCTGAGAGCCGTGCCGGTTACGATGCCAAGTACCAGGAATATTGGAGCAGCAAATGGAAGCTTGCGTCGGAGGCCAGCGATGTCTCCGCGTTCGGCAACGACCAGGTCACTCGAGAGCGACTTCTTTCGCTGTTGTACGTTCAGCGCCGGCGTAACATGAGGAGTCCGGGGTTGGGTGAACTGGGAATTGCCCGTCTCCTCCTCACTCCTCCTGAATTGCTTGAGTTTCACCTATGGTACCTCAAGGCGCAGGGGTGGGTGGAACGCCTTGATTCCGGGCTGTTGGCGATCACCGCACAGGGTGTTGATCAGGTTGAGCAGAGACGGCTCCGGTTGATGCCTGACCATCTGCTTGAAGATCAATTTCCCTCCAGCGTGGAGGCGGCTGAAAGAGAGGATCTGAACATCGATTTACTTTTTTCGGGTGATTGAACTACCGCAGACCCTCAGCTGTCGCCAAATTACTTTCTGAAATTTGGCAGCCGGAAAATATTTTGATCCTTCAGCTCACTTTCTGGGAACTACATCGACCTTGGGCTTGTCTAACAACACAAAATGGCATACTGATGAGAAATAAAGATTGCGCCGATGGCGTCATAAGACCAGACGACTGAAATGGAGGCTATCATGTTATCACTTAAGAAATGGTTCTACCCGGCAGTTATTACCGTTGTCGTAGTATCCGGTTTACTCATTGGCACGATTACGGCGTCGTCGGAGTCGATTCCGGAACCTTCCTGTGTCTGTGCAGAGTGCGGCAAGCCTTGTGGTAGTGGGCATGCGGCAACATGCTCATCTCGCTGAGGTGGCACTTTCCCTGGCAGGCCGCACGGTACTTTATGTGGTATTCGGCTTTCTAGCCTTAGCCGTGGGATGTGTCGCTTTTCAACGCAAACTCTTATACTATCCGACTCATCATCAGGAGAAGTTTGGACTTTCCGAATGGCTGCATGAGGGACAGCAGATCGGCTATGCACATGAAGTTCCGTCGCCGAAAAATGTCTGGCTGCTGCTGCACGGAAACGGCGGTCAGGCAAGCGATCGCGTGTATGCTTTGGCCTCATTTTCCAACCATGATTCAGTCTTTATCCTTGAGTATCCCGGGTATGGATCGCGGCCGGGTTCACCGTCCATGTCGAGTATCAATGCGGCTGCAAAACAGGCCTACGCGGCGCTCAGATCTCGGTATTTAAATACTCCGGTATGTGTCGTGGGGGAGTCAATCGGAAGCGGACCCGCCTCACTATTGGCGAAGAACCAGCCTCCACCGGATAAGATTGTGTTGATTGCGCCTTTTGATAAACTTTCCCGTGTTGCGGCTCATCATTATCCGTTTTTTCCGATAGGTCTTTGTTTGCGGGACAACTGGAATAATATCGAATCACTGAAAGGGTATAAAGGGCCACTGGAAATATTCGGTGCACGTGACGATACGATTATTCCGATCAGCCATGCCAAAGCCTTGGCTGAAAGAAACCCGTCTTGCAGGTTTTGGGAGATTTCCGGAGGGCATAACGATTGGGCCGATTCCGGCCAAGTCAAGATTGTGAACCAGTAACCAGAAAAGCATCGTAAACAGGGGAGGGCGAGATGAAGAGCTTTGCATTGGTAGTTGGGGTTGTGACACTACTGGTAGTGTCGTCGGGTTTTGCACTGGCAGATTGCGAGGATGATTGTGACGGCCCTTTTCAAACGTGTTTGAATCTTTGCCGACAAACAACGAAAGAAGATACTACTGAAGCCGCCAATTGTGCTAATCACTGTCTGCATGGCGTTAGCGGCTGTATCAAGAGATGCCGGGAAAATGAAAAAATCAGCAAGAATTTTGGAGAATTTGCAATCGGCTCAGTATCGGCAGGGTTTGATCTGGTGGCCTTTAACAGTGATCCGGCAGCCAGTTGCAGTGAACAGGGCCTGACCTGTATTTTACACGGAACGCCGTGCTGCTCTCCCTATGAATGCAAGGGGAAATTTCCTACTACAACCTGTCAGTAAAGACGTTACGTTGAAAATACGGCAGTGGCGACTTGTCGCTTTATGAAGAGAGGGTAGATTGAAAATTACGAAAGCGTTCTACGTGCTCGCGGTGCTAGCTGTCAGCACCTGGTTGTTGTGCTCGGTACATGCCGCTACTGTGTCCGATGAGGCCCGACGCCATATGGACCGGGCCCAGGCGGCCATTGAGATGGCGAAGACGCCTGGGGACCTTGAAGATGCAATCAGGGAGTTTCAGCAAGCCGCGACGCTTGCGCCCAACTGGCCAGATCCCTACTACCAGATGGGTATGCTTCAGGACAAGCTTGAGCGGTATGACGATGCACTGAAAAACCTGAGGCGTAATCTTCAATTGGACCCTCAAGCAGCGAATGCTCCGCAGGTTATACAGCATATCAACAAGATCGAATACAAAAAGGAAAAGGCGGAAAAAGCTCGACTGGATCCGAGAAATCTGGTGGGAGTCTGGTGGGTCAATGGCGAAACCAAAGAAGGGTCCGGGCTTTTTTCCCGGTTTGAAATCAGGAATAACAATGGAGTAGTTGAAGGCGCCTTGCGGGCGTATTCGTATACAGAGCAGCGTGGTCTCAGTTGCTGGCCGAAGTTTGTGCCGATTCAATGGGATGGTCAGAAGCTTTTAGTCCCCCATACCCGGTATTTTTACTGCGATACCTCCGTGCAAAAGGATTGCTGCGGGACAGACGCCAGCCTCTCGCTGGCCATGATTGCGAAGGATACGCTCAAAGGGACTCTGCGGATTGCATCTTTCAAGGACCGTGACGGTATCGTTTCACCAGAAACGGTACAGGAATTTGTCTGGAAACGCGTAAAGTGAGGTAAACAGACGAATCGGTCAGTGTACGGTCCAGATAATTTGCAAACCGCTCAACCGATGGTGAAAAGTCTTTCGGCCTCTTTCTTTATGCTTTCGAAGTCTAGCAGTCTCCATAGTGGCGTTGACTGATGAAATAGTACCTTTCCTGCAGGGGGTTCGATAACCACCGGAAATTCAAAGGCCATCCAGTGTTTTGGCCAATACGAATCAAGAAATTGAAGGATATCATCGTGGTGGGATGAAGTGACGAGAACAGGGTACACTACGAGTGGCTGCAAGGCGTTCCGCGCCAGATATCCCTTGTTCCTGACAGCGTAATCGAATACGTTCTCGCTGAATGATTTCAGCTGAGATGCATTGACCGGGCCGTTAAGGCATTTTACCCCGCAGAATGTCGTAACCAGGCCTACTTTGAAAAGATCGAATTTCTTCCTTCGAAACAATTTTTCCAGGTTGAGAACCGGCGGGACGTCCAGTGAATCGAATCCTGCCTGTGTCATTTTCTGATCGAGAAACGATACGTAGTGCGGGAATGTCGTTCCGGCGGCAGGTTTGCTCTCCATTGATTCTCCCTGGGAAATTTCCTGTAATCTACTTCCGCAATTAGTGCAGAATGTGCCGCCTATCTCATTTTCCGCACTGCATGAAGGGCATATCTGTTTTCCTTGGGCGCCCTGGGCGGGTATCGGCTTTCCACAGCCGACGCAGAACTTCGCTCCCGATGGGACCTCTGTTCCACATGCCGGGCATCGGACCGCTGAAGTTGTTGCTTCCGTTTTAATCGCTTTGCCGCAGGCGATGCAGAATTTGCTGAAATCAGGATTTTCCGCGCCGCAATCGTGACACTTTTCCATACCATCCTCCCACGCCATTCAGGCGGAAATTGAGACCCGACCTTCAGTTGCCGTAGAACCTACCGTTGAAGCTGTTTTTCATGCGTCAGGAGCTGCCTGCCTCGAAATCCTGCCACCATGAGAGCGATGCCCAGGATCAGGTTAAAAATTGCGCTGGCCCCCAGGCTCACAAAGGCGCCGATACCGCC
>RPRC01000309.1 GCA_003857395.1 Geobacter sp.
TATGGATGATATGAAAATGTAAATTGGGAATTGGTAAGGGCGCTGCTTGCCGCGCCCTGATTATGAGTCATGGTTGCAAGGGCGCGGCAAGCAGCGCCCCTACAGGAAATAATTTTCCATGATCGAAAAAATCATCGAATATTCCGCAAGGAACCGCGTCATCATCCTGGTCATTTTTGCCATGATCATCGCTGCCGGGGTCTGGGCCGTCTACCGGACGCCGGTGGATGCTATCCCGGACCTGTCAGATAACCAGGTAATCGTCTTTACCGACTACCCGGGCCGCTCACCCCAGGTGGTGGAGGACCAGATTACCTATCCGTTGGCGGTAAATCTTCAAGGATTACCGATGGTCAAGGCGGTTCGCGCCTCTTCGGCCTTCGGTTTTTCGATGATCTACGTCATCTTTGAAGACCAGGCGGATATCTACTGGGCTCGAACCCGGGTGCTTGAACGGCTCAACTACGCGGCGTCGCTCCTGCCGCCCAACGTCAGGCCTGCGCTTGGCCCCGATGGTACCGGGGTTGGCCATGTCTTCTGGTACCTGATTGAAGGCCAGGGCTATGATCTTGAACAATTGCGAACTCTGCAGGACTGGTTTGTCCGCTACCAGTTGAATACCGTCCCCGGGGTGGCCGAGGTCGCTTCGATCGGTGGCTTCGTCCGCGAATATCAGGTCAGTATCGACCCGAATCGCCTTTTCTCGTACAACATTAAAATCAATGAAGTTGTGGAGGCCGTGAAGCGGTCAAACAATGATGTCGGCGGCGGGCTGACCAACCAGTCTGACGCGGAATTCCTGATTCGCGGCAAGGGCTACATAAAAGATGTGAAGGACCTGGAAGATATTGTGGTCGGCGTCGACCGTCGGGGCGTCCCGGTCTATATCAAGAATCTCGGGACCGTGCAGCTGGGTGGTGCCATTCGCCGCGGCCTGCTCGACCTGAATGGCGAGGGGGAGGCGGTCGGCGGCATCATCGTCATGCGCTACGGTGAAAACGCCAAAGATGTCATTGACCGGGTCAAGGAGAAGATTACAGCTTTACAGTCGGGACTGCCTCCCGGGGTGAAGATTGTCGCGGCCTATGACCGTTCCAATCTCATCTCACGGGCAATTGACACCTTGAAGCGGGCGCTCACAGAAGAGGCCATTGTCGTTTCCCTGGTGGTACTGTTGTTTCTTCTTCACTTCCGAAGTGCCCTGGTTATTGTTATTACGCTGCCGGTTGCCGTGCTCATTGCCTTCATTACCATGAAGCTGATGGGGGTGACATCCAATATTATGTCTCTCGGCGGGATCGCCATCGCCATCGGCGTGCTGGTTGATGCCGGGGTCATAATGGTGGAGAACTGCTACCGGCATCTCTCGGAGATCCCGCCCGAAGAGCGTGAGAAAAGACGGCTTGAGCTGGTGATCGCATCAGCCAAACAGGTGGGCAGGGCAATCTTCTTTTCCCTGTCCATCATTGTCCTCTCCTTCGTGCCGGTTTTTCTCTTGGAGGGACAGGAAGGGAAACTCTTTCACCCGCTGGCCTTCACCAAAACCTTTTCCATGGTTGGCTCTGCCTTTATTGCCATCACCCTGGTACCGGTCCTGATGTACTACCTGATGCGCGGCAAGATGCCGCCCGAAAGCAAAAACCCTGTTTCTACTTTTTTTATCAGACTCTATTCGCCGATAATCCGTTGGGTACTGAAATGGAAAAAGACCACCATAGCCCTCAATGTCGTAGCCTTGGCGATTGCCGTACCTATGTTTCTCTCCATTGGCAGCGAATTCATGCCGCCCTTAGACGAGGGGTCCTTGCTCTATATGCCGGTGACTTTGCCGAATGTTTCGGTGAACGAGGCGAAGCGGTTGTTGCAGGTGCAGGACAAAATCATCAAGAGTGTTCCCGAGGTAGAGAGTGTCCTCGGTAAGGTCGGACGGGCCGAGACCGCCACCGATCCGGCCCCGGTTTCCATGTTTGAGAGCATTATCATCCTCAAGCCGAAAAAGGAATGGCGTTCGGGCATGTCCAAGGGTGATATCGTGGCCGAACTGGATAAAAAACTTCAGATACCGGGAGTGAGAAATGGCTGGACTCAACCGATCATAAATCGCATCAACATGCTTTCCACCGGTGTCCGCACCGATCTTGGGGTGAAAATATTCGGCAATGACCTGAATGTTCTTAAAGATCTGGCAGTGCAGGCGGAGGGAATACTGAAGACTGTACCGGGTGCGGCAGACGTGGTGGCCGAACGGGTGACCGGCGGCAACTATATTGACATCGATATCGATCGTGAGGCAGCAGCCCGCTATGGCGTCCAGGTTGATGACTGCCATCAGGTTATCGAGACAGCACTCGGTGGGAGCGCCATCACCACCTCGGTAATCGGCCGGACCCGCTTTCCCATTGAGGTTCGTTACCTGCGCGAGATGCGGGACAATATTGACGAAATCAGACAGATCCTGGTACCTTCAAAGAATGGCGCTCATATCCCCCTGTCCATGGTCACCAAGATCAAACTCTCCACCGGCGCACCAGAGATTGCCAGCGAGGGCGGTCTGCTCCGCTCCATCGTCTTCCTCAACGTCCGAGGCCGGGACATGGGCGGGTTTGTAACCGAGGCAAAGCAGGTGCTTGAAAAGCAGTTAAAACTACCCACAGGCTACTATGTGGCCTGGTCGGGCCAGTGGGAGAACCAGATTCGCGCAAAAAAAAGGCTACAGTTCCTGGTACCGCTGGGAATTCTGGTAATATTCGTCCTTCTGTATTTTACCTTTCACTCGGTACTGGAAGCGAGCATGGTCATGCTTTCGGTACCCTTCGCCCTGGTGGGCGGGGTGTTCCTGATCTACGCCCTTGGCTACAACATGTCGGTTGCGGTCTGGGTCGGCTTCATTGCCCTCTACGGGGTGGCAGTGGAGACCGGCGTGGTTATGGTTATCTACCTGCACGAGGCCCTGGACAAACGCCTTCTCAAGGGTCCGGTTACCGAGCAGGACATCTATGAAGCCACTTTCGAGGGTGCTGTGCTGCGGCTCAGGCCAAAGCTGATGACAGTCGCTGTAGCACTGATCGGACTGGTGCCTATCATGTGGTCTTCGGGTACCGGAGCCGACGTCATGAAACCGATTGCCGCACCGATGATCGGCGGAATGGTCTCCTCCGCTATCCACGTACTCATCATGACCCCGGTGATCTTTGTCCTGATGAAGAAACGTGATCTAAAAAAAGGCAAGCTGAAGTATTCGGGAATGAAACATTGAATCACCCAGGCCCCCCAATTATCAAGGGGCGGTACAACGCAAAAAGGAGAAACAACAATGAAAAGAACAGCAGCAGTACTAATGGCGGCAACTTTCGCCTTGAGTGCATCGATGATCGTTTCGGCGGCGGAACACGGTTCCATTGATATGGATCATAGCGCAGCGATGTCAATGGGTAAATTGATCCATACGGAAACCGTAGACGGAGTCAAGGCAACGTTCCGTCTCATCGACTTGAAAGAACGAATGAAGGGGGTGGCAATGCCTGCGGGCATGAAGGACACACATCACCTCATGATCATGTTTACCGACGCTAAAACCGGCAAGATGCTTAGTGAAGGGGAGGTGAAGGTTAAAATTGCCGGACCGGACAAGTCCGAGCAGGTAAAAACCCTGATGGGAATGAGCGGTGGATTCGGCTCTGACGTCAATTTGTCCGTGAAGGGCAAATACGGTATAATGACCAAGTTTCTGCTCAAGGGAGGAAAAGTGCGAGCCAGTCAATTCTGGTACGAACTGAAGTAGTTTCCATTTGGATACGAGGAATATATTTATATAAATCCTGAGAGGTCACGGCCAAGTCGTCGTGGCCTCTTTTTATGTCCGAAGGTGAGCACGACGTTCGTCCCTGATTCTCTGTATGATAGGGGGCAAAACTTCAATGACTCTCTTTATCTCCTCCATACTGTTCTCTCTGCCAAGGGAAAAACGAATGGAACTGCGTGCCGTTGTGGAGTCGAGGCCCAGTGCGGTGAGGACCCGGGAGACCTCGCGACTCTCGGCCGAGCACGCAGATCCCGCGGATACCGCAATTCCTTCCTTGTTGAGCTCAGCTAAAAGAGGTTCCACATAGATACCTTTAAAAGAAATGTTGAGCGTGTTCGGCAGCCTTTTTTTCGGGTGACCATTGATTTTCACGTCAGGAATCTGCTCAATGATCCCTGTTTCCAGTGCATCGCGCAAGGCTTGAATGCGGATCATCTCATAGTCCAGACTACTGCGGGCAATCTCACAGGCTTTGCCGAGTCCCACAATGCCGGGAACATTCTCCGTGCCGGCTCGCCTGTTGCTTTCCTGGGGGCCACCATGAATGAGCGGCGGAAGACGTACCCCGTTTCTGATGATCAGGGCACCAACTCCTTTCGGCGCTTGGAGCTTATGCCCTGAAAGTGTCAGGACATCCAGCGGCAGAGCCCGGAAGTCGAGTGGAATCTTGCCAACCGCCTGTACCGAATCGCAGATAAAAGGTATCCTCCGTGATGCGGCTAGTTCGCCGATTTCCCTGAAAGGAAACAGCACCCCCGTTTCATTGTTCGCAGCCATGGCGGAAATCATAAAAGTTTGATCCGAGATGACTGATTCAAGTTCATAAAGGTCGAGCAATCCTTCGCGGTCGACGCCAAGACAGGTGACTTCGAAACCCTGACGTTTCAGGAGTTGAAAACTGTTAAAAACCGCCGGATGCTCCACCATAGTGGTGATACAGTGTGCCCCGGTTTTTCCATGCGCAGCAGCGATTCCCTTGATCGCGGTGTTTACCGACTCACTGCCTCCCGAGGTAAAAACCACTTCTGAAGGGGAACAATTAACAAGAGAAGCAACCTGATCCCTGGCTATGTTTACCGCTTTTTTAACCGTGCTCCCGGCCCAGTGGATGCTGGACGGATTGCCGAAAGACTCACGGAAAAACGGCAGCATGGCTTCAAGCACTTCGGCAGCTACCGGTGTCGTGGCGTTGTTATCGAGATAGATCTTTTTCATACTCTGCTCCTGGACCTCTGGTTTATTACGGTGAAAGGCTCGGATTTAAATTTCCCGACTGCTGGGTTGGTACGAAAAAACCCGCAGCAAAAACGACTAGTGTCGTATTTTGTGCGGGTTTCGTTGTGTTTGCATCTGCAAAGGACGAAATGGGCGCATAACCACCATGGCAGACGGTGGTGAAAAGGGTATAAACAGCGCTGAAAGGGGAAAACTAGAGTTTATTGCCGACAACTAATATACCCGCAGCATCCCTGGCGTCAAATACTATTTAGACATAATGGTTGTCAGTTAAAGATCAAAAGCTAAAAAGACCTGCCATCCTTGCAAACGTGGGTTATGCTGTAGAGAGTCAAATCAACTACGGCGCAGAGCCACAACCAAGGAGGCA
>RPRC01000310.1 GCA_003857395.1 Geobacter sp.
AGTATCACCTGGCCTTCCAGTCAAAGGCGGGGCCGGTAAAATGGCTGGAGCCGTCCACCGAAGAGACAATTGCCCGGTTGGCTGCCGAGGGTTGCCGGAATCTTCTCATGGTTCCCGTCTCCTTTGTCTGCGACCATATCGAAACCCTCTACGAGATCGACGTTACCTATGCCGCTTTGGCGCGGGAGCGGGGAATTGTGAAATTCCATCGCTCACCATCTCTCAATACTTCTCCCCTGTTTATCGACTGTCTCGCCGATCTGGTGCGGACGGCACTCAGATAAAACATAGTTGGGGCAGACCACCGTGCCTGCCCTTCCCCATGTCTGTCAGAGTTTGGGGGGGAACGGGCCCTGCCCCTCCGGCAGCTTCCCTCAGTGGGTCAGGCCTTCACGCTGGCTTTTCGCCACCAGATAGTAGACAATTCCCAGGATCAAAAGGGTTCCGGCCAGGAATACCTGAGTTTCCAAGGCATCATGGCGCAGGGTGGAGATGAGAATCTCCCGTATCAGGGCGACCATGATGACGCCGATGAAGACCAGGATGTTGAATCTGCCCCCCTTCAGGTTCTTGATCTCGTTGCCCATTAATTCGATCATCATCCAGAGAATCAGCAGGGTGCCGAGCGCACTCAGGATGCCCTTTTCAATGTCACCGCGGAAGATATGCAAAAGATCCCAGACGAACAGGGCAACCACGGAGATGGAAACCCCGGCCAAGGCAAGGACCAGGATCAGGTTCAGGCCGTAGGTGAAGCGTTCTGTTGCCCTGATCAGCTTTGATTCGAGACGGTGTGAGACGAACTCTTTTTTCAGTTCCTCCTCCAGGTAAGAGGCGCTCATCACGTCCAGGTTGGCGTCGAGGATCTTTTCGGTGGCGTCGGTCAGCCGGCGCCGCATCTGCCGGTCAGGGTAGGCGTCCCGAATGAGGTTGGTCACCGCCTGGCGGACAAAATTCATGGCGCAGTTGACGAAGTGGGCGTTCAGACCGATTCGGACATGGGCAAGACCGATTTTTTCCAGCTTGCGCAGGTAGTGGTTGTCGTATTTTCCGGAAAAGAGGTCCATGAACCAGGTTTGATGGGCTTGCTTCAGGCGCTGCAGAACGGCGTCATCCTGAAGAAACTTGGCCGTTTCCGGGATGCCGAGGAGATAATCATAGAGATCATCAGCCAGTTTGGCTTTATTAGCCTCCGCATGGGGGAGAAATGAGGCCAGCAGCTCGGCATCCTCATCGGTAAAAAGGTAATGCCGCTTCAGCTCGTCGATGGTGACCATGGACGTCTCCTCTCCTGAAATTAGGGATCTGTTTCGGCTGGTGCGATCCTTACACTGTATCTTCAGCCTCTTCCGTAACACCCGTCAACGGGGTGTTACGGGAAAAGGTGCAGCCAAGTATACGTTCAAACCGCAGCGATTGCAATTTTTCCGCCCGGTATGCTACAACAGAATCCTCACCTGAGGAGTTTTTATCCCGAAACGGTTCTTTTCCGCCCTGGCTGTGTCAATCTGTGGGTTTACTTGTGCGGCGTACCGGTGTATGCCTCCGCGCAACCCCTTGATTTCCTTGCCAAGACAAAAAATTCCTCGTTTCCGAATTGAAAACCAATAGTTCCACATACGGAAGATTCCTGATGGAAACTGAGGAGGTACCATGGAACGTGTAACGATTGACGACATTTCCCTTTCTCTTGCCCACGCAGTTGAGTTGCCGCTGAAATGGATCGGACAGGAGGAAATTCTTCAGCAGCTGCTGGCTGCCTGGATGGTAATCGATGATCGGGATATCCCCTTTAATCCGCGCCTGATCGGCAAGCCGGGCGTCGGCAAGACTACCCTTGCCTATGCAGCGGCGAAAAAACTGTGTCGGGAGGTATTCCTGTTTCAGGCCACCATGGATACCCGGCCGGAGGACCTGATCGTGACCCCGATAGTCGGGCCGGACAACCGGATCCAGTACGCGGCCTCTTCCCTGGTGACCGCCATGCTTCGGGGAGGTGTTCTGATCCTCGACGAGGGGAACCGGATGAGCGAAAAGGCCTGGGCCTCCCTTGCGCCCCTGCTGGATGACCGGCGTTACGTGGAGTCGATCATTACCGGTCTGACGATTCGGGCTCACCGGGATTTCCGGATCGTGGTTACCATGAATGAGGACTCGTCTACCTTCGAGATCCCCGAATACATCCATTCCCGCCTCCAGCCGCAGATCTACATCGACTTTCCCGAGGCTGACGAGGAGCTGCTTATCCTTCGGGAAAACCTCCCCTTTGCCGATGATGCCATCCTTGCGTATGTGGTGAATTTTCTCCAGCGCGCCCATGCCGCCGACGAGCTTTATTCGGTTCGTGACGGTATCAACATTGCCCGTTATGCCCTGAAGATGATCAAGGCCTCGGGCGGTGAGCGGGAGGAGGTCTTGTCCCTGGCGGTTATGCGGATCCTTGGTGATGAGGCGCTTCACTATCTGACCTGATTGCCGGGATTCTTGACGTAGTCTGGAGATTGTTATGCCGCCCGCTACACCACAATCAGTCGAGCTTCCACTTCTATTGAAGCTCCTGCGCGATATGCCGGCCGGGGCACTGTACGGCCTCGCCGCCAAAAACATCCTGTTCCGGGGGTTGGAGGCCTGCCAGAGCGGCAGCGTGACCGGTGCTGAATGGAGTGATGACCGGCGTGTTCTGACCCTCACACTACGTTCCGGTCCTCGCGTTACGTTTACTGCCGAAGGGGCCAGTTTGCTGACGGAGTGCAGTTGCCGCGATCAGGAGCCTGGCAGGCAGTGTGTCCACGTGGTGACCTGTTGGGCGCTGCTCAAGAAAATCGTATCGCCGGAAAGCCTGACCGCTGTCCGCTTCAATGATCGGTTGCTGGCTGCCCTGGAGATCCTGCTTGGACTGAAAGAGGCGGTGGAGTCTACAGGAAGGGCTGAACCGTCAGGTCGCAATCTGTTGCGGGAGCGTCTCGAACGGGCACGGACGTTGCGAAAAGCGGCACTCACCACGAAACCGGCTGCGCTGAAAACCGACAAGGGGCGGATCCGCCTGATGCTGGAAATGAGGGCAGGGTATCTTTCCGGCACGATCCAGGCGGGAGATGAGCAACTCAATCGCTACGATTGGGAGAGGATGCCGGTCGATCTGCGGCATTTTCTGGCGAAGCACTACTATTTCGAACCCAGCAGAGACTATTTCAAGGATTTTTCGACGTTGCAGGGGGAATATCCTGTGGTTCTGCGCCAGAGTAACGGCCGAGAACTGCCTCTGACCTTTCACAATGATACGCCTCTGCGGGCGGGGATCACCTTCGGCCTGGATGGGGATAGTGTCCGGATCAGCAAGTGCCAGGCCGATGGTTCGCCGCTTCCGGCGGAATCGTTTTTTGCCGGCGAATGTCTCTTTGAGCTGGCGGAGAAGACGATTCGTCCGATTTCCGACCTGACGCCTTGGCAGCTCTGGGATTCGGTATGCGAGGGCCTTGAGGCGCTGCATGAATTTTCCGACGAGCAGGGTTACGAGCTAGATGGGGTTACCCTGACCACCAGCACCCAGTCCTTCAATTTTCTCGCTTTCAGGGTGAGCGCACACCTCGTAAAAAAAGCCGGGGACCGGATACGGTTCATTTGTAACGGCAAAACGGCGGACCTGGCGCTCAGGCACGACCCATCGTATCTCCTCGAAATTGAGGACGATCTTGACCGGGAGGTCGTTAGTCTGATGCCGCAAGGCGAGCTTTCCGGAGTTTTTTTTCCACTGTTTCCCCCTGCCTTCCAGCTGTTTATGCCACACTTCCGCGAGTCTCTGCCACAGCCGCTCCGAGCGAAAAAGCGCGTATCGGCCATGATCGAAACCGGTTTCGCCCTGCTGGGGGTAGCTAACAGAACAGCCCGCGACCGGATCATGCGGGCAGGACTCGGTGGTGCTGATTTTGCCAAGCGGTCCATCAAGGCCGACGCCCGACGGATGGCGACTGAATTTGCCCAGAGTTGCGAGCAGGAAACGCTGCTCACCTTCGCCACCGCAGAGGGCTGGCGCTTCGGCAGAGAGGATCGCTCCACGCAGGTTCGGCTGGTCAGCCTGCTGTATCGCCGCTACGGCATAAACTCCTTTGTCGACGGTGAATGGCCGTGCACCGTCGAGCTGGATCGCACGACCTTTCTGCCCAGACTGGAAGAACTGGCCGCTGCCCTGCGGAATGAGGGCTTTGGTCTCTTTCTCGGCAGGGAACCCCTTGCCCTGGGGTTGTGGGATTTCACCGTTACCGCCGCTGTCGATGGCATCGACTGGTTCGAGCTCAGACCGGAGATCCGCTGCAATGGCGAATTGCTCGCCGTGGAAGAAATTCGTCGGCTGCTCAAAGAAGGAGTGTTGCGGCAGGGGAACAACTGCTATCTGCTTGGCGATGAGCAGCGTGGCATCTTGGAACTCCTCACCGGCGGTGGGGACGGCAAGGGGAAGCGAAAGAAGAAGGCGGAGATCGTCCGGATTCCGCGCCTGCGGATCCTCGATTGGTTGGAACTCAGGTCTCGCGGGGTTACCCTGCGCCTCCCGGCAGAGGAAGAAAAACTCCTGGCGGGCCTGACCCGGTTGGAAAAGGTTCCGGAATGCCCGCTTCCGGAGAGACTCAATGCCCAGTTGCGGCCGTATCAGAAGGAGGGCTTCGAGTGGCTGGCCTTTCTCCACCAGCACCGCTTCGGTGCCTGCCTGGCCGACGACATGGGGCTCGGCAAGACCGTCCAGACCATTACCTTCCTGGCCGGACTGGCCGAGGGGATCATTCCGTCGGGTGAAGCGGCTGCACTTCCCCATCTCATCGTCGTACCCCCTTCCCTCCTGTTCAACTGGGAGAGCGAGATTGACCGTTTCTACCCTACCTTTCGCGTCGTCACCTACAGCGGGACGCGGCGGAGCGCTGACTTTGCCGGTGCCGACATTGTCCTTACCAGCTATGGCATCCTTCAGCGGGACGCCGAAATCCTCGCTTCCATACCGTTCCAGGTGGCGGTATTCGACGAGGCCCAGCAGGTGAAGAATATCAACGCTGCCACTACCGGAGCGGCCCGGCGGATTTCGGCCCGGTTTAAGCTTGCCCTCACCGGCACGCCGATGGAAAACCACCTGGGGGAATATTTCTCGATCATGGACCTCTGTGTTCCGGGTCTTTTAGGGAGCTATGAAGAGTTCCGACGGCGCATCGATATCCGGGGCTTTGGAGGAATAGACACCTTGGTGCGCCGCACCCGTCCCTTCATCCTGCGTCGCAGCAAGCAGATGATTGCCGACGAACTGCCCCCCCGCGTCGAGGCCGACCTCTACCTGGAGATGAACCCGAAACAGCGAGCCCTCTATCAAAGGACTGTTGAGGAGGTGAAAAAGGCGGTGAACGA
>RPRC01000311.1 GCA_003857395.1 Geobacter sp.
GCCCGGCAGATGAACCGCCTTGGCCAGCAACTCCGTACGGGCAGCGCTACCTTGAGCGCGCAGAAAATCCAGCAGCGAAGGCAGGATTGCCTCACCCTCCCCCACGCAGATCAGGTCCAGCAGTTCGGCAACCGGTTCCGGATTCAGAAAGAGGGCTGCGCCACCTGCCATGACAAGGGGAAAAGACGCATCTCGGTCCGAGGCAAAGGGAGGGATTCCTGCAAGATCAAAGATGGCCGGGATATTCAGGTAGTCATTTTCGAAGGAAACGGAAAAGGCAAGAACATCAAAGTCGCTCAAAGGGCGCTGGGATTCGAGCGAAAGAAGACGAGACCCCGATTTTTGGTACTCCTTCAACTCAACGGAGGGAGGAAGAAAGGCCCTTTCACAGACAATGTCAGGAAAAGAGTTGCAGAGGGAGTAGACGGCCTGAAAACCAAGGTTACTCATGGCAGTTGCATAATGATTCGGGTAGACAAGACAGACCGTCAGTTTGCCACCCCAATTCTTGATAACTGCACCCGCCTCCCCGGCCAGCGCCTGTCTGTGATTCTCTTTAATTTTCCATGACATGAAAAAAAGGTACCACGGATGAAGGGGGTTTGAAAGGGAAAAAACTCGCGTGGGGAATCAGTCGTATACGTTGGCAGCGCAAAGGATTTCCGTACGAAACCGGTCACCAGGAAATTACAGATTCGCAGGTCTCCCGGAACGCCTTAGCCTTCAAGTACCCGCTCCAGGACATCCCTGATTTGCCCCAGTTTATAGGGCTTCATGATAATACCCTGGAACCCGAATCTTTTATAATCCGACATGATCGGATCATTTGAATAACCACTGGAAACGATACCTTTCACCTCCGGATCAATCTCCCGAAGAATCCTGATAACCTCACCGCCCCCCATACCTCCAGGAATGGTCAGACCCATAAGCACCGCGGCAAAAGGCTCGTTCGACTCCAAAGCCTGCGTGTAGAGAGACACTGCCTCCTCCCCGTTCCGGGACAGCGTAACATCATATCCAATAAAACGGAGCATTTCAGCCACAACTTCCCGGATATTTTCTTCGTCATCCATGACGAGAACCTTGCCCTTTACGGTTTGAGCTTCCACTAGGTTGGCAGTAATTTCCTCCGTGGAAGAAATATATTCTGGAGAATTCGTGGCGGGAAGATAGACAAAAAATGTCGTACCAACGCCAGGTTTGCTAGAAACAGAAATATGACCGTTGTGATTCTGGACGATTGAATAAACAGTCGACAGCCCTAATCCTTTTCCCAGGTCCTTGGTGGTGAAGTAGGGATCGAAAATCCGCGGCAGGGCTTCTTCGGGAATCCCCTCTCCCTGGTCGCTGATTGTCACGAGAATATAGCGCCCATCCTGGAAGGGAAGATTGTCATCCGCTCCCACCTGGACATTCCGGCAGGCAACCTCGATCACCCCGCCGGCAGGCATCGCCTGCTCGGCATTAAGGATAATATTGTTAATGACCTGGCTTATCTGCCCCTCATCCACCTCAACCAGCCACAGATCATCAGGGATCGTAAACGTGCAGGTTACCTTCGAGCCACTCAAAGAAAATGCCGTGGAATCTCTGATGATCTCCGCAATGGACGAAATCTTTTTCACCGGAGCACCGCCACGGGAAAAGGTCAGGAGCTGCTGCGTGAGGTCACGGGCGCGCAATGACGCTTTTTCCGCATCGCAAAGCTTCTGGTGAATCTTGTCTCCCACGGAGACATACATCTTGGAAAGAGAGATATTTCCCAGAATCGCCGTCAGGAGATTGTTGAAATCGTGTGCAATGCCCCCGGCCAGAATACCAATCGACTCCAGCTTCTGAGCCTTAAGGAGTTCCTCTTCCATCTTCCGTTTCTCGGTGATATCCCGAAAAACGAGTACGGCCCCAACAATCCGGCTCTCCTTATCCCTGATCGGGGCAGCACTGTCGGCAATAATGCGCTCCTTTCCGTCCCGTGACACCAGGGCGGTATGTTTGGCAAGCTCACCGAAACAGCCGGTCGTCAGCACCCGTCCCACAGGATTTTCGATTCTCTGCCGGGTTTTTTCGTTAATAATGATAAGCACCTCATCAAGATGCTTCCCCGCTGCCTCCGTTTGACTCCAACCGGTCAGTGCCTCGGCGACCTTATTGAGGAGAACGATATTCCCCGAAGTATCCGTGGTGACAACACCATCCCCGATGGAGCGAAGCGTAACCAACAGGCGCTCCGTCTCTCCGGCAAGCGCCTCTTGGGTCATTTTGCGAGCCGTTATGTCATGAACATGCTCCGCCACCAAAGTAACGTTACCCGCTTCATCGAAAATAGGATATGACCGGATCTCCACATAGCCGACCCGAGGATTAAACTTCTCCCGGAAGACCGGCTTTCCTGTTGCAAAGACTTCGATCGTATGACACGGTTCACAAACCGCATCCCTGCCGTAGTAAGCCTCGTAGCAACAGGGATGAGCAGCGCGAATCGAATCGGGAACATAGTCCAAACCCCCATGCCAGTTGGAAAGGACGATGCGATGGTCCTTGTCGATGATGGAGAACAGGTCGGGGATCGCATCAAACACCGAACGGAGCAGCCTTTCGGACTTTTGGAGCGCCTCTTCGGTCCTCCTCCGCTCCTGCTCTTGGCGCTCTCCCAAGAGACGTGCCTGAAGAATCGGCGCTATCCGGTCGACAATTGCTTCGAGAAGCTCCCGGTCCTTTTCCGTGTACCCCCGCTCCTTATTGGCTACCGAGAGAAGTCCGATGACGTCACCCCGGTACAAAATGGGAACCGCAAGAAAACTGTCGACGGCAAGGTGTCCCTCGGGCACGGAAAACCCCTCGTTCGAAAATAACGTCTTCTTCTCGACCAGCGCCCGCCCCCAGAGACCGCCCCACCTCTCGCGGGGAAACGTGATCGACTTGTCGTGAACCCGACACTCTTCCCATACCTCCCGCGACAGGGAAGGAATAATCAGGTCGCCCGTATCAGTGATTATCCCGAAAATTCCGTAGCTACTGTCCAGGGCGGGCTTCACGATCTCCAACACCTCCCCGTACATCTCCTCATCGGGAATGGTAAGAAAAACATTCGCAATCTGGTTCTTGATGGCAAGGATCTTCTCGGAACGCCGCAACCTGCTTTCCATGAGGTGCTTGTAGAGACCCATTTCAATGGTCGATTTGAGGGTAATATCCTGAAACGGTTTGATGATATAACCGAACGGGTCGGAAACTTTCGCCCTGGCCAAGGTATCGGAATCCGCGTAAGCGGTGAGAAAGATTATCGGGATGTCGACCTGAGAGCGGATCTGTTCGGCAGCCGTCACCCCATCCATGCCACCATGGAGATTTATGTCCATCAGCACCAGGTCCGGCAGAGTCTGCAGAGCCTGTTCCACCGCCTCTTCACCGGACGATACCGTATCGGTCACGGAATATCCCAGCGCCTTGATCCGCTTCTCAATCCCCTTTGCAATGATAAGCTCGTCTTCTACTATGAGGATCCTGGTCTTCGACTCTGTTGACGGTTTATGACTCATGGTTCCTACCTCTCATGCCACGGATCAGAAACGATACCATACTCCAAGCCATCCGGCCACGGGTAGATCGCTGTTTAGCAATGTCTCTCGCAAGCCCCCTTCTTCACGAATGTTACCAGTATAGCAGATTCTTTTCTCATTAAAACAACGGCCAAACAAGTTTCTGCCGTTCATCGTCACCAGCTACCGTTGCCTGGCCCCTGTCCAGTACCGTCAGGCTGCTCAACTGAGGGAAGGCAGCCGAAAGCAGATCGTAAACGACGCGCCGGCGTCATTTACGAATTCGATCGTTCCATGCAGCTGCCGTGCAAGCAGGGTAACGATCTGCAGCCCCAGCGTTTCGGTATGCATGATGTCCACGCCCACCGGAATTCCCACGCCGTCATCGCACACCCGAAGCACAATCATATCATCTTCGGCGGCACGGCAGCTAACGGAAATTTTTCCGCTCCGCCCCCAGGGAAGGCATGCTTCAGTGAATTCGAAACCAGCTCATTCAAAATCAGACCGCACGGGATTGCTTCCTCGATACCAAGGCAGAACTCTCCGAGATCGAATACCAAGGCAATGCGGCCCGGGTCTTCCACATAGGAGTGAAGCAGCTGCGAAGCAAGGCTCTCCAGATACTCGCACAGATCGATGGAGGCCAGATCCGCTGAACTATACAATTGCTCATGAACCATGGCCATTGTCTTGATTCGATCCTGACTTTCCCGGAAAAATCGCAGTGCCTGGTGGTCATGGATATATTCACACTGTAGTTCAAGGAGCGAGGAAATGATCTGCAGGTTATTCTTTACCCGATGATGGATCTCCTTGAGGAGAATCTCTTTCTCCCGAAGCGACGCAAGGACTTTTTCCTCGGCACGCTTGCGCTCGATGACTTCCGCTTGCAGGTTGGTATTGGCCTGGGCCAGTTCGACGGTACGCTCTTTCACCAGGACTTCCAGGCTCTCCTAGTATTTCTTTAACTCAGCTTCGGCCAGCTTGCGCTCCGTAATATCACGCCCGACCACCACCAGCCCCTTGCGCCGCCCATCGGGGTAGAACATGGGCACCTTGATAATATCAAAGACCATGGGAGGACCATCCGGCCGCGGGATGGTCTCATCGGCCCGGCTTGGCTTCCTTGCCTGCCAGGCGAGTTCATCAGATTCCTCACAGGCGAGAAAGGCTTCACGGTAAAAAGAGCTGAATGCTGCCAGGTCGGAATCCTTCTTACCCCGATAGTCAACCGATTCAAGCTGGAAGAGCTGCAGATCAAACCTATTGGCCTCCAGCCAGCGACCTTCACCATCCTTGAAAGCGACAATGTCAGGCATGGCGTTTATCAGGGTACGCATCCGCTCCTCACTCTCCTGTAACGCCTCCTTGACCTTCCTGTGTTCGACTATCTCACGGCCAAGGGCAGCATTGACGATTGCCAGTTCATCATTAGACCGAAGCAGCTAGGTATTCCGGGCTTCCAGCTTCTTCTGGATCGTATGGAGGGAAAGGAGCGTCTCAACCCTGGCCAAGACCTCTTCCGCCTGAAATGGCTTGGTGATGTAATCCGCCGCGCCCATTCGGAATGCCCTGATTTTGTCAGATGTCTCAGCCAGCGAAGTCATAAAGACTACCGGAATATCACGAGTTTTTTCATTGCTCTTCAAGAATTGACATACCTTGAAGCCATCGAGATTCGGCATCACAACATCCAGTAAAATAAGGTCGGGAAGCTGAGACTGGACAAAGCGCATGGCGGCTGCACCATCCTGGGTCAGGCTGACCTCATAACCGCTTGCAGTGAGGATATCCGACAGGAGCCGCAGATTTGTTTCGCTGTCATCCACTA
>RPRC01000312.1 GCA_003857395.1 Geobacter sp.
CCCCGCAAGGGGGTGGTCTCCACTACAATTGATTTTCAGAGAACTGGTGTTGGAATCATTATTCTATTGCTCTGTAAACGAATCAATTTCGCCAGTTATCAACTGCAATCTGCGGAAGACGGGCTAGACACATAACGGTTCCGGGGCGCCCCCATGAAAATTTACGCCGCATCGCATCTCTTTCCTGTTTCTTCCCCTGCCATAGAAGGTGGGGCACTGGTTGTTGAGAATGGCAGAATACTGGCAGTCGGAAAGCTTTCCGAGTTGACCGCCTCCTTTGCCGCTCCGGTGGTCGAATTTCCCGGATGTGCCATTATCCCCGGCCTGGTGAATGCCCACAGTCATCTCGAATTGACGCATTTTCCTTCCTGGAAGGTTCGAAAGAGCATTGATTATTCCCCCCGGACCTATGTTGACTGGATAATTCAGGTTATAAAAATCAGAAGATCCCTCAGTCTCGAAGAGCGGCAACATTCTGTACTCGAAGGGATCAGGATTTCCCTCGAGGCCGGGACAACGGCACTTGGCGAGATCCTCTCCGACCCGGCGCTTCTAGCCCTGTATCTCTCTTCTCCACTGAGCGGGAGGGTCTACCTGGAGGCGCTTGGGCAGATCCCTCAGCGCTGTGCCGGAATACTTTCGTCAATTGCCGATACTCTGCCGCTCTTTTCCGGCACGGATCTGCTCTCGGGCTTGGCACCTCATGCGCCCTATACCCTGTCGGATGATTTTTTCAGAGAGTTGCGAGATTTTTCCGATGAGAAATCCCTTCCTCTCATGATCCATCTGTCCGAATCCAGGGAGGAGGCAACCTTCCTCTTTGACTCGTCCGGTCCGATCGCTGAAAAGCTCTACCCTTTCGTAGACTGGAGCGAGCACCTGCCGCCGGTGCGACGAACCACGTCGACTGCCTATCTGGACTTTCTAGAAGTTTTGCGGCCAGGGACGACGGTTGTCCATTGTGTCCACATTACCCCTTCGGAGGCGGAAGTGTTGAAGAAGAGGGGCGTCTCCGTGGTGCTCTGTCCCCGCAGCAATGAGAAGCTGGATGTCGGCGCAGCCCCGGTCCATCTCCTGAAAGCGGCGGGAATTCCCCTGGCGCTTGGTACGGACTCTCTTGCCAGTAATGATTCCTTGTCGCTGTTCGACGAGGGCCGCTTTCTGCTGCGGAAGTTCCCGGAACAGTTCAGCCCTCCCGAAGTACTGCGCATGATGACCCTTTCCGGAGCGGAGGCCATTGGTAGAGCGGTTGAGATAGGTTCCCTCCAGCAAGGCAAGCGGGGTGACTTCCTGGTCCTGTCTCTACGGGAAAATCCCGGCAAGGATCTCTGTCTGGAGGTCATCGAAGAAGCAAAAGTCCGCGAGGTTTTCGTCCACGGGAATCCACTGCACTCTGCTGTATCCTCGACCATGGCGGGAATCTAAAGTTTTTACGTAGTAATAATTTCCAGCGTTTGTTATCATGAACACAATGAGCGAAAAGTTGATCTGCAATAACAAGAAAGCCTATCACAACTATTTTATCGAAGAGAAATTCGAAGCTGGGATGGTTCTCACCGGTACAGAGATAAAGTCGTTGCGGCTGGGAAACGCGAACCTTAATGACTCCTTTGCAATAGTCAGAAATGGTGAAGCGTTTCTGAATAATCTTCACATTTCGCCCTATGATTTCGGCAACCGGGAGAATCACGATCCTGACCGGATGAGAAAGCTTCTGCTGCACAAGAAAGAGATCGGCAGACTATTCGGCAAAATACGCGAACAGGGCTATTCGGTGGTTCCACTTCGGCTCTACTTCAAGAACGGGTTGGCAAAAGTGGAAATCGGGTTGGCAAAAGGCAAGAAGCTGTACGACAAGCGTGAAGTGATGAAGGAAAAGGACCAGAAGCGCGATATGTCTCAGGCGCTGAAGGAAAGAAACAGAAGCTGAAAGAATCAGCGAACAGGGAACAGCGGGCAGGGTACAGTGAATCATGAAACATCAGATTTTACTAGTCGCTGTTCGCTGTCCACTGTCCGCTAACCGAACGGGGGTGTCCAGGTTTCGACGGGGGTAGTAAGCAAAGGTTGCATGCCGAGGTCCGGGTGGCTCGTTAAACAATCCGGGACGCATTAAGCGCCGATAATTACGATTACGCTTTAGCAGCTTAATAACCTGCTAACGATTTGCCGACCCTCTCCCATGGGGAAGGACAAATCGTCATTTTAGTGGGATAGCCGAGGGGAGTGCCTGTGACCCGAAGCGAAATTGAAGCAGGATCGCCAACTGAATATCCCGGCCAGTGGAGCTTCACGCGGTTAAATTAAATACTGGTATAAGCATGTAGACGCCTTCTGTAGATGATCTTCGGACGCGGGTTCGATTCCCGCCACCTCCACCATTAGAAAGTCCGACAAGGTTCGGACAGATACGAAAAGCCCTTAGAAATAAGGGCTTTTTCTTTTCCTGTTGTCCGACAGTGTGCGATGTGGTATAGAGAAATCCATAGATTATGACAGTACCTTTAGGGGTATATCGTCAAGTATAAGTTGTGGATACTGTTAAAAGGAGGAAAAGCCTGTGCCAAAGCGGATTCAGCCTTTATCAGAGCTTCAGGTTAAAAAAGCAAAACCAAGGGAGAAGGACTATAAGCTGGCAGATGGTGGAGGCCTTTATCTACTGGTTACCCCCAGCGGAGGGAAACTATGGCGCTGCGACTACCGATACAACAATAAACGCAGAACTTTAGCCTTTGGTGCTTATCCCTCGATCACCCTTGCTGATGCCAGACAACGGCGCGATGACGCCAAGAAGCTTGTTGCTAACGATGTCGATCCGGGCGAGGTGAAGAAAGCACTGAAGGCCGCAACCATTGCCGAGACGGAAAACAGCTTCGAGGTCGTGGCGAGAGAGTGGCACGCCAAATTTTCTGCAACGTGGTCTCCAAGTCATTCCGAGACAACTCTCAGGCGTCTCCAGTCCGATGTCTTTCCTGTTATTGGTCCTGGTGCAATAGCGGAGATCAAGCCTCCGGAAGTTCTGGCAATGCTCAGAAGAATTGAATCAAGGGGTGCACTGGAGACTGCTCACCGAATACGAACCATTTGTGGGCAGGTATTCAGATATGCGGTTGCTACCGGGAGGGCTGAGAGGGATTGTACTGCTGATCTGAAAGGTGCACTGCCACCCTACAAGAAGGGGCACCTCGCGGCGATTACCGATCCGAAAGGGGTTGCACCTCTTCTGAGAGACATTGACGGTTATCAGGGTTCTTTTGTCGTCAAGTGTGCTATGCAACTTGCTCCACTGGTCTTCGTTCGTCCAGGGGAGCTACGGCAGGCAGAATGGTCCGAGATCGATCTTGATGCGGCAGAGTGGAATATTCCAGCAGAGCGGATGAAAATGAAGGTCGCACACCTTGTGCCACTATCAACCCAGGCCGTAGCGATTTTGCGGGAGCTTGAGGCTGTTACCGGCAGGAGCCGTTATGTATTTCCTTGTCACCGATCCTTTGCGCGACCTATGAGCAACAACGCGATAAATGCAGCGCTCCGTAGACTGGGATTTGACAAGGACACAATGACAGGTCATGGCTTTAGGGCAATGGCGCGCACTATCCTTGATGAGGTTCTCCAGATTCGACCGGATTATATTGAGCATCAACTCGCTCATGCAGTAAGGGATCCGAATGGACGCTCATACAATCGAACGGCGCACCTTGCTGAAAGGAAAAAGATGATGCAGGTGTGGTCGGATTATTTAGATGGATTGAAGGCAGGGGCGAAGGTGATACCCATGCGAGCAGTAAAAGAATATGATAACTTTGGATAGGTTACGTTTAATTGTGATGGCAATATCTTGTAACCTTGATACCTTTGCAAGGCAGGCTTCTTGTGAAAGCCGCCATTTTTTTGTTAATTTCTCGCAAATATTTCCGATGCGATTCACTTGGTGTTGTCATGAATAAAAAAACAAACTTGCAATGGCCGCATGGATACAAACCACCCTCTTGGCTTCCTGATTGGAGGGACGAAGATGAGTATCTTCGCATTGCAGGCTTCACAGAATACCAGTTCGACCTTGACTCGCAAACAGGTAAGCCAATCGAAGTCAGTACAGGGAAATCTGATTATGCATGGGAATTCCTTCGACGTAATCCATGGTATCAAGCTGATTATCAAATGCTTGTAAAATTGTGTGATAATGAGGGAGTTGCTGAAATTTATCAAGAAGCACTCGGGCTAAATATCTTTTCAGGTATATCAAATCCACGAGATTTAAAAGATAACCCTCCGCCGTCCATGTATTTTCATGCCGAATTGTACAAGGCTCTTGCAAAGTGGGGTATGGGGTATTACCTGCTTAATCCTGCCCTGGATATTCACGAATCTGGACCTTACTCAGGTGTCCGGCGACTTGGTAATGATATCTATCCTGCTGTGCACGTACAACTAGACCCAACAGATGCAGGCAGCCCAGGTTCCACGAAGTTTATTCCCTTGGATGGTGGCGTTGTGCTTGGCGACACTGAAACATTCTGGCTGTTTGATATCGCACTGCCAATAGAACCACAGCTGAAAGTTGCAAAGGTTTTTCTTGAGGGGGCACAGGTAAGACGCTATAAAAAGAAAAAAGGTGCATCCAAAACTGACCCATCAAAATACCTCACATATTTGAGACTTCTTGATGCAGACGCCTGCGGTGAGGACGATAGGGAGACTATGTCTGTTCTGTTTCCCGGAGAAGACCAGTTTTCTTATACAGATAAAAGCGGCAGCCCCTATAAAAAAGAGACAACGCATCGTAACCCGGGGCGCGACATGCTCAAGAACCACCGCAAAGCCGCTTATTATCTCAGAGATGAGGGCTATCGACTTCTGTTTTGAGTGGTAAGTATTTCTAGAAATACTTTCTAACCTCATAATATTGCATAACTTTTTGGTTTGAAATAGATTGTTTCCGACACTATCACACGGAGGCAATCAATATGATACATTCCCTTCCCGAAACCGGCTTTGTCCGGCTTTCCCAAATTATTGGCAACCCGAAATCTGATCCCCCGATTCCCGCAATAATTCCTGTCTCTAAATCGACCTGGTGGGCTGGTGTGAAATCCGGCCGCTATCCTAAATCAGTAAAAACCCTTGGTCCAAGAATAACTGCTTGGCACGTGGAAGACATCAGAGCTTTATTTGAACGTGATTCTTCCGCAGAAAGGGTTTGAAATGTTAACTTCCAGAAAGAAATCTAAGAAGAATGCAGGTGATCGTCTTCCGCCATTTAGCCCAATTCTCTTTGAAGAGATGGATTCTGTAGCCTATCAAGCACTTTCAGGAAGTGCAGCCAAAGCACTACCATATTTCAAGCGGATTCACGGAATATTGAAGAGAAAATCC
>RPRC01000313.1 GCA_003857395.1 Geobacter sp.
AGAGCCACCTCCACCGACGTCCCCTCAGCCGTATAACGGACAGCGTTGCGCACCACGTTCTCCAGTGCACGACGCACCATCTCGCGATTCCCCGACATCATCAGCGGCAGTGAAACATCGTATTTTACGCGACGATTGCGACTTTCCGCCTCGAAATCAGCATCCCGGACAACTTCATCCACAACTTCCGACAGATCAAAGGATTCCTTCTCGAACCGTGCACTGTCGCTTTCCAGGAGGCTGAGGGTCAGGAGTTCGCCGATCATCTCATTCAGGCGTTCCGCTTCTTGTTCAATGCGGTCAAGCGGTGCAGCGGCAGCGGGCGAGGCAGTGCGACGAGCCAGCCCCAGGGCAACATTCAGCCTGGCCAGGGGAGACCTCAGCTCGTGGGAAACGTCCCTCACCAGCTGCTTCTGCGCCAGCATCAGCTTCTCGATCCGCTCAGCCATACGGTTAAAATCCAGAACAAGGTCGGTCACTTCATCACCACGCCCTTTTGTGGCAATGGACACCCGTGTCGTCAAGTCACCGGTACCCAGGCGCTGTGCCGCGGCACGGAGCTGACGGATAGGAGCGGTCAGGTGCCAGGCAAGGCCATAACAGACAAGGCCGCCAATCACGAAGGTAACGCAGAAGCGAAACCAGAAATCAGACGGGAACGGCCATCCTTGCAGAAGTACCTGGGGAGAAGGTATGGGCGGAACTCCCACCGCGGCAGCCACATACATTTTCCCTCGCGGACTCTTGACCAGAACAGCCGCAGCAACAATTCCCTTATCGAAGACGATATCCGAAACACCGCTGACCAGCAACTGCCGAACGGCTTTCTGCAGTTGGAGCGGGGCGGGGCCCAAAAGTGATGTCCCATCTGTCGAGAAGAGGTAGGCGCGCATGCCGTGCGGATCCCCGTGATGGATAAAATTTCTGGCCGCCAACTCACCGTATTTCTCATAGATTCCGGCTGCAGTATGACCATAGAGGGCAAGGGCCTCACAGACTATCCGGGCACGCTCGACAGAGTAGCGACGCTCGAATTGGGCATGCATGGGGCCAATCCGCATATTGAACGCTATCAGGAAGACGAAGATCCCCGAAAGCGTCATGGCGAGCCAGAACCAGAAAAACAGTTTAAGAAATATAGTCCGCATGAAATTCTCCCAATTGATACTAGGAGTCAGGATTTCGTTCGGCAGCAGGGCAGGTATAAATATACCCGACGCCCCGAACCGATTTGATCCGCTCGCTTCCATCACTGAGAGTTCCCAGCTTTTTACGCAGACTGCTCACGTGGACATCAATACTGCGATCCTGATAGTTGAGTGTTCGACCAAGGGCTTGTACCGAAAGGTCCTCACGGCTGATGACCTTCCCTGCCATGCGGAGCAGAACTTCAAGAAGTGAAAATTCCACCGACGTCGCCTCGACCGGCTTGCCTCCGCATAGCACGCTTCTGGCCCCGGGATCGACCAGGACGTCACCCACCGCAAGCAGCGACGATGAGGTTTCCGTTTCTGGCGTGGGGATTACCGCACGCCTGAGGATCGCGCGGAGGCGTGCCACCAGTTCACGGGGGTTGAAAGGTTTGGGAAGATAATCATCAGCCCCCATTTCAAGGCCAACAATCCGGTCAACTTCATCCCCCCGAGCCGTCAACATCAGGACCGGCACAGAAGAGCCGGCGCGAATCCGGCGGAGGACTTCAAACCCGCTGAGCCGAGGCAACATCACATCGAGCACAATCAGACCGAAGTCATTGTTCAAAGCACTTTCCACACCTGACTCACCATCGTGTACCGCCTCGGCAGAAAACCCTTCTGCTGAAAGGTAGTCGTTCAACAGCTCACACAGTTCAATGTCATCATCAATAATCAGTATCCTGTTTGTCATTCTCAGCCTCACGCAGATTTGCGCTTAGTATAGTCGCAAACCCTCTGAATATCTGTAAAAAATTGTAAAAAGCCTTCGCCTTTGCTTCCAGACAACATACCGTTTCCGGACATTTTTTCGCAAACCCAGGCTACAGATGGTTGGGTGAAGCTGCCAACTAAGCAAACAGGTCAGACTCCCCCTAACCCCCTCCTGCTGTATAGACCGGATTCAAGGGTTACAGGTGTTCGGGGACATGGATGACAAATTTTGTACCTTCTGCAGGTGCTGGAAAGTTTCTTTACGAAAACATGGTGATGCAAAAAAAAACATAAAGAAAATTGGTATCTCATCTATATTTAGCTTATCATTGATCCAAAAGTAGGCATCTGCGATTCATATCGCTTGCAAACATAGTCCTCTGGAGACCACACTATGGAGAACCTGACCCAGCAGCAGTTCCTTCAACAGATCAGCATCGGCATAACCCTTATGCATGTTCTCACCGAAAACGAACGGCGCTGTGGACGGCTTCTTAGCCAGGCTGCCGCGCGCATCAAAGGAATGGGCAAACCGATAAGCTGGACCTGCACAGACGGTCTGAACCGTGATGGTGAGATTATTCCGGACACAGCCGAGCCACTGAAGGCCCTCGATTTTGCCCTGGCCCACCCCGGTCCACTGCTGCTCATCCTCAAGGACATTCACCGTTTCTGGCGAGACAACCCTGTTCTTGTCAGGAAGGTCAAGGACCTGGCCAGCGCTTCGAGAGGCAAAGGAAAGGTAACAGTAATTGTCGCGGAAGAGGACTGGATCCCTCACTGTCTGCGGGAGGAGATTGTCCTCTTCAGGCAAGGACTCCCTGATGTCGAGGAAATTCGAACTTTCCTCCTGCAGATCAGGGAAAATGACCCCTCTTTTGCCACCGCATGCGAAACCGAGCCGGATTTGCTGGAGAGGCTGGTAGTAGCTGCCCGCGGACTTGACCTGGTTGACCTTGAGCGGGCAATCCGCACGCTGCGGTTGACTGATATGACCAGCACAGACGCCGTCAGGTCTCTTCTCGAAAACAAGCGGCGGATACTGCAGCAAAGCGGCATAATGGAGCTGATTCTCGATAACGCCGGGTGCGATCAGCTTGGCGGAATGGAGAATCTCAAATACTGGCTCAAACGTCGCGAAAGCGCTTTCGGCCTCGAGGGGATATCTTCAGGAATTGGTCTCCCCAAAGGTGTGCTGATCATGGGGGTTGCGGGCTGCGGCAAGTCGCTGCTTGTCAAGGCAATCGCAACGGAGTGGCACCTTCCGCTGATCCGTCTCGATATGTCCACAGTCTACAGCGGCATCTTCGGCTCCCCCGAGGCAAGCCTGAACAAGGCCTTCAAGACCGCTGAGGCAGTTGCGCCGTGTGTTCTCTGGATTGATGAAATTGAGTCAGGCATAACAACCCACGGCTTCAAGTCAGAGGGAGGGGCTTCGTCCAGAGTCCTTGGTTCGTTCCTCACCTGGATGCAGGAAAAGCGGGAGCCGGTATTCGTGGCCGCAACCGCCAATGCTATTGAAATGCTCCCGGCCGAGGTATTGCGCAAGGGTCGTTTTGATGAGATATTCTATGTCGGATTGCCGGAAACCGCCGCCCGCGAAGAAATCTTCCGCATTCACCTGGCAAACCGGGATGCCGACCTCTCCATTTTTGACAGTAAGCTCCTGGCTGGTTCAACAAAAGGATTTTCCGGCGCCGAGATCGAACAGATTGTCCACTCCGCTGTTTTTGAGGCACATGCCGATCAGCGGCCTATGACCCAACAGGACTTGATGGCCATGGTAAGCAGAACCGTGCCGCTTTCCATAACCATGGCCGAGCAGATCAAAAAGATTGAAGCATGGGCGTTCAAACGAGCAGTTCCTGCCTCCGGTTCGCAGTGAAACTGTTTCAAACCCAGACCTGGCAGGGCAAATTCTCCGACTTGGGAAGAAAGTCGCCCCATGATGTCACCCGCGCCCCGCTCACCAAGCAAGGCAACTACCCATTCTCAGCCTTTCCACTCCAGCAGATTTGTCCGGATGAAAACTATCTAACGCTGCGCCTTCCTGACAACTTTACAAATTCGCATATCTCTTAACCCAACTTGACGACTGAACCGGGTATAGTCAGTTCCATTGAATAACGAAGCGAAATAGACTATCGGCAATCACCGCGAAGCACCTGAAATGCCCGATAGATACAGAGTGTCGCTCATCCCCCGTATCGATCCATGGGGTTGACTTCTGCATCTCCCCCTGAAAGCAGGAGTCGCCCCATTGATCGTTCCGGTAACCATACAAGCATTTCTGCTGGTGTAAAACCGGCACCACTGACCGAAGCAAGCAGGGCAGAATCTGAACAATTTGCACACAGCAACGCACAAAAACGTCTCCGGGCATTACCCCTCCGTAATGCCTTCTTAGCGGCTAGGTGTTCCTCCCCCAGCCGCATTTTTTTGTCCTCAGTCCGTGCCGTGACATCTCCAGTCATATTTGCGCCTTTGCCAGCTCACCTACCGTTGAAACAGCCTGTTCGATACGCTTTGACCAGTAGGCGGCATTCAGCCGAATGAAGTTGCCGTATTTTCCCGTAGCAGAGAAAATCGTACCCGGAGCGATGGTAATCCCGCAACGCAAGGCCTCCTCATACAATTTAATGGAGTCAACTGCTTCCGGCATCTCGACCCAGAGAACAAACCCTCCGGAAGGGGTATTAACTCTGGTCCCTTTCGGAAAACACCCCTCAACTGCCTTGGCCATCAATGAAGTCTGTAGACCGTAAACCCCTCGAATCTTCCGCAGGTATTGATCATATCCGCCATTGGCAAGAAATTCGGCAATGGCCATTTGCGGAAGTGTCGCGGTCGCAATATTGCTGACCGCCTTCAGCTTTTCAATGCTTTCCTGAAATCTCCCCGCAACCACCCACCCGACCCGGTAGCCTGGCGCAAGTGTCTTGGAAAAGGAAGAGCAATGGATCACCAAGCCCTTTCTATCATAGCGCTTGGCGATGCCGGGACGCTCGCTCATAAAACCCAGGTCACCATAGACATCATTTTCAATAAGCGGAATGTTATGGCGCTCGAGAAGCATGACAAGTTCCTGTTTATTCTCTTCCGGCATGCGACTGCCGAAAGGGTTATTGAAATTCGGGATAACCAGACAGGCATGTATCGGAGTGTGTTCCAGAGCGTAACGGAGCGCAGACAGGCTGATACCGTTACGGGGATGCGTCGGAATTTCCAGAGCTTTCAAGTCGAGCATTTCAATAATCTGCAGCAGATTGTAAAAAATAGGTGTCTCTATGGCTACTGTGTCGCCAGGTCGGCAGACAGCACGCAAAGAGAGCGTGACCGCCTCGAGACAGCCACTGGTTATGACAAATTGATCGGGAGCGAGAGAGCAACCGGCCTTCAATGCTCGCTG
>RPRC01000314.1 GCA_003857395.1 Geobacter sp.
CCCTTGATGAGACCGCTGATGCCGAGCTTTTTGAGAGAGGTTTTGTCAACCTGGGCAACCTTGACCTGCAGGAGAACCTGGTTCGGATGGTCTATAATGATGTGGTTGATAACCTTGGCGGTGGTATCGGTTTTGGTGGTCTTGATTCCTTCTTTTTCGGTGATGGTGGTGCTGACACTTGAGCCGGGTGAGTAGGCCGCTGCGATTTCCACTGCTTTTTTGATGGTCTGTTCGTTCTTGGCTTTACCGGTGAGTATTACGGTATCATTAGCGAATTCGACGTTGATGTCGTCGTTGGGTGCCATGTCACGAATCATTGCCTCAATGGAGCTGGCATCACCGCCGACCTTGACATCAAAAAAGATCGGTTTTGATTCTCCTTTTTCCCAGACGATCAGGTTCGTGGTTCCGAGTGCGATGCCGTTCAGCTGAATCTGGCGCGGCGACAGCAAAAGGAACTCGGCAATAGCCGGATTGGCCACGGATATCCGTGACGCAGGCTTGTTCAGGTTCAGCAGGATGCTCTTGTTGACCGCAACCTGGGTCGGTATCCCGGCAAAGACCGATACCGCGGAGAAGATGATTGCCGCCAGAATGGCGGTGAAAAGTGATGTGTGTGCGTTGAGTCTCATTGTGTCACCTCGCTTCCTGAAGTATCGTCATTGTACGTTTTCTGTCGGTGAAAACTGTTTCGTTGATCGATCTTTGCCTTTGATGATTTCGACCGCGTAGTAGTTCGGTGCCGGCGCAGCCTTGCGTACCGGTGCTTTCCGGATTACTCGCACTATGGTTGGTGACGACTTGGTTTGTACTAACGGCTGTGTGCCTCCAAGTACCTTCCTGATAGTTGCTCCGCGTCCTGCCACTTCGGCAGAATCCGAGTAGTTGCGCAGGAGGAGCTGAAGGGGACCTTTGTTGGCCGCAAGCACGAGGTTTTCAGAGTCTTCGGGAGTCAGGTCGAGGGTGACAGTGGGAACGACAACCGGCTTGCCGTCTTTCTGCTCCTGGGCAATCTGCCCGGTTGCAAGAACCGGGACGTTTTGCAGCACGATCTTGCTGATGGTTTCATTGGGTGACCCGGGGAGAGGGGTTGTGAGGACCACGTCTACTTTGTTTCCGGGAGTAATGAAACCGGCAACGCCTGCCACTTCATTGACTGCCACGGTTACCGCCCGGTGTCCGGGAGGGACGACATAGGTCATGAAGCCTGATCCGGCGGCTCCGCTGGCCGGTACCAACTTGTCTTCGGTAATGGGCTCACCGGCAGGAATGTCTCTGATGCTGATACGCCCTGCAGTCGCCAGTACCTTTGGGTCGGTGGCGCTGCCAGGGGGTACGCTTTCCTTCGGCCACGGTGCAGTTTTGACCATGGTATCGGTTATCTTGGAACCGATGGGAATCTGCATGGCCGCTACCACGATGGTCTGGTATGCTCCAGCTTTAGTCTGATCCTGTTTCTGCAGGTAGTTGTACATCAACCCTGCCGCAACCACCGCAAAAACTATCGCCAGTACCGTGACGACGATTACTGTTTTCTGGCGTGTCATATGCCCTCCCTCCGTCTGTTGCTACAATGTATGATTTTGCTGCTATTCATAACGCATTGCGGTTGTGCCAGTAAGCGTGATAGGTAAAGGAATAAATGGAACAAGACTGTATTTAGTAATATAATTGTCCAAGTTCGTGTTTTCATCTATTTTTGAATCCGGCATCGCGGGAGAATTACTCACCTTTTGCCGTCTTTATTGTCAAGGTAATGTTTTAAACATTTAGTAAAGAGCTCTAAGGCTACAGTGTTTTTGATCCTGAAAAAAAGGAGCATCTAGTTAATCGCCTTTTTCTTGATAATACTCAGAAACGGGATATACACCAGATGCTCCTTTCAAAGTAATTTTGTGGCGGAAGATAGTCTGTTTTTGAGGCCACATACAGGAATTTTTCAATACGTGTCAAATCGAAAAACGAATAGCTGCTTTTAGTTTACGGTGCTAATGCACTTCCGACCGCGCTGTAGGTATTATTTGCTCTTTCTCCAACGAGTGTTACCGCTGCAATTACGACGATAGCGATAAGGACCAGGAGGAGGGCATACTCCACAAGCGTCTGACCTTCTTGTCTTTTGAGCATACTTGAAAGTCTGGTGGTGAACTTTACATACTGTTCTGTTAGAAAATTCGTCATCTCCGTTCTCCTTTCTTTAGTTAATTCCCTTGTTTCAGGGTGGAAAAAAATTTTAATCATGAATTCCTGCTTACATAGTATCCGCCCACCTCCTTTTGTAAAAAAATTTTACCAGCAAATCGGTCCGGGTGAAGTCTGCATGGTGTTGTTGCTGAGCCCGTCAGGGTGTTGGCAGAGCACTGCTGACCGTCGAGAACTTATTGTTTGTTCTCTGACCGACCAAGGTAACCGCAGTGATGACGACCACCGCAATCAGGACAAGTAACAATCCGTATTCAATAAGTGTCTGTCCTCTGGAGTTCTTCATGATACGGGTAGGGTTACCAACTTTATCAATGAATCGTGCCATAAGTCCCTCCGGGGTTCTGCTGATTTCAGAAAATGTTATATTCTGAAGAAAATATTTCAAGGAGATTAATTGTGTTTTGATTGTTCAAACGCCGTTGCGCTTGGTCTTTAATTTCAATGATACTTTTGTGTAATGTTTTGTCAAGCAACCCAGATAATCTTAGTTTTGCCGTGAAGGAGGTGTTTTATTTGTATACGGCAAGGCGAATGATTAAATATCTCACATTCAGCATATCAAACGGCACAATGGCTTGTAATTGTGGTGAAAATTGTCGTAGCTTCAACAGAAAAGTTCTCATATTTATTCATGGTCACAGTAGTACGTCAGTGGTCTGTCGAGGTATGGGCCTTGAGGATTTTACGATTTGAATCACCATTTTCCGGATGGCTAGCATAATTTACAATATTTTACAATACAATGAATGGCTCGAAAACCGTCTTTCCACCCAATTTTTTACCTTCCGCGTTGTTGTAGTCCGGGGAATATTTCCTTATAAATGTTCTCCAGTTTGTATTGCCGTAGATAAAATCAAAATATTCCTCAATTATGCTAGTAGGATTGACTGTCTCAAACCTGCTGTCCAAGGCCACGGAAAAATAATGTCCCGGGATTTTTGGCCAGTAATTAGTGTCAGGTTAGATTGATGTATGACTGGAAGGTTGGTCAAGTTTCAATTATAATCGCTAATGTAGCCCCATAAATAGGAATCCGCTACAGTTGTAGTTAAGCTATAAAACAGGAAAGAAAATGGCATAGAGATAAAAGGTATTTTCATCACTTTTCTTTTTACCTTGTTTGGTGTTTGAATCATAAAAATCTCACCCCTGTCTAATCATTCGGAATATCGTAAATATAGCGGTGTTTGGCAGAAGCTCAAGGATAATAGTCCCTGTCAGGATGGAGTCGCCACCACTTCTGGTGTTTTCCCAAAAGGTATCGACTGTTAAAACTTGGGTATGGGAGTAGCAGAAGGGAATAATGCAGGAATCATAGTGTATCTCAAGGTATTCTTCGGCAGATAAAGAAAGCCGACTTGGTCGGCTTGGTTGGCGGAGCATGGCGGGGTGCATTCGAATTTCGTGAACTGACGTGCCTTCAGATACACAAAAGCCTCTTGGTTTTGTATGCAAAATGATTGCAAACCAAAACCAAGAGGCTATCTGTTTGTAATTTTGGAAAATGGCGGGCGGCATGGGATTCGAACCCACGACCCCAGGCTTCGGAGGCCTGTACTCTATCCAGCTGAGCTAACCGCCCGGGAGTTCTATATCTACACCATTTCGGCAGGATTCTCAAGGTTAAAATGGCAGTGATATTCAATGGTCTACCCTTTGACGGGAAAAGTCCTCATTTTGCCAGTACACCAAAGATGGGGATAATTTTTTCGGACTTCCCCTGGCTGTTCGTGGAAATTGTCAGGTAGCCGTTGACAAAACGGTTGTCACCCCGAGGTGTTACCGAAACCTTGAAAGAAGTTTTTTCGCCCGGTTTAAGCACTTTTTTCCGAATGCTTATGGCAACCTGCGGCAATTCGGTTTTTATGCTGTTGATTTTGATCGTTTTCTCACCTTTATTTTCCATTGCCAGCGTTACGTCTTTGCGAACTCCTGCTTTTACTGAGCCGAGATTAATTTGCCGTGGCGTAATAACAAACTCCTCGACAACCAAGCCCTTCATGGTAAGAATGTATGCAGGTTTTTGCTGATCACCCAGGTAGACGAAGACTTCTTTTGTTACCGGGCCGTGGAAATCGCTGGAGTCAAAGGTCGTCTTAATGGTGCCGGTTTTTCCCGGTTGAATTACCTTGTTAGAAACATCCGCAACCGTGCAGCCGCACGAGGAGGAGACGCGTGTTATGGTTCCCGTGGCATCACCGGTGTTACGGAAAGTGAAGGAGTGTACGACGGTCTTTCCTTGGGCCACGGTACGAAAGTCGTATACAGCCTTGTCAAAGGTTAATTGTGGCCCGGCCAGGGCAGGTACGGTGAGGGCAAGTACAGCAGCCAGAATTGTTACCACGGATACTCCGAGTTTCATGGCGATCTCCTTTTGGGATGATGATGTGTGAGCATTTGTATTGGATAACTTCTTGGTCCTTGTTACTTTTTTCAGATGCTGACTTCTCCTGTGCCCGATGTGTCTCACTGATTAACAGGGACGTCAATCCATTTTCGTCATTCCCGCGAAAGCGGGAATCCAGGAATTATTCAATCAGCTCTTCAAATAAATCTCTCCAAACAGGGTTAGTGGTCTCAATAAGGTCCAATTTCCATATACGGTTCCATTTCTTAATCTGCTTTTCCCGGGTGATAGCCGAGATAGCAGTTTCATGCGCTTCAAGCCAAACCAGAGTGTGAATCTTGTATTTTTTGGGAAAACCATCAGCAAAATTGTTCTTGTGTTCGTAAATTCGTTTCAGCAAATCAGATGTTACCCCTGTATACAGCGTCCCATTTCGTTTGTTGCACAAAATATAAACGTAGAATTGTTTTAACTATTCAGCATACTACCAAAACCTGTAACCCCACCTGTCCTCCCCTTAAGTTAAGGGGAGGGACGCAATGTTGCCAACGTGCCTAAACCAGATGAATTGAACAGTCAGGTCCCCCCTCTTAAGTTAAGAGGGGGCCAGGGGGGGTATAACCTGCTAACATAGGTAACAAATAAACCTGTGGACATGGGTAACACGTTAAACTACAGGGCAAGGAGGATGCTTCTATGCCCTGGAGAAAGACGGAACCCATGAATGAACGTC
>RPRC01000315.1 GCA_003857395.1 Geobacter sp.
GCTGAAAGGGTCGCAATACACCTGGCGCACCGTTACAGTGGTCTGAAGTTGCGGGAAATAGGAGCACGCTTTGGTTTGAAAGATTCAGGTGTTTCTGAAGCAAGTCGTCGTGTTTCGAAAGAGTTGGCAACGGACGAGACATTTCGGCAGGCTGTCGAAAAGCTGAGGCAAGAGTTAGTTCTGTGAAACGTGTAGCTTTGACACCAGTATCTTCTTGACACCAGTATCTTCTATCTTCCAGTATCTTCGTAGATTGCATGAAACGTCAGTTAACTATAGAATACCCGCGGAAGGTTTTCTGTCCAGAACTTGATGCTGACTACAAACTGTAACAAATCGAGGTGCAGCTGTGGATATGACGCTTGACGGCATTGAAGTACGTGTGCTGGGCAGCCTGATAGAAAAAGAACTGACCACGCCGGAATATTACCCGCTTTCACTCAATTCCCTCACCAATGCCTGCAACCAGAAATCCAATCGTGATCCGGTCATGGCTCTGTCCGAGGAGAATGTCGTGCGGGCGTTGGATTCACTCCGCTTCAAGCAACTGGTGGTGCTTTCGGCAGATGGCGGCCGAGTGCCGAAGTACCGCCATCTGCTGGCTGATAAAATGGGACTGATCCCGGCTGAGCAGGCGATTATCTGCGAATTGCTGGTGCGCGGACCGCAGACGCTTGGCGAACTGCGGACACGAGGGGAGCGGATGCATCCGTTCGGCGATCTGGCTGCGGTAGAAGAGGTGCTGCAGGAACTGATGCAACGGGAAAAACCGCTGATAGTCCTGCTCCCCCGCCAGTCGGGCAGGAAAGAGGGGCGTTATGCTCAGCTGTTTTCCGGAATGCCGGAAGTTACCGTCGAGGAGCAAAGTGCGGCTCCCGAAGCGGCACGGGTGCGGGTGGCGGCAGAGAATGACCGTATTGCCAAATTGGAGGAGGAAGTGACGGCACTTCGTGATGAAGTGGCAGATCTTCGGCAGAAGATGGATGAGTTCAAGAGGCAATTTGAATAGTTCTTGTCAGTATTCCTTCGGGGTCGGACCAAGTTAAGTTGTTAAATATGAAAGCATACTATCCCCAAAATAGCTTTTTCTGAGCTTAAAACCTCTTTTTGAGGATTAAAACCGGCATTGGGTGGCGGAGGGGGACCCCCCTAAGTTCATAAATTTCTGTTTGAGAAACATATTTTATGGGTGCACCCTTAGAGTCCCCAGCTTTTTAGACCCCTCAGTTTTTCTTGCCTCACTGGCTCTCCTTCGCAAAAGCAGTTAGGGAATCGCAATAGTCTTCCAGTGCTGCTCTGATATGTTCCAAGTCCTTTTCGGTCGGGGCCCCTTGCCATTCATAATGGCCGACGAGATCCCAGCCGGCTTTCCCGATCTTGGCTTCGAAATCCTTTTGAGCGCCACCTACCCACCCATAGGAGCCGTAGCGGAATACTTTCTTGTTGGTGACCCGTTTTACCAGCAATTCTTCGATGACATGGGCCAAGGGAGGAAACATTTTGTACTCGTAGGTCGGCATTCCGAAAATCAGACCGGCCGATTTCCAGGCACTTGCCAGGATGCAGCCGATATCGTCAATTGGAACCTGGAATATGTGAACCGGTATGTTCTTCCTCCGCAGGGTTTCCACGACCGTATTCAGCACTGCCTTGGTGTTGCCGTACATGCTGCTCCAGACGAGCGTAACCTCTCTCTCGCCCGGTCCCTTGCCGTATTGGGCGTATCGTTTGTAGTGGTCGATGATGACAGCGGGATTTTCCCGCCAGATGATGCCGTGGGAAGGGCAGATGATCTTGATGTCTAGCTCCTGTAGTTTCTCAAGCCCTTTCAAGACAAAAGTCGAGAAGGTGGCGACGATGTTCGCATAGTATCTGAGGGCTTCATGTTCAAAAAATTCGTGCTTCTCGACCGACAGCTGATCGTCGAAGATCGTACTTTCGTCAACCTTGCCGTAGGAGCCGAACGCATCGCAGGAGAACAGCAGACCCCGTTTGCGCTCGAATGTCATCATTGTTTCCGGCCAGTGGATGTTGGGCGTGTCGAAGAATTGCAACTCATAGTCACCGATCTCAAGGATCATCCCGTCGGTGATAGCAATGGCCCTTTCAGGCGGTACCGAAGCGAAGGCTTCCAGAAGAGGGACGGCTTTTTTCGTGCAGTAGATTGTCGCTTTCTTGTTCTGCCTGCAGAATTCCCTGAGCCAGCCAGCGTGATCGGGCTCCATGTGGTTGAGAACAATAATGTCGATATCTTCGACCCCCAAAGACAATTGGCCCATCTGCTTGGTGATCGCCCTGGGAAATCCCATGACATCCTGGGTCAGATCGATCAGGACATTCTTTTCGGATTTGATAAGGTACCCGTTGATTGAAATACCATGGGGAATCGGCCAAATGCCTTCAAAGAGATAGTTTGTATCCTCGATGTTGACGGAAAGACGGTACACTTCATCGATTACTTTTTGAATATTCATTTCAATGCCTCGCTCTTCCTGGAATTTTTTGCTTGTATTTGGTATGCCTACTGCCGGTGACGGTACCCAAAACTATCGAGCAAGCTGCCTTCCGACCATAGCCCTGCCCCCGGAGCTCATCCCGAAGGAACATATCGTCAGTCGGCCGAATTGATCACCCTCTCGCCGTCATGCTGCTCCACCCATGCTTCACTTATTGAAAGGCGCCGCAGGAATTCCCCTGCATATAGAAACTGACCCAGGACTACAGGGACGTTTATGGTGTCGTCTCCACGCTGGATGGTGAGGGCCTGTCCCTCTTTGCCGTTCCGTTCGTACTTTTCAACGGTAAGCTTTGTCACAGTTTCTCCGGAGTTACCCTCAAATTTGTGGGTAAGATTTTGCTTCCCCCCTTCCAGGGACACCTTGTCAATCATGCGTGAAATTTCAAAGCCTTCCCAAGGTTCGGCAACAAAGCGAAGCTGCGGGTTTCCGCCCTCCATCCTGAAAAAACGGAGAGAAATTCTACCTTCGCGGGGTTTCCCCTCCTGCCGTTTTTCGTAAGGAGCGATCTCCATGCCGGTACTTCTGGAATATATAGTAAACTTCGGTGCTTTCATCTTTACATCCCTCCTTTTAATAAAAACATATGAATAATTAGTGTGTGTTCATATACACCGGGAGGGGCCTTTTATGCAAGAACAAACTGCTTTGTTTTCCTGAAGAAGATTTAGGGTGTTCAGGTTTTGTCAATTCACCCTAAATCAATAAACCAGAGACAGCAGTGTCCGGTTTAAGAATTGCAGTTTCTGAATTATGATAAATCCATGCAATCTTCTTGTACTTTGATATCAGCAAGTATCTCTAAAAGTTTATTGCGGATCTTGATCCTGAGTTCCCGTACTCGTGAGATATTACTTCGGCAACTAAACATAACAACCTGCAGTAGGGGCGCTGCTTGCCGCGCGCCGATCGGGCGGAGCAAGCGCCGCCCCTACATTTAGATGTTTAATTGCCGCTGTAATACTGACTCGTTCATTATGCTCCTCATGGCAGTAGATGGCCAGAAGCAGGTAGGTAATGAGGCCACCAAGCATTTGAGCCATGAGGCCATGGGCACTTCTCGCAATTACATGGTAGACATTGAGATGTTGCTTCCACCAACTGAAAAACTTCTATGCACTAAAGCAAGAATGTCCCCGAAATCCCCTGAATCAGCCACCTGACAGCTACTTTACCAGAAGCACAGAACATTTTGCCTCGAGAAGCTTATGGTGTGCGACGCTTCCAATCAGGTATTTCTCTAGACCTTTAGATTCGATGGGATCGATGACAATCAGGTCAATTGCCCTCTCTTCAACCTCTATCAATATTTCATCATATGGGAGCCCTATTCTGACATTGGTAGTTATTTTATCCATGTTTATATAGGGAAATATTGTGAGTTGTTTCAGGATTTCCAAACGGGCAGACTCATACATTTGTTTCTGAACTCGACTAAACTCTTCATCATCAATGCAGAAATCTGCTATACACTGTTTCACGGGGTTTTGAATCACATGCAGCAGAAAAACCTCAGCATTAAATTCCTTTGCAATATCGAAAGCGTGGCGAAGCGCTTTGAGAGAAAAATCTGTCATGTCCTTCGGGACAAGTATTCGGGTCGGTTTGAACATTGTTCTTCCTCTTGCTCTTTTTTCTTGCGGACCGGATTGAAGGAATATTGGACATTTTTAACTGTTTGTGATCTGAACAAATTAATCGTCGTACGATTAATTCTCTCTATAAAATTGACACAAAACTTTTTTTTGTCAATTGCTCCAACCCGACGAAATACTCAACAGGGGTACCATGCAGGACGATAAACTGACACGACTGCTTCACCGTTTTGCGGCTACCGCTAAGGCGCACCACAAGGCAATGGAAGAGATGAATGAGCAGCGGGCCAATACCTGTGCACATATGATCTCCGGACTTCACCGGTCGATTATCGGCACCGGAGAGAGCGGTAAACAGGCCTTGCTGGAGTTGGTTGGAGACACCGACCTGGTTGTGGCCGGAATGGCGGCAGTCTATTCGATCCGCTACGATAGCAAGCCCTGCCTGGCTACCCTGAGACGTGTAGCACTGGAGCCGGGTTTGTTGGGGTTTCGGGCGCAGACGGCGATTGAGCGATGGGAGAGCGGGGAGTGGCTGGGACCAGATGAGGAATAATGATCGGTTGCGCTTTGCCTGCTGCATGCTAGGTTTCAAGTAGCGCCACTACCCCATAGCTTCGGCTGGAGGCGATTATTCACACGGGAGGTATGTGAAAATGATCAGATATGGAGTGCTTTCCCTTGCGGCCCTAATTTACCTGATATTCACTTCCCTTACCATGGCGGAGACTGAACCTTACCACGCGGACATCGATAAAGACGGAGTTCAGCGGGTGGAGATCGTGGGTGGTGGGTATTTCTACAAGCCTGACCACATTACGGTAAAGGTTGATGTGCCGGTGGAACTCAAGGTCAGGAAAGAAGGGGGAATCATCCCCCATGATTTCGTTATCGATGCGCCTGATGCGGGAATTACGGTGAAAGAGAGCCTGTCCAGCGAGCCGAAGGTTGTACGGTTTACCCCGACCAAGACCGGGAAATATCCGTTCTACTGCAGTAAAAAACCTCCATTCTTCAAAAGTCATCGGGATAAAGGGATGGAGGGAGTCTTGGAGGTCGTTGAGTAACCAGTGTGCCGTTCCGCCCCCCCCCCCCCCGCAGGGGGGGAAGTGTCGGCATTACCCCCCCCCCCCCCACCCGCGGCCGGGGAAGGGGCCGTGGGCGCA
>RPRC01000316.1 GCA_003857395.1 Geobacter sp.
AAGCATTTTCCTGCCCCCCCGCTTTGAATTTTGCCAGGTACGGCAGCAGCAGTGCCGGGATCCTCACCAGCCCACCGGGCAGATACATGGTCATGAGAACCAGCAGCAGCCCGTAGAAAACGATATCGTAATCCTGCAAGGTCCTCAGAAATTCGGGAAGCAGGGTGAGCAGCGCCGCACCCAGGAAAGACCCATACACGGTACCAAGTCCGCCGATGACAACCATGGTCAGTAATTCAACGGAAAAATTGAAGCCGAACGAGGCCGGAGAGATAAACGTCATGGTATGGGCGTACAGGCTGCCCGCTATCGAAGAAAATACCGCCGAAAGGGCAAAAACCTGCACTTTCAGCAGCCGGGCATTGACACCCATGACCCGGGCCGCGACCTCGGAATCATTTATGGCCCGTAAAGCACGACCAACACGGGAATTTACCAGGTTTATCGAAAACAAAATCATCAGCAGGGCAAAGCCCCAGATGAGAAAGTAATTTTTCATGTCGCTATCAAACTGAAACTCACACACGGAAAAATAGGGAATGCCGCTAAGACCGGAAGGGCCGCCGGTAAGATCAATTGTTTCATTGAAAAAAATGTAGATGATAATCCCGAAGCCAAGGGTTGCCATTGCCAGGTAATGACCCTTGAGCTTGAGGATCGGAAAGCCGATAGCAAAGGCGACAGTCCCGACAATAAGAGCTGCAAGCACCAATGCCGTCCAGGGATTCAACCCGTAGGTTGCTGTTGCAACACCCGAGATATAGGCACCCAAACCAAAAAAAGCTGCCTGACCAAGGGAAATCTGACCGGCATAGCCGAGAAGGAGATTAAGTGCCAGCGCCAGCATGGTATTGATTCCCACGAACACCAGCACATTCAGCAGGTAGCCACCGGCGAAAAATACCGGCGCAACGAGCACGGCGACGGAAAAGAGTAAATATTTCAGCAGAACGTGTCTTTCAGTAGCCATGATTATGTCAGACCCTTTCTGTTTCAGCTTTTTTAAAGAGCCCCTGTGGACGAATAAACAGGATCAGCAAGAGGATGATAAAGGCAATGGCATCCTTGTAGCCCGATGATATCAGTCCTGCACCAAAGGCCTCAAGCACCCCGAGAAGGAGTCCGCCGAAGACTGTTGCAATACCACTGCTCATGCCGCCGATGATCGCAGCGCAAAAACCTTTCAAGCCAAGCATGATTCCCACATCGTAGGAGGTCATGGTGAGAGGAGCAGAGATGATTCCTGCCACGGATCCCATGGCAGAACTAATCGCAAAAGCAAAGAAGACCATTCGCTTCACATCGATTCCGACCAGGCTGGCAGCCCGACGGTTATGAGAACAGGCGCGCATCGCCTTGCCACTGATGGTGTGATAGAAAAAGAATCGGTTGACGATGATTATTAATAAGGTAATGCCGAAGATCCACAGGTGCTGAGGGAGAAGTGTCGCCCCACCAATTGTAAGCGGCTCATTCCCGGTAAACATCGGGATAGAGTGGGTATCCTTCCCCCAGACCAGCATTGCGATGCCTCTGATAAGAATGCTTCCGCCGATAGTTATGATGACCAAAATAAGCGGCGAGGCATTTCTTAGCGGACGGATGGCAAGACGTTCGAAAAGCACACCGACAACCGTGGTGAGAAGTATGGCAAGAGGTATCGCGGCAAGAAGCGGTAGTTTGGCAACAGAGAGGAAATAGTACGTCATCATCCCCCCCAGCATAAAAAACTCTCCCTGAGCAAAATTTATGATACCGGTCGAGTTGTAAATAATTGAGAACCCGATGCCGATGAGCGCGTAGATCGCTCCTGTCGAAAGCCCCGACAGAAGGTATTGAAGTAGCTGATCAGACATAAATCCTTTTCTTACAAACGTCGTTCCCCGAAAGGGTCGAGAAAAAGAGACGCCCATCAAGGGCGTCTCAATAAATCCTGGATAATGATTACGAACCGGAACGTACCGACAGCACAGGAAACTGGCTGGACGGCAAACCGAAAGTTAGAACAGTTCGCCGCTAAACTATTTTACCAGCGACCAGTCTCCGCCCTTTACTCGGACAAGAACAAAGGCGTCTTTCGTAAGTCCGCTATGATCTGTCGCGGAGTAGTTGAAGATGCCGCCGATTCCGGCAAAATTCCTGGTTTTTTCAAGCTGCGAACGGATAGCGGTCCGCGATGCCCCACCCCTCTCGATTGCACCCTTCAAGAGCATCATTGCGTCCCAGGCATGCCCGCCAAAATGATCTCCTTCAGTCTTGAAATTCTTCTGATATTCTTTCACGTAGGCGAGGAGAGCTTTTTTCTGTTTATCGGACTTCGGCAAGAGGTCGGCTACCAGCACGCGCCCGGAAGGAAGAATGATGCCATCGGCGGAACTGCCGGCGAGTTCGATGAATTTCTTTGAAGAAACCCCATGGCTCATGTAAAGAGGAATGCTCAGGCCAAGCTGCCGGGCGTTGCGGGCAATGATTGCCGGCCCGGGGTTAGTACCCCAGCAGATGAGAGCCTGCACCTGTAAACCGCGAATCTTTGTCAGCTGCGGAGTCATGTCGGTATCTTTCGGGCCATAAGTATCGTCAGCCAGAATGGTAATACCATAACGCCCGGCCAGAGCCTTCAGTTGCTCACGGCCGGATGAGCCGAATGAGTCGGAAACAGTCAGGATCGCAACCTTGGTGAGTTTGTTTTTAACCAGATGCTCATAGATTTTCGTAACGGCCAGATAATCGTTCTGGGCAGTCTTGAAAACCCAGGGCCTGACCGGTTCGGTAATTTTTGCCCCGGCTGAACAGGAAATAAGGGGCACTTTCGCCCTCTCCACCAGCGGAATAACCGCCATCGTGTCACCAGTGGTGCTTGGGCCGATGATGGCAACGACATCTTCTTTGATGAGACGCGTTGCCGCCTGAACCGCCTTCGTTGCATCGCCCTGGGTGTCCATGACGATGAGCTCAACTTTCTGCCCTTTTATTCCTCCGGCAGCATTGATCTGGTTTACGACCATCTCTGCGGTATTTCGCTCCGGTTCTCCGAGGAAGGAGGCGGGACCGGTCACCGCAAACAGAGCGCCGACTTTAATCGTAGGAGCGGCTGAAGCCAGTGCCGCTGAGGCAAGGACAAACACAGCCGAGAGAAATAGTTTGTGAAGTTTTTTCGTTACCATGAAATTTCCTCCAGTGATTCCCTTTAGGATAACTACCGTGCCAAGACCCAGTCGCCTTTTGACACTTTAATCATTTCAAAGGCGGTGAGATCCAAACCATTGTGGTCGGTGGGTGACATGGTAAAGACCCCAGAGACACCAACCATTTTTCGGATTTGTTCTATACCTTTTCTGATTTTGTCCGGAGTTGCTCCGGACTTTTTGATGGCAGCCACAATTAGCTGAAAACCATCGTAGGCATATCCTCCGAAGGTGGAGGCTTCAACACCAAATTTTTTGCGGTACGCCTGGTCATACTCCTTGAGAAGCTTCACCTGCGGATCTTTCTTGGGAATAATATCGTACACGGCAAGTTTACCGGCAGGGAGAGTTACTCCTTCCGCCGAAGATGCTCCTGCGAGTTCGATAAACTTCTTCGAAGCAACACCATGACTCTGGTAAAGTGGAGTGGTAATTCCCAGCTGCCGCATATTTCTCGTTACCACTGCCGGGCCGGGATTTGTTCCCCAGCAGATAACCGCATCCGGGTTTGCACCACGAATCTTGGTAAGCTGCGGTGTCATGTCGGTATCCTTCGGCGAAAAAACCTCGTCTGCCACGATGGTGAAACCCTTTTTCGCGGCCAGAATCTTGAGCTGTTCTCTGCCAGAGGAGCCATACGAATCAGATACGGTCAGCAGTGCAATGCGCTTCTGACCTTTCTTGGCGGCAAAGTTGTAGATTTTCTCGGCAGCAACCTGGTCATTGGCCGGCGTCTTGAAAACCCAGGCGTTTACTGGTTCGGTAATCTTCACGCCAGCGGCGCAGGAGATAAGGGGAATCCGTTCCCGTTGCACAAGCGGGATGACAGCCATGGACTCGCCGGTGGTGCTGGGGCCGATAATAGCAACGACCTTGTCATTCCTGATGAGTTTGGTCGCCAGTTGCACCGCTTTTGTAGCATCACCCTGGGTGTCATAGATAAAGAGCTCGATCTTTGACCCATTCACGCCACCTTTGGCATTGACCTCCTGAACAAGCATTTCCAGAGTATTTCTCTCCGGCTCACCGAGAAAAGAAGCCGGGCCGGTAACAGAAAAAAGCCCGCCGATTCTGATGGTTGGGGCAGCCTGAGCTACTGTTGTCATAGCAATCAGGAGCAAAGCGGATACAAGCAACACGAGTCTTCCCATAGATCCTCCCATTCACAATAAGAAATAATAAAACAATACCAGCTGCTGGCGCTACATATGATAGAGCCGTTCACCTTCCAGAACACTGAAACCCTTTTCTACCAGGCACTGGATGGCTTTATCGGTCTCGTCGAATCGGAAAATAATTACGGCATTCCCACCACAACGCTCCACAAAAGCATACATATACTCAACATTGATACAATCTTTATCAAGCGCATGGAGGATCTCCGAAAGGCCACCCGGTCTGTCAGGAACCTCAATGGCAACCACTTCGGTCTTGCTGACGGTGAAACCTTTCTCCTTGAGAACCTGCTTTGCTTTTTCCCCATCATTGACAATCAGGCGCAGGATACCGAAATCGCTGGTATCGGCAAGGGAGAGTGCCCTGATATTGACGTGTGCCTCTCCCAGAGCACTGGCAACATCGGCGAGTCGTCCCGATTTATTTTCTATAAAAACGGAGATCTGTTCAACTTTCATGCTTGCCTCCTCTTGCGTGTTTTAGCAGGTATGTCCGTAATGCGCTCTGCTGCTGGCCGTAACAATCCGGTTTGTCCATTTCAATCAAAAAACCCCTGACATGAACTCCAGATTTCCGGCAGGGAAAGCAGCGAGTTTTGTCCGGGAAAAACTGCAGCGTGCTACTTCACCCTGTTGTCAATGACCCTTTTTGCCTTTCCCTCGCTCCGGGTGATGGTTTTCGGTTCAACGAGACGGACCTTGCAGGTGATGCCGAGAAGGTCCTTGATCTGCTTCTCGATTGTAGAAGCCAGCAACTGGAGATGTTTCACCTCATCGGAAAAGAGCCGCTCATCAACCTCCACCTGCACCTCGAGGCTGTCAAGGTTATCCTTGCGATCAACAATCAAAAGGTAATGTGGCTCGACTCCCTCCACCTGCATAAGGATCGATTCGATCTGTGAAGGGAAGACATTC
>RPRC01000317.1 GCA_003857395.1 Geobacter sp.
AGCGAAGGTGTCAGACTTCAGGATATCCCCCTGCTTCAGGTTGCCACCGGTGCGAATCTGCAAGGAAATCTATTCCTGGATGGTTCTTTCAGCGGCAAGGGGACCGCCCTGCACGGTGATATTCGGATGGAGATCAAACGGGCGGAATTAAGCGGAATAAAGGTGAGCGGCATGCCCCTTCCCGATGCCTCATACGAAACCATCCGCGGGATGTTCCGCGCCTCAGGCGGCCAGGGAAACCTCGAAAGCCTGACCTTTCAGGGGGATGGCATCTATATCAGATTGAAGGGTACTCTGGCCATGGCTGGTCCCCTGGCGTCGGCACCATTGAATCTGACCATCGAGCTGATGCCCAAGCCGGAATTCCTCGAAAAGCAGAAACTGGTTTTCCTGCTCTTGGCAAAATATCAGAAAAGTCCCGGTTCTTACCATATTCCCGTTGCCGGGACACTGATGAATCCCTCCATTCGTTAGCTGCAGGATTCATCTCCTTCCTCAGAGTATTCCATCATGCTACCAGTGCCTGTGCTGCCGAGCAGTTATTCCAATTCCCTATCAAGGCCCTCTCTACGTTGGCTTGTCTTCGGCTGCTCAATGTACACTTCAGTACGCCTCGCAGCCTCAATCCTCGCCGCCTTGAGATTATCCTTGATCTGGAATTGGTATTATTCAGCTTTTGTCAGTAATCGATTCGATCATGTCGTGATCCTCATGGCGGCGGTAAGAGTTTGTACCCGCTTCACGACCGGCGGGTGCGAATAGTAGATTGCTGCATAGAGAGGATGGGGGTGAAGGTTGGAGAGATTGTTGCTGCTCATCTTTACCAGGGCTGAGGCAAGTGACTCGGGTGTTGCGTTGAGCTCGGCGGCAAAACGGTCGGCCTGGTGCTCCCGACTTCTGGAAAGCCAGTTGCCAAGGGGAGAAAAAGCTGTCAGGGGGATAGAGAAGTGCAATCCCGGGAGTACCAGTTGGGCAGGCAAAATGCCGATTCCATGCCGAAGAGGTCTGGGAGGCTGCAATGGATCAGAAGGTGAAAGGCAGCCTTCGAGCCCAAGGGGCACATCTGCACCATGACGGTTGGGAAACATATATTTATCCAGGCAAGGATAAATTCACTTGCCTGGATACGTAGATAAAGAACGAGACGGGGCAGTTTTTATGGATTCCGCGAAAGTTCGCGGGGAAAAAGCTAGCGGAATGTATTCAGAATATATTTGCCGATGCGCAGAGCTTCTTTTTCAGGAATCATAGCATCGGTAAACTTCGGCATACCCGGTCCGGGCGTCCTCATTTTCCCCACGATGTCTTCCGGTGTCGTTATCATATTTGCCTGGAGGTCGGCAGTTTGTAGGGTTTTTGACGGGGTTATGGTGTTTGATCCGCCTGGATGACAGGATGCGCAGTGGAGCACGAAGAGTTGTTCCCCTGAGGTTGAGCCTTGCATGTCACTGCAGCCCGGAGTAAGTGTGGTTAAAGGTGCAGCCAGTACGAAGAGAAAGATGCTCGGTAAAAATCTCATGAGACTACCTCCCGTCAGCAGCAACCCTTACGGTTTTGCGGTCAGGAATTACTGCTCAAGATCTTTTTCGCGTTATCAACAAACTCGCTCTTTGGGTACTCCGTAACGAGTCGGCTGAGCGACTCCTTTGCTTTGTTCGTATTTCCGGTGTTCAGGTAGGCTTTCCCAAGAAAGAAGAGCGCTTCATCAGAACGGGGTGTCCCGGGATATTCTTGCAGTGCATATTCAAAACGCCCAATGGCCGCCTCAAACTTGTCGGTACGGTAGTAAAATCTACCCACGTACATTTCATGGGCGGCCTGTCTGGCTTTGCATTCAGCCAACGTTACCGTTACCTTTTGCGTCATATCGGAGCCAGGATACTGCTGGAGAAACATTTCGAACAGGGTTACCGCATTCTTGGTCGGGGTCTGGTCAACGTCAATCTTTTTGACCTGGTAATAATTGCTTAACCCCTGCATGTAGAGTGCATAGGGAGCTTTCTGGTTCTTCGGGTGGAGCTTCCGGAAATTTTCGTATTCAGCTGCTGCTTCAATAAAATTCTTGTCGTGGTACAGCGCGTCGGCAAGCTTCAGCTCGACTGCTGTTCTGAGAAGTGGAGAGGTAGTACTGTCTTTTGCCTTGCGCCATTTTTCCGCAGCGGCATCATATTTTTTCTTGGCATAAAGCTTCTCACCTTGCTTGAACAAGGTTTCTGGCGGCAGCTTGAGCTTGCTATTGGCGCAGGATGTGGCAAGAACCAGGATTGTGAGAGCGAGCGCGATTCTTTGAAACATACAAGCTCCTTATCATTTTATGATGCGGCTAAAACGGAAATCTTAACTCTTGTAGTAGAGAAAAAGTGCTCATTTGTCAATGCAAAGTTACCATGTGCAGAACATCGAAACTTGCGAAATGTGACGTCATAAGCACTTTGCCCGAGCTTTTAGCGTGTGTGCCGCTTTCTCTTCGTCGGATCGAGTTCCTTTTTCCTCAGTCTGATGGAGAGAGGCGTTATCTCGACCAGTTCGTCGTCATCGATGAACTCGAGTGCCTGTTCCAGTGTCAGAAGCCGTGGCGGCGTCAGTTTGATGGCGTCATCGGAACCTGACGCTCTGACGTTGGAGAGCTTTTTTCCTCTGCAGGGGTTTACGTCCAGATCGTTGTCCTTGGCGTGCTGGCCAATAATCATGCCACCGTAAACTTCCGTGCCCGGTCCGATGAAAAGCACGCCGCGCGGCTGCAAGGTATCCAGGGAGTAGGCAGTCGTTTCACCATGTTCCATGGCTATCAGAACCCCATTCTTGCGTCCGGGGATGTCACCTTTATAGGGAGCGTAGCCGTGGAAGGTATGGGTCAGGATGCCTGTTCCACGGGTTTCGGTGAGTACTTCGCCGCGGAGGCCGAGCAGTCCTCGTGCCGGCACCAGGAACTCGAGGCGAATGACTTCGCCAAGCTGGTGCATGGCAACCATTTCACCCTTGCGAGGGCCCATCTTTTCGATAATGGTTCCCTGATGCTCAGCCGGTACATCAACGACCAGATACTCGATCGGTTCCTGTTTTTGTCCGTCAATGTGGCGCAGAATTACTTCTGGTTTGGAAACCGCCATTTCGAAACCTTCGCGGCGCATGTTCTCGATGAGTATCGACAGGTGCAATTCCCCGCGACCCGAAACCAGAAAGGTGTCCGGATTGTCGGTGTCTTCGATGCGGAGAGAGACATTGGTGCGTAGTTCTCTATCCAGACGCTCCCTGATGTTCCGGGACGTTACCAGTTTGCCCTCCCGACCGGCAAACGGTGCGTTGTTGACGATGAAATTCATGGAGATTGTCGGTTCGTCAATGGAGACATAAGGAAGCGGGATGGGTGTTTCAGCGTCAGCGATTGTTTCCCCAATGCCGACTTCATCAAAGCCGGCAATCGTGACGATGTCGCCGGTAACTGCCTCGGAAATATCAATCTGCTGGAGCCCCTCGTAGCCGAGAAGCTTCGAGATCCGGCCACGTTTGATTTCGCCGTTGCGCTTCACCAGGGCTACCGTTTCTCCCGAGCTGATTTTTCCGTTGAAGATTCTGCCGGTGGCGATGCGACCGATATAATCATTATAATCAATATTCGTTACGAGCAGCTGGAGCGGAGCGGACTGGTCTCCTTCCGGTGGCCGGACACTTTTGATTATCATTTGAAAGAGTGGTTCCATCGTGTCGGATTCTTCGGCAAGATCCAGTTTGGCATAACCAAGTTTGGCACTCGTGTAGGCTATGGCAAAATCGAGTTGATCGTCGCTTGCCTGGAGTTCACAGAAAAGATCAAAAACCATATCAACAACTTCAGTAGGGCGGGCGCCCGGTCGATCGATTTTATTGATGACAACGATTGGATTCAGACCAAGATCAAGGGATTTTTTCAGCACGAAACGCGTTTGTGGCATGGGGCCGTCAAGAGCGTCTACGAGGAGGAGAACAGAGTCCACCATTTTAAGCACCCGTTCCACTTCACCGCCAAAGTCTGCATGGCCCGGTGTGTCAACGATATTGATCTTGTAATCGCCGTGTCTGATGGAGAGGTTCTTGGCGAGAATCGTGATTCCGCGTTCCTTTTCAAGGTCGTTGGAATCCATGACCCGTTCGGTAATAACTTCATTATTTCGGAAAACACCCGACTGCTTCAGCAAGGCATCCACGAGCGTAGTCTTGCCGTGGTCAACGTGGGCGATAATAGCTATGTTACGAATCTTTTCCTGCATGTATCCGACTCCTGTTGTTTAGTTGTGTCGCTAGGAGCCTGTCGGACTTAGTGTGAATCTGCTGCAAATCCGTCTGGACGGTCCATATTTCGTAGCTTTTTTGGGCAATAGAACAACTATTACCCAGCAAAATCAACAAAATCTGTCCTCGTCCAGCCAAATTTTCGCTTCGATTTCCTAAGTCTGACAGACTCCTAGACCGTTTCTGTGTCACTGGCGTGTCCACGGGGGAGAGCCAGTCCGACCGCCTCCTGTGGACAAAAAAAGACGGGCTATCGCCCGCATAATCGAGCAGTATGCCGATATTTTTCCGATAAATCAAGGTATTTCTCGTTATTTGAATGTATCCGGACTGCCTCTTGGAGACTTTTGCGGTTCTGTTGGATATCATCTTGCACACAAGTGACGCTTGATTAACCATTGGAGATGAAAGATTCCTTTGCTGAGGCGGGAAAATATGGTATCTAGAAATCCACGAGTGCATCACTCTACGATTCTTGGGCGTCCTGGACGTCTGAGTTGTCCATGTCAGGCGTGAAGCGGACCAGTATCAAACAGAAATGGGGATCATGCATGGTCGCGAAAATTCTTGAGCAGGAATTATGGCTTCTTGGAATGGAAGGTTGCGATGGGAGGGGAAAGGTTGTCTGCAGATACCTGAAAGAGTCGGGTTATCAGGCAAGGGTGGCGAATGTTGAGGAGCTCGCCGAAAAACGGCCACTTGGAATCATTCTGGACCTGTCGCCCTACTCTACTGATGGCTGGGGTATCTTTCTGTCCCTTAAAAAGAATCCGCAAACCCGCGATATCGCCGTCCTGCCAATATTTCTCAGCGAGGAGGGAAAGATCGGCGGAGTATTTCCTGCAGCAGGATTCTTTACCCTGCCGATTGATCAGGACTACCTGAAAAAAAGATTGGTGGTACTGGGGCTCACCGAAGAGGCAGAAGTGTGGGATCTACAGACCCTTCTTGTCTCGCGGAATGGTGAAGAGCCTGTTGCCAAAGCAATCGAATCCCTGGGCTTCG
>RPRC01000318.1 GCA_003857395.1 Geobacter sp.
TACGTTCCGGTGTAAACATTTATACGATTCTGACGACAAGCTTCGGCATGACAGCAAAGAAGGGATAGCGTCTGATTCCCGCGATCAAGAGAATAAATGGAATCAGCGACACCTCCGAGCTTCAGATCGGTCAAATCATCTTTCTTCCTCTTACCAGGAAGAAAGTCGATGTTCCTCAAAAAACCGCCCCTGCCCCTGCTCCTGCTCCTGTACCTGCTCCTGCTCCTGTACCTGCCCCAGCAGCCGCAACGGAAAGCCCCGCTCTGGAGACTTCTCCTGCCCCTTCTCCAACCGTGGACGAAGGGATGTTGCGGCGGGCCAAAGAATTCTGGGCGCGGCTCTTTCCCGAGAGGAAGTCGGTAGAACTGACGCCAGAGACGGCAGAGGCCGGTTTGGAAAGCTACCCAGTTCTGGCAGGGATAAACGGCAAGGAAATCCGTATCGTGCCTCCTGGAATAGCGCCCATTTTCGGGAACCTGTCAGGGGTCGAAGTGGAGAAATCGGAAACGGTTGTTGCTGATCCCGCCAATGAGAGGGGTTTTGTGAAAGAGCTTCTCCAGGCAGCCGGGTTTGCTACAACTGACGAGGGAACTCCCCTGGAATTCGGAACCGAACCGAAACTTACGCTGAAGGTGGACTTTACCGCGGCACGACGTACACCGGGAGTGGAGATCCGCAAAACAATCCTGGTGCTATTGGAGAAGAATGGCTGTCTGGTACTCCCGGAAAGTTTTGTCTCCTATCTGGCGGCCAAGAATTTTCGCTTGGTTGCGTGGTGTGACGTGTCAGAAAAACCATCGGCAACTGCAGCTGTCCAGGTAATTTCCCTGCCACCCGGCAAGCCTGAGGTACTAGCGGACGCTGTTCTCGATGCCCTTTCCCTGAAAACGAGTAAGGACCATCCCATCGAGATCGTGGTTGGCCAGACCGGGGCAGCCTCTCTGAGTGTTACCGTTGACCGTTATTTCGAAGGAGGAGGAAAACGCTACTTTCTCGATTTTGGCAATGCAGCCCCGAATCGGGCTACTCTCTTCCGCCTCCTTGAACTGGCGGGCTACCAGAGGATAGCAGTTGGAAGTGCTGATGATTTCCGGACAGTGGCTGCCAAAATTTCCACGGCAGTGAATATTCCGGCGGAATATCGGAAGCGGCAGTTTTCTTCAATTCCTGATGGACGATATACTCTTGAAATAGCTGGCATTCTCTTCTCACAACCGGGCAGTGGCGGGGGAAAAATCTTTCTGACCGGTATTCCCCTGGAAGCACCTTTTTTCGATTTGCTGAAAGCCGTTCCATGGAGTACACAATAAAGAATGGTTTGCGGTTTGATGAGTAATCTTCACGAAGATCTTTCGTTGTGAGGCCATTCGAGTTTTATCAGGCAGCTGAACAGTGTTTATCCCACATAGATAAGGAGTTAGGGCATGAAATTCACCAAGATGCAGGGCGCAGGCAATGATTATGTGTATATGAATTGTTTTGAGGAAACAGTGGAAAACCCTGCTGATCTGGCGCGAAAGGTCTCCAACCGCAACTTTGGCATTGGCTCCGATGGTCTTATCCTCATCATGCCGTCGACCGTTGCTGACGTGCGGATGCGCATGTTCAACTCCGACGGGTCGGAATCAGAGATGTGCGGAAACGGAATACGCTGTGTCGCGAAATATGCCTATGACCATGGTATTGTCGCTGCGAAGGAGATTTCAGCTGAAACCGGTGCCGGGATTCTGACTCTGCAACTCTTCACGAATGCCGACAACAAGGTTGACAGGGTGCGGGTCAATATGGGAGAGCCCCGCCTGATTCGTTCGGAGATTCCCATGGTTGGTGATGGTTCGCACAGGGTTGTCGATGAGCCGCTCAATATCCTCCATTCAACCTTCAGGATTACCTGTGTCTCGATGGGCAATCCGCACTGTGTCATCTTCGTTGACGATCTAGAACATTTTCCCCTTGAGAAGTATGGTCCGCTGATTGAAAATCATGAGCTGTTTCCTCGGCGTACCAACGTGGAATTCGTTCAGGTTATTTCCCGGACCGAGGTGCGTCAGCGAACCTGGGAACGGGGCGCGGGCGAAACCCTTGCCTGCGGGACCGGGGCAAGTGCGGTGACCGTGGCCTGCGTGCTGAATGGACTGACCGACAGGCGGATCGTCAACCATCTTTCCGGCGGCGACCTGGAAATGGAATGGCCGGAAAACGGTCCGGTATATATGACCGGGCCGGCGGTAGAGGTGTTCAGAGGGGAAATCTCGCTGTAGAGATTTCACGGATTCGGATTCAGGAAAGGAATACTTTTATGGACTATCTCGGAGCCCACATGTCAATCGCCGGAGGGCTCTCCAAGGCCATCGACCGAGGCAGTGCGGCCGGTTGTGCCGTGATTCAGATATTTACCCAGAACTCAAATCAGTGGCGCGGCAAAGCGGTAAGTGACTCGGAGGTTTCCTTGTTTCGGGAAAAACGGGAAGCGGCCGGCCTCTATGACATCGTTTCCCATGACATCTATCTGATCAACCTGGCGGCTGCTCCGGGAGAGGTGCGGGAGAAGAGCCTGGCCGGTTTTCTGGAGGAGATGGAGCGCTGTGCCCGCCTTGGTATCGACAAGATCGTCATGCACCCCGGTTCTCATGTGGGAGAAGGAGAAGAAACGGGAATCAGTCGGATCGTCGAGGCTTTCGACTATCTCCTGGAGGAAGGGAAAGACTTTACCGGCAAGGTTCTTCTGGAGACCACGGCCGGACAGGGGACCAATATCGGCCATCGTTTCGAGCATCTTCGGGAAATTCGCGACCGCTCCGCATCTCCCGAACGGTTTGCCATTTGCTTTGACACCTGTCATACTTTTGCGGCCGGGTATGATTTTACCAGCGAAGAGGGATATCGACGGGTATTTGATGAATTCGACCGGATTCTTGGCTTGGAAAATCTGCTGGTTTTTCACTTCAACGATTCCAAAAAAGGTCTGAATAGCCGTGTTGATCGACATGAACATATCGGCCAGGGAGCCCTGGGCCTTTCCGGATTCCGCTTTCTCATGAACGATGAAAGGTTTGCCTGTGTTCCGAAGATCCTGGAAACACCGAAAGGGGACAATGACGAGATGGATGCCATTAACCTGAAGACACTGCGGGATTTGGTAAGGAGGTAGGCCGTGAAAGAAAAGATTGAGATCATCCAGGGAGACATAACCAGGCTGGCAGTGGACGCCATTGTCAATGCCGCGAACAACTCGCTCCTGGGCGGTGGCGGGGTGGACGGTGCCATCCACCGGGCGGCCGGACCGAAACTTGTGGCAGAGTGTGCAACCCTCATGGGCTGCCGGACCGGAGATGCAAAGATTACCGCAGGGTACAGACTTCCCGCGAAACACGTAATTCATACGGTCGGCCCAGTCTGGCATGGCGGCGCCAAGGGTGAGCCAGATCTGTTGCGGAGTGCCTACCGCCGTTGCTTCCAGGTAGCCGACGAAAACGGCTTGAAATCAATCGCTTTCCCGGCCATCAGTGCCGGAGTGTATGGCTATCCCATGGCCCAGGCCTGCGAGATTGCCCTGCAAGAGGCAAAGGCAGCTCTGGAAAGCTATTCAGAGTTGGAGAGAGTCGTCTTTGTCCCCTTCAATGAGCAGGCCTTGCGGATCTACCAGGAGACCTTCAAGAGGATATTTCCATAATGGGGAGGGGGCCGTTCTGGCCCCCCTCTCATGCCTATCGATAGTAACCGTTATGATTCAAGCGCCAGATATCCCGGTTGGCAACATTCAAACGGTGGTGCAATCTCAGCCGTTCCCGGGATGTCAAATGGCCGTCGGCCTTCATCCGTGCTTCCATAAATCGGATGCGAGTCTGTTCTCTTTCCAGCGTCCGGGTTTCCCACGGGGTGAGTCGTCCGCTTGCAACTCCTTGTTCAATCCTTCTTTCCTGTCGCAATTCCCTTCTGTCGACCCGTGGATCGCAGGTAGATCCGGCGCTGGCGATCCCGGCACCCATTACCAGTAAAACACCTGCCAAAATTCCAAAAACGAGACTTTTTTTCATTTCCATACCTCCAGTTGATTTCATGGGAAGCTTCCTGCTGAGCGCTCTGTTGATTGAGTTCTTCCTTTCAACGCGTGAATTAGCTTCGGGTTGACAAAATTCAGAATACCGGGGTGATTGTTTTGCCTGGAGTCCTGCTACCCGGGTATGTATCTGCATACGAAAAAGGTTTCTGAGAGGGGAGCTATGGAATATGGCACAGGGGTAAGACTCAATTGTGAGGATTGAAGAGGGAAGAGCTGGTACTAAAAATTGAAGGCGGCCATTGGCCGCCTTCAGTGGTTTTACTCTACGTGTTTCTCTAGCAGTTTTCTACTGTCTGCTAGACTATCTCCACCAGTTCGATTTCAAAGGTGACGTCTTCACCAGCCAGAGGGTGGTTGGCGTCGAAATTGATTTCGTCGTCGCTCACCTCGACTACCAGGACTGCAAGTTCTTCATCTTCCTCATTAACCAGCACGATTTCGTCACCGACTTCAGGCTTCAGGTCTTCGGGGAGATCGCTGCGAGGAATGGAAAAAACCCGCTCTTCGTCGTACTCACCAAAGGCATCTTCAGCCGGGATGATGACCTTTTTCTTTTCGCCCGTTGACATGCCAACCAGCGCCTCTTCGATGGCGGGGAGGAATTCGCCCTTGCCAATGACCAGCTCCCGAGGGCCGTGTTCACTGCCGCAGCCGCAGTCATCGGATTCACAACCCTCGGATTCACAACTTTCGGATTCACAGTCTTCGCTTTCGTACGTGGAATCGAAAATCGTTCCGTCTTCAAGCAGCCCCGTATAATTGATTCTTACCTTGTCGCCGTTTTTTGCCTGTGCCATGCCTGTACCTTTCTATTCCTTCTTCAGCGTAATGTGACGGTCTTTGGATACCGTTAGTGTACATAGGGTACGGTCGAATGGGTGTATCAGTCAATCAAAATCGTAAGCCGGATGTGTAAGCGCCGTGTTCGCCTGTTCGCAGGATGGAATGTCGATCGAGACGTCAAGGATTCCCCTCTCGTGGCAGAATATCCTCCGTCCAAAGGTCAGTTGTGGCTGGCAGGAGGTGTCCTTGGTGTCGGGTGAGAATCCGAGATGCGCCCTCCTGACCAACCGTGTTGACTCACGGGAAAAGGTAACCGAAGGAAGAGAAAAAAAGCATCAAGGGTTTGGTAACCTGACGAGGTGAAAGATGACTTTGAGTTTCTCATCGATCCTCCTTTTGA
>RPRC01000319.1 GCA_003857395.1 Geobacter sp.
AATGGGCTCGCAGAGCTTCTTGAACCAGGGCTGCCTGGTCATGGCTCCGGACAATTACGGCGATATCCTCGGGAAGGACAGCACGCCCGTCGAGCAGCGCCCGGTTGCCTTGGCCGTCTGTCAGAAGCCCGGAGATCTCCTCGGCCAGCACGCGAACGATCCTCTGTTTCGCTGCACCGATACCGATTACTTTCCCATCCTCTTCGCCCCTTCCGAGGAACCAGACCTGGAGAGGTGCCGGGTCCCGTCCTTCGAGAACGAGCGGACGCTTGTCCCGTGCCGCTTCCACCCCGGGATAACCGATGGAGGAAAAAAGAAACGGCCGCTTTTCCTGCTGCAGGAAAAGGATATTCAACGCATCCACCATTTCAGGTGCGGATCGCCAGTTCCTGTTCATGGTGAAGCGGTTTTTCTCCGGCACATCCTCCCTGGCCTCAAGATAGGCAAAGATGTCTGCGCCCCGGAAGCTGTAAATAGCCTGTTTCGGGTCGCCGATCAAGAACAGGGGACCGGCACCTTCAGCGAATATCCGCCGGAAGATGCGATACTGGACCGGATCGGTGTCCTGGAATTCATCAATAAGGGCCGCCCGGTAGCGCTCGCGAAGGCGCATCGCGAGATCGTGACCCGCACTGCCCTGGAGAGCGCGGTAGAGATCTGTCAGGAGATCATCATAAAAGCGGATATTCCTTTCCGCCTTCCGCAGGGAAAGCCGCTCCCGGGCAAAAAGGAACAGGCTTCCCTTCAGGGCGACAAAACGCCTCTCCACCAGTTCCAGCAACATACCACAACAGTCGAAAAACGCGTGGCTCGGTGGATCATCGCGCTTCAATGCCTGGCTTGCGAGGAAGCTGGTCGAAAACTTCTCGATGCCGTCAAACAGCTCGAAAGGGTTCCCTGCGGCCAGATAGTCAGCCATCGCCGCAAGCAGACCGGGGACAAGGTCTGCTCGATACCTGTCCTTTGCCCTGCTCAAACCCTTATGGCTGGTAACTATCTCTTCCAGCTCCGCCCTTTTTTCCTGCCAGATTGCCACCAGACGTTCGAAAGTGGAGCGACAATCAAGGGATAGTTGCTCCACCTGGATCGGATCAAAAAGCGGCATGACAACAAGGTCGGGGTTGGCAAGCTTGCCGCGAAGAAAACGGGCCATATCGTCCAGAGACCACTTCTTGCGCAGGACGGTGGCGAGCAGCAAAGACTCAGTGCCAAAAAAATTGCTGCGCCAGAAGTCAGCCACGATTTCCCCGATAAGGGGGCTCTGGTCAGTGACCAGCTCGGTATCATAGAGGGATCCGCTCTCAAAGGCATTCTCCTGGAGCGCCCGGGAACAAAAACCATGGATCGTTGAGATAGCCGCACAGTCGAAGGTTTGCAAGGCAAGGTTGAGCCGTTCGATCGCGATTTCCCGTCCGGGCCACCAGGGATTTGCACCCGCCAGGAGGGCTGCCGAGAATTCGTCTTCCGGTCCGCAGCCGCTCAAGAAATCCCTGCCAATGCGCAGACGCTCCCTGATCCGGCTCTTCAGCTCCTTGGTTGCCGCCTCGGTAAAGGTCACTACGAGCAGGTTCTCGGGCAAAAGCCCCTGCTCCACAACAAGACGCAGAAAGAGACAGGCGATAGCATAAGTCTTGCCCGTACCGGCACTCGCCTCAATGAGATTTCGTCCGGCTAGTTCAATGGTGAGATTGTCGTAGATTTCCATGAGTACCGTGTCATTTTATGTTGAAAGGCTGAGGAGTAACAACTTCCCGGAAAGAAATCCAACTTTCTGAGATTTTGCAAAACGGCCTGCCCCTTGATTCTTTGTAGGGGTACCCCCCTGTGGGTACCCTCGATTCGGGCAGGCACGGGGGCCTGCCCCTACAAAAAGGAAAACTTACCCCTCACAATTCCGCAAAAACGGTTCGAGAATTGCCTGCGTCACCTGTTCAAATTCATCATCCAGAGGATCCGTATCCCCAAAGCAGAGCCGATAGTAGGGGTCATCACCCTCGGGAAAACGGTCACCGCACCAGGCGCTCCGGGCGCTGCCAAGGTCCCATTTTTTGCTATAAGCAAAGGAAGACCTGGGGAAAAACTTCAGTGGATACCGTAATCCAGACCAATAAAAATCAAGCAGCAGCCGGAGGCACGTTCCGCTCGCCTTCACCGGCAACAGGCGCAGGGTCCCGTCGGTCATCACCAAGGTGCTCACCAGCGGATACCCTTCGCTCTTCATTTCGTTGAGCAAAAGATGCTCAATCCAGAGGCGCATCTGGTCTCGTCCGGAGCGCTTGGCACAGCGGCTGCGCAGCAGCAGATCGGGCCAGATCCCGGAAAGCCTTCCGGAAATTCTGAATTCTCCGACCCTGACATCCAGCTCAAGGGGCGCAAGCTCCGGCAAGTCCCCGGTCAATGATCGGATCCCGGCCGCAAACTGCCGTACCTGCAGCTCCAGTCCCCGGAAGAGAAGTTCTCCCTGTCGCGCCGGCGGAAGAACCCCCTGGGCCTTGGTCAGAGCAAGCAGTTGATCGGTATCCCGTCCCGCCAGTACCTGCCCGAGCATTTGTCGCCGGACCTGATAGGCATCCAGCGGTTCTAGTCCGAAGGGTTCCCGATCCTCGAGGGGCGGCGCCAGCTCGTCGAGTCGGATGCCGATGCGGGTACGGAGGAGATACTTTACCGGATTATCGTAAAAGGCCAGGAGATTCACGAGGGAGATGTCCCGCAGCTCTTGGGCTGGTTGCGGCAAAAGTTCAGTGAAAAACGCTGCAGCAGGACGAACACCATCCTGACGGGAGCGCACCGCCCGGTAGTTCTCCTCGGAAAAACTGGAAAGCTCACCTGCCGCGGAAAAATAATCCGGACTGAACGGCTGCAGGCGATGTCGGGAAACAAGCCCTGCCGGAAAGGAATCGCTGCCGTCGCTGAAACGCCGTCCCAGGTATTCGAGCAGTTCATCCACCAGCACCGACGGCGGCAACTGGGCATTATCCCGGATACTCTGGCCCGTATAGCTCACCACAAAACATTCGCGGGCCGATAGAAGCGCCTCGAGGAAAAGATAGCGGTCTTCGTCCCGCAGAGATCGATCTCCCATCCGGGGTTCCCGGGCAATAAGGTCGAACCCGGTCGGCCTGTTTTGCCGGGGGAATCCGCCCTCATTCATGCCGAGCAGTACTATGACCCTGAAAGGAATGCTCCGCATCGGCAGCATGGCGCAAAAGGTCACCCCTCCGGTCATGAAACCAAGACCCCGCTCCTGCCGGTCCATCTCATTGCCAAGCCATGAGCGAAACACCGGCAACCCCACCGCACCGACATATCCGGTTAGCGCAGGCAGAGTCCGCAGGGTATCAAGCAAAGCGTTCAGGAAAGAGAACTCTTGAGAGTCATCCTCTCCGGGGGAGAAGAAATCGGCAAGAATTTCCCGGCAAAGGATTTCCCACTCCGGAAGGGTGCGCTGCCGATCGAGTTTTTCAACCAGGCCATAGAGCGTCTCGATAAAACGGACCAGTTTCCCCGCTAGTTTGGGATTATCTCCTTCCATGTCATCGAAGGGCAGGATGTCTCCAAACAGGGTATCCTCATCAGGCATGGCATAGCCGAGCAGGAGGCGGTCAAGCCCGGCACGCCAACTGTTCTCCCGATAGCGGGGAAAACCTTCCCTCTCCCGCTCATCTTCGTCCATTCCCCAACGAACCCGCAACTCTTCGAGCCAGGAACGGAGCAGATCGAGATCGGCAGCTTCTATTCCAAACGCGGCGGAAACAGGTGGTAACGACAGGATGTCCATGACCTTGGTGACGGGAAAGCGTTTGCCGGGAAGATCGAAAATAGCGAGAAGCGCCTGAGTCAACCATCCTTCACGACGGATACTCCGGTCAGCGATTGAATAGGGGATGCGACTGGCGAACCCGGCCCCACCCTCGAAGACCGCCGAAATGTAAGGCGCATAGGTTTCGATGTCAGGGGTCATGACCAGAATATCGCGCGGCGCGAGCTCGTCCAGAGAAGAGAACATCCCCAGCAGGGTATCATGGAGCACTTCCACTTCGCGCATCGGGCTGTGGCAGCAGTGAATCCTCAACGAGGGGTCGCTAGGCAGGATGGTACGTTTCAAATCACCGGGATCCCCTGCCCCTTCCAAGGCAAGAATGTCGTTTTGTATCAACTCCAGGAGGTTGGTTCCGGGGGTCTGCCGGTACAAATCGTTCGCACCGCCGCAGGCCTCCCCATAATCGACAATCATCTCCGAGAAATCTCTGCCCAGTCGTCCTAGGGAAGCCAGGAGCGGATTTCCCTCGATGCGGAGAGAGCGGTCCGCAGAAGAAAGACGCACCAGTTTCCGAGCGGGAAGGATATCGGACCAGTACTCGCGGCAGGGGCTCATCACGAACAGGTTCACCTCGATGATTGTGGAAACCGCGGCCAGAAAATCAAGATGGAACTTCGGCAGATAAGAAATACCGAATACGCTGATTCGGGAAGGAAAGGTGTTCTCTCCTCCCGCAACTTCGCTGAGAGTTTGCAGAAAGCGTTTTTTTATCTCGGCTCGGTGGAGGTTGCCAGCCTCAGCCACCAGGGCCCGCCACAGAACAGCCTGCCAATGAGTCTCTTTCCCCTCTTCCCATTTTTCCAGCATATCTCCCCTGAAGAGGGTGTACTGATCAAAGATGTCCGCTATTTTGCCGGACAGTTGGTACAGTTTGAGATCATGATTTTTCCCGGTGAGATAGCCCTGCAGACTCGCAAAGACGGGATTTTCAAGCTGCAGGGGAAGAACGCGCAGGATACGCCACAAGAGGAGAGATGGTTCAAAGGGAGAGGTCTCGGGAATCCCTTTCAACATCTTTCTGAAAAGGTCCCAGACACACTTGTTCGGAAAGGGATAGTCACTGTTGGCCCAGACTCCGAAACGCTTCGCCAGTTCCATGGCCAGCCAGCGCTGTAGCCCCTTGCTCTGAACCACAACCGTTTCAGGGGTAAAGGGATCAGCAGGCTGCACTAGTGATTCGACAAACGTATCCACCAGAAGCTCCATCCTGTTGCTGGTGTAAACGTTCAGGGACATGGGAAGCCATTTCCTTCATCCGCAGTGCGGGCAGTTTCTGTTTGATACATCTAAAGAAAGGGGCGAACCATTTGGCCCAACCCCTTTGGATGACGATACGCAGATTAGCTGTTTAAAATCTTGTAAAAAGAAACGCCCTCAAGGCACTACTATGCTGCGGTGTCGGGAAGCTTTCCGAATCGG
>RPRC01000320.1 GCA_003857395.1 Geobacter sp.
ATAAGATTCGGCTTCCATCCTATCGGTATTCTCGACGTCAAGCTCCAAAAACTGGAGCATAAGTCAATGAAAGTGTAACCCATGTCCACAGGTTAAAATGTAACCTATCTCCATGTTGCACAGCCCGTCAGAAATTACCCCCCTTTGGGAAAGGGGGGACAGGGGGGATTTCAGCACAAGTCCTCACCGCAAATTTCACCGACTCTGAGCAACTCAGGAGTATCGACGAGACATTGCCATCCATCGGCTTCACCATGCCGGTTTCAGCCCTGTCTCCCGAGGGTTGGACGCTGGAGCGGCCCGAGGTACTGGCACTCATGGCAAAGCTGCGTCAGGCAGGCAAGCCATTGGGTGAGTATGTCCAGGGTAAATTCTACTATGGCATTAAAACCGGCCTGAATGAGGCATTTGTAATCGATGAGGCGACCAGGTCGCGGCTGATCGATGAAGATCCGAGCAGCGCTGAAATCATCAAGCCTTGGCTGCGGGGTCGGGATATTCGCAAGTGGAAAGCGCAATGGGCAGGGCTTTATTTAATCTCCATTGATAGCAGCAGCAATAAGGAGTGGCCTTGGTCTATGGCTGAAACCGAAGCAATGGCCAGGCCATTGTTTGCAGAGGAATATCCAGCTATACATCGGCACCTATCACATTGGGAAAACAAGTTACGTAAGCGGGACGATCAGGGGAAATTCTGGTGGGAGTTGCGGGCGTGTGTGTATTGGAGTGAATTTGAGCGTACAAAGATAGTTTATCCTGACATTGCACAAGGAGCAAAATTCTCTTGGGATTCTAGCAAATCCCACCTTGGAAATACCGCCTATTTTATCCCTACGGAAGAAACGTGGCTCGTCGGACTGCTCAATTCAAAGGTGCTCTGGTGGTTCTACGGCTCAATCACATCATCCATCCGTGGTGGGTTTGTGCGTTACTTTTCTCAGTACATGGAACAGCTTCCAATACCCACTGCCAGTGACCTCCAAAAAGCCCCCATCATTGAGCTCGTACTTAGAATCCTCGCCAACCCCGACAGCCCCGATGTCCCCCATCTTGAGGCGGAAATAGACCGCCTGGTTTATGAGCTGTATGGCCTGACGAAAGAGGAGATTGAACTGGTGGAGGGAAACGTATGAAACGCAACCACCTCTGCCTCTCTTCAAATAGAAAGAGAGAATTACTCATACGAACTACCAATTGAATCTAAATACCTTGATTTGCAGGACCAACTGCCGGAAGTAGTACGTACTTTCAAGAAATAGATGAGCACCTATCAAAACTCTTGGTAGAGAAAATGATAACGGGGACCGTAGCCCCCTTTATATTCCCTCCTGATTTGCATTTCCCTGTCAACTCCTTCCTAATCTTCTTTCGTCACTCCTTGAACGGCATACCGTCCTGCTTCACGCCATGAATCGCCCGTCTTCCCCTCTCTTCACCCATTGGTCGGTACGCGGGTTATACACCTGGGACGATCACATACAGCACCACGACGGAAACCTTCGCCCGTATTCTTTGCCATCAGACTCACCTCCTTTTTTATGCAATTTTCCACAGCTTTCAGGTTGACAATATTATATAATATGATAATGTTTGTCAACCATAAGGCAGCATTAGACTAATAATAAAGAGAAAAGAGATACAGCAATGTTACATCAAAGAATAAAACAACTTCGCTTGGCCCGAGGGCTTAGCTTGGATGGTCTGTCTGAAAAAATGGGAGGCATTGTTACCAAGCAGGCTCTTTCCAAGTATGAAAAAGGTGCATCCCGCCCTACTGTTGTCGTCATGACCAAACTTGCTGCTGCGCTCAACGTAAAAACAGCCCATCTCTACACCCAACCAACAGTAACAGTCAAACTACTTGCCTACCGCAAGCACGTCAGCCTACTGAAAAGAGATCAGGAAGTTATAGAAAGTTTTGTAGCCCAGAACCTTGAAGAGCGCTTCCGCTTACAAGAACTTGTCGAGGAAACATCGAAAATTAAGCTGCCTTTGGCACGATTCAAGGTTACATCTTTGGCAGATGCCGAAAAAGCCGCGATTGATTTGCGTAAAATATGGAACCTGGGCGAAGCGCCAATCGCAAATCTCATCGGATTACTTGAAGATCGCTTTTTTCATGTATTTGAAATTGATACCCCAAGTGAAAAATTCGATGGAATCTCGGCAAAGGCTTATGATGAAGAAGGAAATGTGAAAGCTGCCGCAGTTGTAACTCGGCGCGGCCTGCCGGGAGAGCGGCAACGTCTCAACCTGAGCCATGAACTTGCCCATTTAGTCATGAATGTCGCCGAAGATGTTGATGAAGAAAAGGCAGCATTCCGTTTTGCCGGAGCATTTCTCGCACCATCTTCTTTGCTTCTGCATGAAGTGGGAACGAAAAGGTCATCAATTCAAATAAATGAGCTGCTGATACTCAAAAAACGATTCGGCATCAGCATACAAGCAATGCTCTACCGCTTGCGAGATCTTGGCGTAATAAATGATTCGACGTACACTTGGTCTTGCATTCAGATAAGTAAACTCGGCTTCAGGAAAAATGAACCAGAACCTTTGCCGTCCGAAGTACCTCAATGGTTAAAACAGAATGCTCTGCGTGCCGTCTCCGAGGGGTTGCTGACGAAAGAGGAAGCTGAAAAATTGATTGGGGAGCCAATTGTAGAGGAGCAGCAATTCATGGACAGACGTGCATTCATGAAAATGCCCTTGGACTACCGACGAAAAATTATGCAGGAACAGGCTGCGGCTTTAAAGAATCACTATGAAAAGCTTGGCGACAAAGAAGATCTTGGCGGAGGTGGCATCATTGAATATTAAACCGGTGAATCCCAGACGAGGCGAGATCTGGCTCATCAATTTCGATCCTACGGTTGGAGCAGAAATTAATAAAACCCGCCCTGCCATTGTTATCAGCTCTGACTCTGTGGGAAAGCTTCCAATAAGGCTTATTGCCCCAATTACCGGATGGAAGGACCATTTTACCGGGAATCTTTGGCATGTACGACTCGATCCGGATAAAAATAACGGATTGAGCAAAGCTTCTACAGTAGATGCATTGCAGATCAGAGGTGTGGATATCAAGCGCTTCATAAAAATTGTTGGTCGTGTTCCGGCAAGCTTAATGGATGATATCGCTGCGGCAGTTGCCGCCTTAGTAGAATATACATAAAACGATAATTGCTGCATCAGGAAAACCACTGTAAATGGAGATCCAGGTGACCAAAGCAACCAACATTTCTATTGCCCTCTCCCCGCGAAAAAGTGTAAGGTAATCATGAAGAAAACAGGAAAGGCGAAGATACCCTCTTCGCCTTTCTTCCATTGTGCGGAGCCCGCGACCAGCGGCAGCAACTATAACCATCAGGAGCAGAGAGTTTGAAAAAGCATAACGAAAAAGAGATCGACCAGCGACGAACCTTCGCCATCATCAGCCACCCGGATGCCGGCAAGACCACCATCACCGAAAAACTCCTGCTGTTCGGCGGCGCCATCCAGCAGGCCGGAGAGGTCCGGGCCCGGAAAAGCGCCCGCCACGCCACCTCCGACTGGATGGAGATGGAAAAGCAGCGCGGCATCTCGGTAACCTCGTCAGTGATGAAATTCAATTATCGGGATTTCGAAATCAATCTTTTGGATACCCCCGGCCATAACGATTTCTCCGAGGATACCTACCGGGTTCTCACCGCTGTTGACTCGGTGCTGATGGTGATCGACTCGGTAAAAGGGGTGGAAAGCCAGACCAAGAAGCTGCTGGAAGTCTGCCGGCTGCGCAGTACCCCGATCATGACCTTCATCAACAAGCTCGACCGGGAAGGTCAGGAACCACTCGACCTCCTCGATGACATAGAAAAGAATCTGAAGATCCAGTGCGCCCCCATGACCTGGCCGATCGGGATGGGAAAAAGATTTCGCGGCACCTACCACCTCTACACCCGGGAGGTTGTCTTCTTCAATCCGGACGATGAGCGGGGAACCGGCGAAATCATGACCGTGACCGGGATCGACGATCCGGAACTGGACCGTCTGCTCGGTTCCCAGGCCGAGGAGCTGCGGGCCGATGTCGAACTGCTGGAGGGCGCCGCCCACCCCTTTGACAATGAAGCGTACCTGGCAGGCCGCCAGACTCCGGTCTTCTTCGGCAGTGCCATCAACACCTTTGGTGTTCAACAGCTCCTGGACACTTTCGTCGAAAACGCCCCGGGGCCGAAACCGCGGGAGGCGGTGACCCGCACGGTCTCCCCCTACGAGGAGCCGTTCACCGGTTTCGTCTTCAAGATCCAGGCAAACATGGACCCGGCCCACCGTGACCGGATCGCCTTTTTTCGCATCTGCTCCGGCAAGTTCACCCGCGGCATGAAGGTCAGACATATCCGCCTCGGCCGCGAGGTGCAGATTGCCAATGCCACCATCTTCATGGCCCAGGACCGTACCAACGTTGATGAGGCCTTTCCCGGCGACATCATCGGCATCCATAACCACGGCACCATCAAGATCAGTGACACCTTCACCCAGGGAGAGGAGCTCCAGTACACCGGCATTCCCAATTTCGCCCCGGAACATTTCCGCAAAATCCGCATCCTCAATCCGCTGAAGTCCAAGGCACTGGAAAAAGGTCTCGTGCAGCTGGCCGAAGAAGGCACCACCCAGGTCTTCCGCCCGCTCATGGGCGCTGACTGGATCGTCGGGGCCGTGGGCATCCTGCAGTTCGACGTGGTCATGCAGCGGCTGGAACACGAATACGGCGTCAAGGCTGCCTACGAGCCGGTATCCTATGTTACCGCCCGCTGGGTCACCGGCGAACGGAAAAAGCTCGATGAGTTCCTGAAAAAAGAGGCCATGCACCTGTACAATGACGGTGAAGGGAACCTGGCCTATCTGGCCGCCAGTGAATGGCGTCTGGGGAGGGTGATGGAACAGTGGAAGGATGTCACGTTCCACAAGACGAGGGAGCATAACTGAAAGTCGGCAGTCGACACTGAAAGTCAGCAGTCTACAGTCTACAGTCGACAGCGAATCTCTGCCGACTGCCGACTGCCGACTATCTTTCGATCTGGGCCAGATGAATGGAGAGGGCATCTTTTCCCAGTTTTATAACCGCGTATCCCCCCTCCTGAAACATGCCTGGATGTACAATCCGGGTCTTTCCGATGCGGTCTTCCGATCTGGCTTCATGGATATGCCCGGTGAGGCAGACTTCCGGCTGAGCCTCCTCAATGAAGCTTCGTACCGCAAGG
>RPRC01000321.1 GCA_003857395.1 Geobacter sp.
GCCGCTGATGGCGCTCACCGGGCATGCCTTGATACATACGCCGCAACCAACGCACTTGTCCTTCAGTATCGTGAACGTCAGCAGCGCCGGGCATACGCCGGCCGGGCATTTCTTGTCGATGATGTGCGCTTCGTACTCCTCACGGAAATATTTCAGTGTAGTCAGAACCGGATTGGGAGCGGTCTGGCCAAGAGCGCACAGGGCCGCGCTCTTGATGACCCGGCACAGCCTTTCCAGTTTGGGAATGTCTTCCGGAACACCTGCCCCTTCGGTGATGCGGGTAATGATCTCCAGCATCCGTTTCGTGCCTTCACGGCACGGGGTGCACTTGCCGCAGGACTCGAGCTGGGTGAAGTTGAGAAAGTACTTGGCGATGTCCAGCATGCAGCTGGTCTCGTCCATGAACACCAGACCGCCGGAGCCCATGATCGCACCCGCCGCGGTAAGTGATTCATAGTCGACGGGCAGGTCGAGCTGCGCGGTGGGGAGGCAGCCGCCGGAAGGACCGCCGCTCTGAATCGCCTTGAACTTCTTGCCGTCCTTGATGCCGCCCGCAATGTCGTTAAGTACTTCTCGCAGGGTGATGCCCATGGGAACTTCGCACAGGCCGGTGTGGTTGATCTTGCCGGTAAGACAGAACACCTTGCTTCCCTTGCTCTTCTCGGTCCCCATCGCCGCAAACCACCCGCCACCCTTGCGGATGATGTTCGGGATGTTGGCGAAGGTTTCCACATTGTTGAGACAGGTCGGCTTCTGCCACAGACCCTTGTGCGCCGGGAACGGAGGACGTACCCGCGGCATGCCGCGCTGCCCTTCGATGGAGTTCAGGAGTGCGGTCTCTTCGCCGCACACGAACGCGCCGGCGCCCGCCTTGATGCGGACCGTGAAGTTGAAGCCGCTGTTCAGGATGTTTTCGCCCATGAGACCCATTTCCTCGGCCTTGGCGATGGCCATGTTGAGACGCTTGATGGCAAGAGGATATTCGGCGCGGCAGTAGATGACCCCTTCATTGGCGCCGATGGCGTAGCCCGCTATAAGCATCCCTTCCAGTACCGCATGCGGATCGCCTTCCAGGACGCTGCGGTCCATGAATGCGCCAGGGTCGCCTTCGTCGGCGTTACAGACGATATATTTCTTGTCCCCTACCGCGTCATGCACGAACTGCCATTTGGTGCCGGTGGGAAAGCCGCCGCCCCCGCGGCCGCGAAGACCGGATTTTTTCACTTCGTTAATGATGTCAAGACGGTCCATCGAAATGGCCTTCTCAAGGGCCTCATACCCGCCGGTAGCGATGTAGTCTTCGATTACCTCCGGATTGGTTCTCCCGAGACGCGATGTGACGGAACGGACCTGCTTGGAGTAGTAGCCTGCTTTATCCATGACAGGAATACCGTCGTAGGGCTTTCCCTCGCCGGCAATCTGAATTTCCGCCATATCCTTCACCGGTGTCTTGTTGACCAGGTGACTTTCAATCAATTTCGTTACGTTGTTGGGATACACTCCCCCATATACGACGCTGGCCGAACCAGGCAGGGAGATTTCCACCACCGGTTCCGCGAAGCACATGCCGATGCAGCTGGTGAAGTCTATGTCCACGTCCAGCTTGCGGTCCGCCACTTCTTTCTTGATGGTCGCCATGACCTTGTTCCCGCCCGCTGCTATGCCGCAGGTTCCAAGACCGACCACAATCCGGGGACGGTTAAGTTTCGCTTTGTACTGCTCCTCCATGGTGGAGCGTGATTTCTGTAAGCTTGTCATCCCTTCTCCCCCTACTTGTATTGTTCAATAATGTTTTTGAGAACGTCCGGTACCAGCCTGCCGTGGGTGTCATCATTAATCATGATACACGGCGCTAGTCCGCACGCCCCGATACAGGCCACTGATTCCAGGGTAAATCGCAGGTCTTCCGTGGTACCCCCGTTCTCCACACCCAGAAGGTCTTTCAGTCGGTCGAATATCTTCGACCCCCCCAGTACGTGGCAGGCGGTCCCGAGACATACCCGGATGATGTTGCGGCCGCGCGGCTTCAGGTGAAACTGGGCGTAGAACGTGACGACACCGAATACTTCGCTGAAAGGAATCTTCAGTTCCTGCGAGATCTTCTCCAGTACTTCCGCAGGCAGGTATCCGTAAATCTCCTGTGCTCCCTGCAGTACCGGAATCAATCCACCTGCGTAACCCCGGTAATGATCCAGCATTTCAGCCAGTTGTACATCCTGCGGCGAAGCTACCTGTTCGCCGGTGCACTTGCATACTGCCATAATTCTCTCCTCTCCGGTTTTATTGTATGTTTGCAGACTTTCGGCTGTTTTCGCCGCTCTCTCCCGATCTGCAGGATCGAAGTCGTGAAACGAAAAATGAGGGAATTTCTAACGGAACAACAGTCATGGACAGCCGGGAAAGTAGTTGTCATGTCACGGGTTGTCGCTATCAGCTTCTGGTCGGTACCATCCCGATTCCTCGCAACACAAAAAAACCCGCACCAATACCGATATAATTATCAGTATCAATGCGGGTTTCGTTGAGTCCGCCGGAAGCGGAGGTCGAAATAAGCGCCCTGATTGTGCTTGTTTATTCTATTGTAGTAGAGACGCGTCGACTTCCCGACAAAAACGACTTCCTGCTTCCAATAGGCTTGGGTAAAATACTTCCAGGATACGTGTCAGACCATTACTTTACCTGGTTATCACTATTCTTCCGCTATGAAGATTGTCACCCTCGAAAGCGTTTATCGGGGGTCCACATTTCAGTCGGTTAGAAGATGGATTCCCGATCAGAAGCGCTTCGGGAATGACAGGTTTGGGAACTGGTGGAAGATTGGTGCTAATCAGGTTACTTTATCACATTTTCCGCATCGCTATGTACCACACTATATAGCCTCATGCAAGATATTTTTAGATAATTAAATATCAATTGTGCCGAAGATCTTTCTGGCAAAAAGTACAGAGAACCGGGACCGTTCGCAACGCTGAGATATAATTCTCAATGATATTTGGAAGGTGAAATTGTTAAAAGATCAGGCGTGAGGAATTCTTAAAACCGGGTTCAAACGATAAACACAACAAGAATGTCTGTAGAATCCGAATCGACAACTACCCTGACAACCCGAATTTGTCCACCAGCATAGCTACGACACCCGCAGCGTCTTCCAAATCGAAGAGGGGCACACCGATTTGCCAGTCCTCATCACTCACCACCGCAAGCAACTCTTCCGGGGCACACAGGAGTTCCCGAGAGTGAGCCCTGCGATGAATTTCTATCTTCGGCTTATCGGATCGCTTGTATCCTTCGACAAGGATAATATCAACGCTGCCAAGCAATTCCGTTACCTGATCGAGGGTCAACTCTTCGTCCACTTTCCGGACCAGTGCAACCTTTTCTGGCGACGACAGTACCACGGCATCCGCTCCGGCCTGCGCATGACGCCAGGTATCCTTGCCAGGTTTATCAATTTCAAAACCATGGACATCGTGCTTGGCAGTTCCTACTCTAAATTTCCGTTTTTTCAGCTCCCTGATCAGCTTCTCGAGGAAGGTGGTTTTCCCGGTTCCCGATGTGCCGACCAGAACCACCACAGGTATTGCAGACATTGAGACCCTCCCGTGTTTTTTTTGCACGATATCACGAAGGGGGAATTCATTAAACCGAAAATAGCCGCTAAAAGCCGTCCGTTACCGGGATCCGTCCGTCGTACTTTTCATCACACCCGTCGCCTCTGCAGCGAAAAGAACTTCATGTGGCAGTACAACTACCACTCTTCTGTACTTGACAATTGATGCCGACACTATACAATGAGGCCGCAAAAACAGCTGGTTATGATTCATGGAAATCGGATTGCAACCACGAATACGAAAGCAGTTCATTCCGGCTCACAGAAGAAAGGGACCTCTCTTGCTCAGAAATATCCCAAAGGTAGACAAGGTACTGGAGTGGCCCGAGATCAGGTCTTTCCTGGAAGAATACCCCCGCCCGGTCGTTATCACGGCTGTCAGGGATACGCTCGACCTGCTTCGCGCCGATCTCCTTGGCGGGGAAACAACACCAGAATCCCTGGATAAAAAGGCTGTTGCCAAGCGGATCCACGGTGCTCTGTCAAGGACAACCACTCCCGGCCTGCGACGGGTGATCAACGGCACCGGGGTTATCCTCCACACGAACCTGGGGCGCGCTCCCCTGTCTGAATCTCTTCGGGACACCATGCTTGACGCCGCCTTCGGCTACAGCACCCTGGAATTCGATCTGGAAACAGGGACACGCGGCAGCCGCGCAGTACATGTGGAAAAACTTCTCTGCAACCTGACCGGCGCCGAGGCTGCCGTCGTGGTCAACAACAATGCAGCTGCGGTGCTGCTGGCCCTTTCCTCTCTCGCCCGGGGGAAGGAAGTCATTGTTTCCCGGGGCGAACTGGTGGAGATCGGTGGTTCATTCCGCATCCCCGAGGTCATGGAGCAGAGCGGTGCGATCCTGCGGGAAGTCGGCGCCACCAATCGAACCCATGCCAGGGACTACCGCTCGGCAGTCAGAGAGGAAACCGCCCTGCTCCTCAAAGTTCACACCAGCAATTTTGCCGTGGTCGGTTTTACTTCTCAGGTTTCCACCGAGGAACTCGTCACAATCGGCCGAGAATCCTCCGTTCCGGTTATGGTAGACGCGGGAAGCGGCTCCCTGATAAACCTCTCCGCCCACGACCTCCCCGGCGAGACGACGGTTCAGGAATACCTCGCAGCGGGAGCGGACCTGGTAACTTTCAGCGGTGACAAACTCCTCGGCGGGCCCCAGGCCGGCATCCTCGTCGGCAAACGGAGTTGCCTGGAACCAATGAAAAAACATCCCCTGCTGCGGGCGTTGCGCGTCGACAAGGTCACTCTTGCAACCCTTGAGGGAACCCTGCGACTCTACCGGGACGAACGGCAGGCCCTGGAGCAGATCCCCTCGCTCCGGATGATGACGGTGTCCCGTGATGAGCTCGCCTCACGTGCCAAGGCAGCCGCGCGGCGGATGCGACGAGCACTCCCCGCCGCCGTTTCCCTGAAGACTTTGCCAGGATTTTCCCAGGTCGGCGGCGGCACCTTTCCCCTGCTGGAGATCCCCACAAGTCTGATTTCCGTCTCCGTAACAGGGCTGCCCCCCCAGCAACTTGAACAAAAACTGCGGACAAGCCCGCTGCC
>RPRC01000322.1 GCA_003857395.1 Geobacter sp.
GAAAACGCCGCAGGCTGGCAGCAGTGCAACAGTCCAAAGATTTGCGGCACCTTTACCGGGCAGGAGAGATCCTCTCGTCGCGGCTCAACACGTACCATAATCTCCACTATTATCTGACCCTGATGGAGCAGGCACGCGAGGCAATTGTTCAGGGGAACTTTGCCACATTCCGTCGGGAGTTTTACAATAAACGACAACGATTCGAATAATAGCTGATATACTGTGCGTCCTTCGACGCAGAAATTTTGTGCCCACGGGCGCGATCAAATCTTTTCAGGAGGTTTTACATGTTGACTTTGGCATACGCATTGGGTACCCCCCCCGGTGGAGCGTCCGGCTCCAGTTCTTTTATGAGTTTTATTCCACTCATTTTCATGTTTGCGATCTTTTATTTCCTCCTCATTCGTCCTCAGCAGAAAAAGGCAAAAGAGCACAAAGCCCTTCTTGAAACACTTAAAAAAGGTGATCAGATCATTACCGCCGGTGGAATACATGGCAAGGTGACAGCTATCGACGAAGGTGTGGTCGTTATGGAGATAGCCACCGGGGTCAATATCAGGATTAACAAAGGCTACATTGCTACCGTTGTCAAATAGTCCTTCTCAGACGCGCTATTTTGTTGCCATTGTAGTGTAGCTTCCAGCCCGGAGTTCCCGGCTGGAAACGATATATTCTCGAGACATTTTCTTGAAAGGAGCGCTGCCATGTCCAAGGGACTCACCTGGCGCATCAGTCTCATAGTATTTTTTCTTTTTTGTTCGCTTCTGTACCTGGCTCCAACATTGTTTGCAAATCTGCCTTCCTGGTGGACCGGCCCTTTTTTGCCAAAGGATAAGATAAGTCTTGGACTTGATCTCCAGGGTGGGATTCATCTTGTCATGGAAGTGGAAACTCAGAAGGCGGTCGAAGGGCAACTCGACATTATCGCTACTGACATGGAGGACACCTTGAACGGGAAGAACCTGCGTTTCAAAAAGGTTTCCCGTCTTGGTGGCGACCGGATTGCAATTGTTCTGTACGATAAAGGGACAGTTGCCTCTGTGGAAACTCTTCTCAAGGAAAAGTATCCCCGTCTCCAGCTTCTTGCGCCTTTCGATGAAGGAGGCTTCCTCAATCTCCAGATGAAAATGTCTGATGCGGAGATTGAAACGGTAAAAGACAAGTCTGTTCAGCAGGCTCTTGAGACCATTCGCAACAGAATTGACCAGTTCGGCGTATCGGAACCGGTGATTCAGCGGGAAGGAATCAAAAATATCGTTGTCCAGCTTCCCGGCGTGAAAGACCCGAAGAGGGCCATTGAACTCATCGGGAAGACAGCTCGCCTGGAGTTCAAACTGGTCAATGAAGAGGTGAATCCGGCAACGGCAACCCAGGGCACACTTTCCGATGAGGATGAGATTCTCACTGAAAAGAGGGTCGATCCTGATACCGGGATCGTATCGGAAATACCCTATGTTCTGAAAAAGAAGACCCTGATTACCGGGGATCTGCTTACCGATGCCCAGGTACAGATTGATTCGCAGTTTAATCAACCGTATGTTGCGATCAGTTTTAATTCCGTAGGTGCCAAGCTTTTCGATCAGGTGACTGCCGCCAATGTTGGCAAGCGCTTTGCCATCGTGCTGGATAAGAACATTTACTCGGCTCCGGTTATCCGCGAACGCATATCCGGCGGAAACGCCCAGATCAGCGGCTCCTTTACCGAGAAGGAGGCCAGCGACCTTGCTATCGTCCTGCGAGCCGGTGCCTTGCCTGCGCCGGTCAAGATTCTCCAGAACGTTACCGTTGGTCCTTCCCTTGGTCAGGATTCCATCCGGAAAGGGCTGATGGCCGGACTGGTCGGCGTACTGCTGGTGGTCTGCTTCATGGCAATCTACTATAAACTGTCCGGGATGATAGCAAACGTCGGCATGGTGCTCAACATAGTGTATCTTATGGGTGCGTTGGCTGTTTTCGGCGCCACCCTGACTCTGCCGGGTATTGCCGCAATCGTTCTTCTGATAGGGATGGCTGTTGACGCAAACGTCCTGATATTCGAGCGAATACGTGAAGAACTTCGCCTCGGCAAAACGCCGAAGGCAGCACTCGACTCAGGATATGATAAAGCCTTTCTGACGATCATGGACTCCCACGTGACAACTCTCATTACCGCTGCGGTTCTTTTTCAGTTCGGAACGGGACCGGTCAAGGGATTTGCCGTTACTCTGAGCCTCGGGGTAATTATCAACCTGTTCACATCCCTTGTCGGCACCAAGGTGGTGTTTGACTATTTCCTCGGCCGTGGCCGGGCGACAAAAATCAGCATATAGGCTGGATACGGGGGAATTCATGCAAATCATCGGTAAAACCAAGTTCGATTTCATCGGAAAGAGGAAAATCTCCTTCACCATATCGTCCATTATTGCCATCATCGGCATTGTCGCAATCGTTCAGATCTCCCGTGGCGCAACAAACATGGGGATCGATTTCACCGGGGGGACTGCCCTTCAGTTAAAGTTCGAAAAACCCATTGCTCTGCAAGACGCACGCAAAGCACTGTCCAGAGAAGGCATGGAAGTCAGTCTTCAGGAAATAACCGATGGAAACAAGCTTCTGATCAAGGTCGGCAAGACCACCTTGGCAACGGGAGTTGTGGCTGAAACGGTGGAAAACGTTTTCAAAAAGGAATTCACCGCAAACCCCTTTATCGTGGAAAGCTCTACAGAAATCGGGCCTTCTATCGGGGAGAAACTTCGCAAAGATACCTTGGTTGCCATTGTCGTTGCCATGTTCGGCATCATTCTATACATAGCCTGGCGATTCGATTTGAAATTCGGAATTGCCGCGGCACTGGCAACTTTTCATGATGTGCTGGCCATCCTGGCTATCTTCTATATTCTCGATAAGGAGGTCAACCTCCTCCTGATTACCGCGGTTCTTACCATAGCCGGCTACTCTCTGACTGATACGGTTGTAGTCTTCGACCGGATACGGGAGAATATGCACAAAAATATGAAGGAATCATTGGCGACAGTCTTCAATCTCAGTATCAATGAAGTTCTTTCGCGAACCATCATAACGGCACTCACCACGCTGCTTGCCGCACTTTCGCTTTTTCTTTTCGGCGGTGAGGTGATTCACGACTTTTCCTTTGCCCTGGTAGTAGGAATTCTTGTGGGTACCTACTCATCCATTTTTGTTGCAAGTCCTCTTGTTGTTCTCTGGGAGAACAGGGCCCTCCGCAATAAAGTATGACATTGTACTGATCACAATCACTCAATGCCCCCGGCCAACGGGGGCTTTTTTTTCGGGAGAATCCATGCAGCCAGTGCGGGAAAGACGCTGGAATATCTCGTTACCTGATGAAAATCAGGTGAACTGCCTATCTGCGGCTTCTTCACTTCCCATCCTGCTTTGCCGACTGCTTGTCAGCAGGGGGATTGAGACAGCCGCTGCGGCCAGCCGGTTCCTCTCTTCATCCCTGGCGGTAATCCATGACCCCTTTCTCCTCAAGGACATGGACAGGGCAGTGGAGCGTCTTCGGCGTGCGCTGCTGGCCGGAGAGAAGATCTGTGTTTATGGGGACTATGACGTGGACGGCGTCACGTCGGTAGTGTCTCTGGTCGGTTTCCTCACTGCACTGGGCGGGGAGTGCTGTTATTATATCCCCCACCGGATCGAAGAGGGATATGGCTTACATGTCACGGGTATCAAGGAAGCTGCTGAAAAAGGTGCACAGGTTCTGATAACCGCTGACTGTGGCATAACGTCCTTTGTCGAAGCAGATTTCTGTTCTTCTCTCGGAATCGATCTGATCATTACTGACCACCACACGCCGCTTCCGCAACTCCCCGACGCCTATGCCGTCATAAATCCTCTTCGCAGCGATTGCGGGTTCCCTTTCAAGTCGCTTGCCGGTGTCGGTGTCGTATTCAATCTGATACTTGCCCTGCGGAAACGTCTTCGAGAAGATGGATTTTTTGCCTTACGCAAGGAGCCGAATCTTCGAGAATATCTTGACCTTGTCGCCCTTGGAACGATTGCCGATATTGTGCCCCTGGTAGATGAAAATCGGATCCTGGTCAGCCATGGCCTAAAGGAGCTGTCAGGCTCTTCCCGCACCGGGGTGTGCGCTTTGAAGGCGGTTGCCGGCGTTTCAGGCCCGGTTGATTGCGGAACGGTCGGTTTTCGCCTGGCTCCCCGTATCAATGCCGCGGGCAGACTCGATGACGCCGCTCTTGGTGTCGAGCTCCTGTTAACCGCTGATCCGCAGAGGGCGGCCGAGGTGTCCGCGGAATTAAATGCCAGCAATGAGGAGCGTCAGCAACTGGAAAAGGCGATCCTCGACGATGCCCTGCAGCGACTCGCCACTGATCCGTCCTTCCGGGATCGAAAAAGCATTGTCCTGGCATCGGACTCCTGGCATTCGGGGGTAATCGGGATCGTGGCATCCCGGCTTGTGGAGCTCTTTCATCGACCAACAATTTTGATTGCCTTCCAGGATGGAATCGGCAAAGGCTCCGGAAGAAGCATCCCGGGGTTTCATCTTTACGATGCCCTCCAGGCCTGTTCCGCTACGCTGCTTCAGTTCGGGGGACATAAATATGCCGCGGGGTTGTCCCTTGATGAAAGAACCTTTGCTGATTTTGCAGAAGAATTTGATCGGGTTGCAACAGGACTGCTCTCCGCGGAGGATCTTCTCCCGGAGCTTCGGATCGACGCCGAACTGTTTCCTGAAGAGGTTTCCCTTCAGACGGTTGAGCTCATTTCCGCTCTGGAGCCTTTTGGTATGGGGAATCCACGTCCGGTTTTCGTCATGCGTGGTGTGAAACTGTTACAAACTACCATTCTGAAGGATCGACATCTCAAGGTCCGTTTTCTCGCTGGCGGGCAGTCCTTTGACGCCATTGGTTTTGGCATGGCTGACAGAATCCCTGCTCACGATACCTTGGATATCTTGTTTTCACTTGACGTCAACGACTGGAACGGAAGAAGATCGGTCAGTGTGCGTTTGAAAGATCTGAAGGCAGGCCTCTAGCTGGCGCAGCGAGAATGTCTATCGTGTTGACTCACGGGAAAAGGTAACCGAAGGAAGAGAAAAAAAGCATCAAGGGTTTGGTAACCTGACGAGGTGAAAGATGACTTTGAGTTTCTCATCGATCCTCCTTTTGAGTTTAAACGGA
>RPRC01000323.1 GCA_003857395.1 Geobacter sp.
GTAAATTCTTTAACGACACATGCGGGATGAAGAAATCAAGGGCCTTCCCGAGTTTATGCAGGCTGTTATGCGCCACTTTTCTGCCTTTCTTTTGCAGCAGCGTATTGTACTCGGGCGACCTGTATCCGGAAATGATATGGATTTCATTGTCCCCGCCGAACTGGTTGTCGACAGTGTTCAAGTAATCTAAAACATTGGTATCCATGTTGATTGTCTGGTTGGTGTGATGGCAGCGCAATAACCAGTTCAAGTCCTTGAGCGCTTCCAGGTCATATTCATTTCCCTGTGTCCGGTATGTCACCGTCAACCTTTCACTGGTATGAACATTGTAAAGCGAAAGTTTTCCTTCGGGGTTTTCCGCGGTGAAAGTAGTATTTGCCATGACAGGTTTCGCCCCGAAAAACATCACGGCGCTGGCCAATGAAAACTTAAGAAAAGATCTTCTGGTTGCAGATTTATGAAACATTCGACTACTCCTGAAATGTAATTGATTCGGATGGATGGAAGGTAACAGCTAAGGGGGCCATTACATGGATGAAACAAATGTATAGCAGATGCTTGCCTTGATTGTCAACTTCATGAGAAACTTGACCCTGACTTTACCGCCCGGCGCAATCCGGGACTTGATTCTATCAGCGCCAAAGGCTTTACAAATATAGTACGTTTGCTATAGTTTCCCGGTCATGGCATGACAGGCAGTTTGCCGGATCTTCTTTCTCTGCCATATTTGTCGTATCTCGCTTGCTCTAGCTTCCATCCGGAAACTCCAAAACAGAGCTATCCCCTGTTGGGCTGGGGCTTTCTCGGAGTCTCTCGTACGGCTTTATGGCAAGACAGCGACAGCAGGGAAAGCGCATGAATCCAGCAGGTTGCCTGTTCTGTGTCTCGGGTGGCGACCGATTACGAGAGGCTTCGAGGAAGTTCCAGCCCAGCCTCTGTCGAGACTTTCCGGAGGGACACTACTCTAGGGACCAGGAGAAAAATATTAGATGAAATCATTCCCTTTCGCCAACATCCTATTCTGCCTTTTCCTGATTTCCACTGTCCCGGTTTTTGCCGGTCCGAATAAAATAATGTCGCTCTGTGATTTCTACTATCCCAGTGACGGCGGCATCGAATGGGAATGCCGCAAGCTTATGCGAGGTGACAGTCCAGTGAAGCTTTTTGGCGAGAACTGGAGGGACGTACTCCGCTTCAACCGACTCGACCGGCGACATTTCATCGCCGGATTATCGATAAAGGTACCTAAACAACTGGAGGATATCACGGATTTTACACCGATGCCGACAACATATCCGGATGCAGCTGCAGAAGATAAGTTCATCCTGGTTGACCAGACCGAGATGTTCCTGGGCGCCTATGAATACGGTGAACTGGTTCTTTCATTTCCCGTAGCGGTCGGCCGCAAGGGTAACCGGGTTCCCAACGGTGAATTCAGGATCGATGCGGTCGATCGCTGGCACAAATCGAACCTGTATCCCGTAGAGGGTCTCGGCATTCCCTATCCCATGCATTACGGTCTCAGATTCTATGTGGACAAGAGTGAGGATACCTGGCCGTCCTACTGGATACATGGTCGTGACCTGCCCGGGTATCCGGTATCCCATGGCTGTATTGGCCTTTCTGACGAAGAGATGCAGAAAAAAATTTACAAAAGCCCGAAAAATGTGCTGCTGCAGGACGCGAAAACACTCTATCTGTGGGTTGTCGGTTCCAACTCCGACAATGGGAAATTCCACAAAATAAAGTACGGCCCGAGGGTTCTGGTCATCGGCACCCCGCCCATATGACCCATAAGCCCCGCTTGTTTTCACTGCAACTCCTGTATAAAATTATAATAAAAACACCTGACTCAGAAAAAAGAAAAGGTTTGCCGGGGTGGCCAGCAAACCTTTTCTCGGATATACTTTCTTAAAATGGTTTTTACACCTGCGGTGACCGGCCTATGCCAAGCCTTCGTACGAGGACAGGTACCTGGGGTGTTTCGAATCTTCCGGAGGAATTCATGAAAGAAATCAAGGTGATTTTCACAGATGATTCGGTGGGCTTCGTGAAAGAAGCCCAACTTAATGCGCTCATTACTGCCGGCAAGATAAAATCTTTTCTCCGTGGCGACGGCTGTGTCAGAGTCGGCATCGACCCGGTCCGTGAAATCAGATTCCAGGGGAGAGACCGGAGAAAGGAACACGATTAATAGGCCGCACGCTATATCCTTTTCTTGTGCCAAAAATCTTACCTGTCCCCTGCCATTCCGCAATCAGGCTATTGTGCTACGGCTCTTCCACCACAGGCCTTGAGTCGGCCATGGGCACGACGAAGCATTTCCTCTGTTGTTTGCCAGTCAATGCACTTGTCGGTGATGGACACACCGTATTTCATATGTTTTAAGTTCTTTGGTATCGGTTGATTTCCTGCCTCAAGATAGCTTTCTATCATAACACCTGAAATATTTCCTTGACCCGCTACGATCTGGTCAATGGTTTGCTCCAATACAAAAGGCTGTTTTTCATGATCTTTTTCGGAATTGCCGTGGCTGCAGTCCACCATGATGCTGGGGTGGATTTCCGATTTCTGCATCAACTCGACCGCCTTCTGGATGTCCTCAGGCATATAATTTGGCCTCTTTGTTCCACCCCGTAGCACCATATGGACATCAGCGTTGCCCGTGGTTTGGATGATCGCTGTTCTTCCTTCCTTATTGATGCCGAGGAAGCAGTGTGAATGGAGCGCCGACTTCATGGCATCAATGGCTATCTGAAGATTGCCGTCAGTGCCGTTCTTGAAGCCCACGGGGAAGGAGAGACCACTGGCGATTTCCCGGTGAGTCTGTGATTCCGTGGTGCGTGCGCCAATCGCGCCCCAGCAGAGCAGGTCAGCCAAATATTCGGGCGTGATTGGATCGAGCATTTCCGTGGCAACGGGTAGTCCCATTTCGTTAATGGTGCAGAGCAGGCCCCTGGCGATTCCCAGTCCCTTTGATATCTGATGCGTACCGTTCATGTCGGGATCGTTTATCAGGCCTTTCCAGCCGATGGTGGTGCGTGGTTTTTCGAAATAGACACGCATGATGATGAAAAGTTGGTCGGAAAGCTCCTCCGCGAGGCAGGCCAGCTTTTCGGCATATTCGATGGCGGCCTTCGGGTCGTGGATGGAGCAGGGACCCACCACAACCATGAGGCGGGGATCGAGGCCGCGCAGGATGTTTTTGATGTGGAGTCGACTCATGTTGACGAATTCTCCTGCCTCGTCCGAGACCGGAAAGACTTGCCTCAGGTCTGTGGGGGCGATAATCGGGGTGATGCTCCTGATTTTCAGATTGTTAGTCTTGATCATGCTGTTTGCGTTCCTTTGTAAATTAATTTGTGTGGCTATTTCAAATTCAGGCAGTCAAGAAGAATAGGTCAATAGAGAAACATCGGTTTTCCCAGCACATGGCGAATCTTGGGTCGGTATTCACTCGAATCGTACAGTTCCGTCACATCTACACGTTTCTGCCCCTGCATGATGGTGCTGATGGGGATATGGGTGTAGGTCCCGCCTTGGAGGGCTACCAGACGTCCGGACATTCCCTCGATAACAAGGTCCATTGCCATGTTTGCATAGTTAAAGGCAGCCATCAGGTCCAGTGAATCCGGGGCGCCGGAACGCATGAGATAGGACAATTGCTGATAAATTATGTGGGATCCTGTCAGCTGCTTGATCGCTTCGCTTACCGCGACTCCGATCCCCCCGAGTTTTTTGTGTCCGTACGCGTCTTCCTGCCCGTATTCGATGATCTGTCCGCCGATCATGGTGGCGCCTTCCGATATGGTTACCATGGCGTAGTTGCTGGGATTGGCCTTCTTGTCTTCCGCCAGGAAGCGGGCAAGTTTCTCCACGTCGAAAGGGACTTCCGAGATAAGGGCTCTATCCACCCCGGAGAGATAGGCGGATATGAGCGATGTTTCGCCGGAATTTCGTCCGAACAGCTCGACGATGGCGATGCGCTCATGGGAACCGGCACTTGTGCGCAGATTGTGAATGAAATTGACGCTGCGGGTTACCGCGGTAGAAAATCCGATACAGAAATCGGTCCCGAAGACGTCGTTATCCATGGTCTTGGGGATTGCCACGACGGGGAATCCTTCCCGGTGAAGTCGCTCCGCATAACTCAGGGTGTCGTCACCGCCAATGGGAATCAAGGCAGTGATCTCCAGGTGGTCGAGAACCGACAGGATGTGCGGGGTAAAATCGTACTTGGTCTTTGAGGACAGGTCGTGCTCTTTTGTTCGGAGAAACTCAGGAATTTCCGTGGCGTTCACCTTGGCGGGGTTGGTCCTGCTGGTGTGAAGAAAGGTTCCTCCTGTCCGGTCAACAGTGCGGACCGCCTGACGGTCCAAGTGGACGATATTTTCTTCACGGGAGGACGGTTCTGCAGGGTTAAAATCGAGCAGACCTTTCCATCCTCGCCGGATGCCGAGCACGCGATATCCGTTTTCAATGGCTCGGTTTACCAAGGTCTTCAATGCAGGGTTGAGGCCCGGGACATCTCCTCCGCCGGTAAGAATGGCTACGGTTTTCTGTTGTGAGTTCATACACTTTTCCTTTGTCAGTCCGGTACGAGAGTACTTTTCAAACATCAGTGGACGCCTCTTTTCCGAACCTGATTAGCGTCAATCTTCCGCCAGTTCCCAAAACTGTCATTCCCGAAGCGGTTCTGATCGGGAATCCAGCTTCTAACCGACTGAAATCATGGATCTCCGATAGAGACATTCGGGGATGACAATCTTCATAGCGGAAGAATAGCGCTTCAGGTTTCCGAATGAGAGAAAATCCGGAGCAAGATTTGAAAATTTTAGCACAGGATTTCACTTCTGTGTCAATTTTTCCGGGGATCATTACTTGATTCTGTGGTCTGATGACGGCATACTGCAGTGATTACATGAAGGAGGGCAATAATGTATTCATTGGCAAATGCTTTTCAATCTCTCTTCGAGGTAAACTTGGGGGTAAACCCCGGTGAGAAAATACTTGTATTCAGCGATACTATCCGTCCCGACGAAAATCCCGCCCCTTCGGAGAGTGATCGGCGACAGAGACTCCTTGAAGTGGCCAGGGAGGCGGCAGCGTACGCGGAAACGGCATTCGGGAAGTGCTCTTTCCTGTCTTTTGCGGCCAC
>RPRC01000324.1 GCA_003857395.1 Geobacter sp.
AGGAAAGAAATCCGGATGGTTTCAATATCGGCATCAATGACGGGGCTGCTGCCGGGCAGACGGTCTTTCATCTGCATATCCACTTGATTCCCCGCTATGTGGGTGACTGTGACGATCCGCGCGGCGGGATAAGGAAGTTGTTTCCGGATCGGGCGCCGTATTGGAAGATACTGTGATGGAGCTTGAGAGATATCTGCGACAGTTTGCCCATCTACGCCGAGCCCCGGGACAAACCTGGATCGAAGCAACGAGGAAGCAAGCGCCCCACAAACCGCTTCTGCTTATGGCGGTGATGGACATGGTTGCGCGTGGTGTTATTACGTCGAGTTTTATCGATGTTACCGGCGATCTGGTGGAATTGAATGACCTTTTCACTGGCTACTGGCGCAGGGTTGTGCCGATTACGCAGAAGAGCAGCATCGCATTTCCCTTTTCCCGTTTGCACAATGAGCCATTCTGGGAGCTTGTGCCGGTATCCGGACGCGAGATCACCCGCGAGTCAATCAATAACATCACGTCGGTGAGTCAGCTTCGGGACCTTGCTATCGGTGCACGGATGGATGATGACTTGTTCCTGCTTCTTCAGTCTCCGGAAAATCGCATGGCGTTGAGGCAAATGTTGTTGCAATCATGCTTTTCAGAGGACGCCCAGAATGCCCTTCGGGAACAGGCACAGATAAATTCCGAGGCATTTTCCTACAATCTGGAACTAGTGCAGATGGCCCACCAGCCACGGGTGAAAGAGATTCTTGACGCGGATAAATACAAGCCTGCCGTCCGGTATCAGGGCTTTCGCCGTGCGGTGGTTACAAGCTACGATCACCGCTGTGCTCTCTGCGGGGTGCGGATCGTTACCTCCGAAGGTCATACCGTGGTTGACGCCGCTCATATCGTGCCGTGGAGCGTGAACCAGAATGACGACATCCGCAATGGGATGGCGTTGTGCAAGCTGTGTCACTGGGCTTTCGATGAGGGGATGATGGGGGTGTCGGAGAATTATAGTGTTATTACCTCCCGGCAGATAGGGGCTGATCCGAATGTGCCGGGTTTTCTGCTGATGCTTTCGGAGAGGGGGATTTTACCACCTTCAGACATGCAATTATGGCCAGAGCAGGAATATTTGGGATGGCATCGGAGTAAGTGGCGGCTGTGATTTTGTTAGTACTCAAAACTTGCCAGTTATAGCATCTAAATATTATTGAGGTTGAACGATGGCACGACAGAAGAATAGCCCTTTCGAAGATATGATTGTTGGAGCCAGTAAGTTACCATGGTGGGCGGGATTATTGCTGGCACTTGTGTCTTTTGTTGTTTTAAATGCTATTGCTTCTTCTCCGACGGGTACTCTTGCCGGTCCCGGTCAGATGGGCAATTTCGTGCTCAGTAACATAATGAGAACATTTGCTCTTTTCGGGCAACTCGTAATTCCGGCAGGATTTTGTATCGGAGCATTAATTTCCGGGATCAAGGGGATTCGTCAAAAGAAACTATATGATAAGGTGGCGTCTTCTCCGGGAGTTGCGACCCTTAACAATATGAGATGGGAAGACTTCGAGCGGTTGGTAAGTGAATACTATCGTCGCAAGGGTTTCCAAGTGAAAAGAGAAGGTGGCAATGGTCCAGATGGTGGGATTGACTTGGTATTGAATCGTGGCAATGAAACGTACCTGGTGCAATGCAAACAATGGAAAGCCTATAAGGTCGGTGTGCAGCCGGTCCGTGAGTTTTATGGCGTCATGGCATCGCGTGGTGTGGCCGGCGGCTATTTCGTTACCTCTGGTGAGTACACCACAGAAGCTTTCAGGTTTGCTAGTGGATTGAATCTTGAACTGATAGATGGAAGCAAGCTCCGTGAAATGATAGACGTTGCTCAGAAGAAACCAGAACAGCAGCATGTCTCACATGAAGCGCGGCAACTCACCGTCACTCCGGCATGCCCCAAATGTGGTGCGGATATGAAAAAGAGAATAGCGAATAAAGGCGCTCATGCTGGTAAAGAGTTCTGGGGATGCTCCACTTTTCCCAAATGTAACGGTACCAGGCCATTAGAAGGTCCAATAATAAAAAAAGAACCACAGACAGCATTGCTACGAGATCCTGTAGTTACATCATTGCCTGAAAAAAGAATTGTCCGGATTGTGGAAGTGAAATGACGTTGAGACAATTTAAAAGCGGTTCCAAAAGTGGACAGCACTTCTATGGTTGTGTTCCCTGTAAAAAAGGCTGGCCTGCAAAAGCTGTTGGATAAATGTAAGTTGTGGGTAAGTAGTTGCAAGGTTGCAAATCTGGACCAGTCCACCACGGAGAAAGAGTCGAGAAAAATATATCTGTCACGAATTACATTTAAATATTCACTGACCGAAACAGCATACTAACCTGTCAATGTATCTCCTTTGTTGCGCTGAAAGTGAGTCTGGCCAAAGATGAATCTGATAGCACATGGCATCTACGAAGCGCTCATCGATGAATACCTCCGAGATACACTTGCGAGACATCCGGAACTTAGGACTGTTTTCGGCAAAATTGATCCTGAGGAGCAGCCAGCCCGTTATGCGGCTTTCGTTGCAAAGGTTTTGGAACAAGCCCTCCGTGAAGAATCAGATTCAGAAAAACGTTTGGCGCTCTGTAACCGGATTCTTGGCCATGTAGCCAAAGAGCCAGGCAGAAGCCACCTTGGAAAACATCAGCTGGTATCTAAAGCAAAGCCTATTCTGCTAGAAATTACCCCTCCGAACTTTGGCACGTCTGGTATCCCGCGACCTCACACACCCATTGCCGAGAGCAGCCTCTTCACCGGTTCCCCCCAAGAGCCCCAGCTTGCCCATGAATTACTTCAAGAAATGCGATCCGCAGACGGGGTGGATATCCTGGTCTCATTTATCAAATGGTCCGGTCTTCGCCTATTGATGCCGGCTTTCGAGGACTTACGTGACCGTCATGTCCCGGTTCGTTTAATTACTACCTCCTATATGGGCGCATCAGACGCTCCTGCTGTGGAATGGTTGGCCCACATGCCGAACGTAGAAGTTCGCGTTTCTTATGACACCGAAAGGACCCGACTCCATGCTAAGGCGTATCACTTCAAGCGCAATACTGGGTTTTCTACGGCCTATATCGGCTCGGCCAACATGTCCCATGCTGCCATAACCAGCGGCTTGGAATGGAATCTCAAGGTTACAGCCCAAGACATGAGCCACATTCTCGAAAAGTTTTCTGTCGAATTCGAGACTTACTGGAACGGTCACGAGTTCATTCCATTTGATCCTGAGAATCCAATGCTTTTCCGGATAGCCATTGACCGCGCCCGCAATCCCCGGCAAATCGGCCCGGCAGTATTCTTTGACCTTCGACCGCACCCATTTCAGGAGCGCATCCTGGAAGCTCTGGAACGGGAGCGCAATTCCCATGATCGCTGGCGTAACCTAGTGATAGCAGCCACCGGTACTGGTAAAACAGTGGTCGCTGCCTTTGATTTTAAAAATTTCTTTGAGCGGAAGAAACGCCAGGCCCGTCTGCTGTTCGTTGCTCACCGACAGGAAATTCTTCAGCAGGCGCAGGTGACCTTCAGCAATGTGTTGCGAGATCAGAACTTTGGTGAACTGCTGGTCGGTCCATACCAGGCCAATCGTTTCGAACATTTGTTTTGCTCTATTGGGATGCTTTCCAGCAGGCGTTTGTGGGAACAGGTTGGAAAGAATTTCTACGACTACATCGTGATCGATGAGGCTCATCACGGGACTGCGGCTAGCTATCGACCGATCTTTGAGAATTTCACCCCGCAAATTCTCCTCGGCCTGACTGCCACTCCGGAGCGGATGGATGGTGAAAATGTTGCGGCCGATTTCGGGAACCGATTTGCCGCTGAGATTCGACTACCCGAGGCCTTGGAAGAAAAACTGCTCTGCCCTTTCCACTATTTCGGCGTAGCTGATCCGATTGCCCTAAACACTGACCAGTTCTGGCGAAATGGAAAGTACGATGCGGCCGCTCTCGAAAACGTCTATGTGATGGATCAGGCCCGAGCCAAGCAACGATTAAATGCCATTGTCGAGGCACTCAATCGTTATGAGCCGGACCTGAGTGCCATCAGGGGAATCGGATTTTGCGTCACCATCAAGCATGCCGTTTTCATGGCGGAGCAATTTTCACAACAGGGGATCCCCTCCGGAGCTTTTGTCTCAGGTGTCGAGGATGGTCGCTGTCAGGATCTACTGAAAGATCTAAAAGCAGGTCAACTTACTTTCCTTTTTACCGTCGACAAACTGAGCGAAGGTGTTGACGTGCCAGAGGTGAACACAGTCCTCTTCTTGCGACCTACCGAGAGCCTGACAGTTTTTCTCCAGCAGTTAGGTCGTGGCCTTCGCCATGCACCGGGTAAAGACTGCCTCACTGTGCTCGACTTCGTCGGTCAAGCCCACCGCCGCTACCGAATCGATACAAAACTCAAGGCCCTTATGCCGAGGCACCGTTTTTCCATCGACAAGGAAGTAGCGTTTGATTTTCCTCATCTCCCAGCCGGTTGTTCCATTCAGCTTGACCGTCTTTCCCGTCAATACGTTCTAGAGAACATCAAGGAAAACTTGGGCCGCTTGGCTGTTCAGGTACCTGACCGCCTCCAGACGTTCACCAGCGAAACTGGACAGGAACTGTCCTTCGGCAATTTCATCCGCTACCATGAGTACGAGCCGGAAGTATTGCTGGCCAAAGAGACGTGGTCGGAGTGGAAAGCCAAGGCGCAACTGGGACCAATTCCTACGGACCCGGACATAGTACGGTTGAAAAAATCCCTGGTGCAGTTGGTGTTTATCAATGGTCCAAAAGAAGCGGCACTGTTGCGCGAGGTTCTGGGGAAAATTACGAATGGTGCGATTGCTGAGGCACTGGCACTTGCCGGGAACTCGGCCATGCTTTTGTATTATAGGATCTGGAGAGACAAGGCGAGTAATCTTGGTATTTCTTCTCTGGAAGATGCCTTCAACCGACTTGCCAGCAATCCGTCAATACTTGCTGACTTAGATGAGATTCTTGCCTGGTCGCTTGATACTACAGAAGTTAGTGGGCAGATTCCTGAACTTCCTTTTGCTTGTCCGCTAGAACTTCATTCCCGTTACGGGGGCAAGGAAATTCAGGCGGTCTTTGGTAAAGCAACTCTAG
>RPRC01000325.1 GCA_003857395.1 Geobacter sp.
AATAGCAGCACCACAGCAATGGCGCATGACGCAAAAACCAGTGAAAGGGGCGTCCGTGCTCCAGCCTTATCATTGACCGCAGACTGGGACATCCCCCCTGCAAGCGGATAACCGCTTGCAAGCCCGGCCGCTAGATTGGCGACACCCAGGGCAAGGAGTTCCTGGTTGGGATCGACCTGGTAGCGGTTCTTTATCCCGAAGGTGCGCGCCACCGAGATACTTTCAACATACGAAAGGAGGAAGCAAGCCAGGGCAAGTCCGAGCAGGCCGTTCGCGTCGGAAAGTGTCACGGAGGGCAACCACAGATGGGGTAACCCGGAGGGGATATATCCAACAGTTTTCACTCCCCAGTCTCCCAGGGGAAAAAGATACATGACGACCACGGAAAGAACCAGAACACCGAGTGCCGCCGGTCGGCCGGAAACGAATTTTTCCCCGAGCAGAATGAGGGCAAGGCTCACGATGCCGACAGCCAGGGAAGGAAGGTTCATATCACCAAGCTGCCGGGTAAGACCGATAATGCACTCAAAGAACTCATTTCCTCCGCTGTTCATGCCGAACAACTTGGGCAGTTGTGTGGCTGCGATGACCAGACCGGCTCCGACCTTGAAACCGCTGAGAATCGTCTCCGACACGAAACTCACAACGCTTCCCAGTTGCAGCATCCAGGCAATGATACCGATTCCGCCCGCCAACAGTGCGGTAAACATGGCAAGATTCGCCTGATTCTGCGAACCACCAAGCACCATGGCGCCAATAGCGGAACCGATCAGAATCGAAATGGCCGAGGAGGGGCCCACGGCAATCTGCCGGGAGGTGCCGAACAGGGCGTAGACAATCCCGCCAATGAGGTAGCAGTAAAGTCCGGCCTGCGAGGGCAGACCCGCCAGAGAGGCGTAGGCCAGTGAAACCGGAACTGCATAGGCGGCCAGGGTAATGCCCGCGATACAGTCCGGACGTAGCCATTCGTGGCGGTAGCGAGGCAGCCATTGAAAAACCGGGAGGACAGAAACCGTCCTTTGCACGAAACGTTTGGCTATATGGCGAAGCAAACCCATGGAAGCACCTGCCATCTTATTCAGATGCCTGAGATCCCGGCATGTCTCGACCCTGCTCTTCTCCGATCCAGGCCTGAATCAGGGTAAAAGCAACGGCGAGGATCACCGGACCAATGAAAAGCCCCACCACGCCGAAAGCTACAAGGCCGCCGATTACCCCGGCAAAAATCAGCACCAGGGGAAGATTGGCGCCCTTTCTGATCAAGGCAGGGCGCAAGAAATTGTCCAGGATGGTAACAGGAATAGTCCAGAGGATAAGAACCGTTCCCCAGAGTGTTTCGCCAGTCCAGAACAGCCAGATGATGGCGGGAATCAGCACAAGCGAAGGGCCAATCTGGGCAACGCAGAGAATGAACATGACCCCGGAAAGGAGCAATGCAGCAGGCACGCCGGTTATCAGCAGGCCAGCACCGCCAAGAACTGATTGGACAAGTGCGGTGACAACAACCCCAAGCGCAACCCCCCGTACCGCTCGTGCGGCGAGCAGCACCGCCTCCTCGCCACGTGGGCCGCCAAGACGGCTTGCAAGCCTGCAGACTGAGTAAGAAGCTTTTTCACCATGTGCGTAGATGATAGGGGCAATCATCACCGTGAGAAAGAAATTAAGGAGCATGACACCTACGCTGCCGGCGCGGGCAACGAACCAGCTCACAACACTACCCGCATAAGGAGACAGCCGGGACGAAAGCTCGTCTGCATGCAGTACGGAAAACTCTTGCCAGCGCGCCATGAGACGAGGACCCGCAAAGGGGATCTTCTGCAGCCACTCCGGTGGCGGAGGTATGGTAAAGGCCGAAAGCGACCCAAACCAGGAAACGATCTCGTCGCCCCGGCTGACAATCTCAAGAACCGCCAGTGAAAATGGAATAATAAAAACCATCAGCAGGGCAAGCGTCATGAGCGCGACAGCAGCCCAGCGTCGACCGTGAAGACGCGACTCCAGGGCCAGCAACAGCGGCCAGGTTGCAACCACGATAATAAGTGCCCAGATAATGCCGGTAAGAAAAGGACGCAGGATCCAGAAACAGCCGGCAACAAGCGAAAGAATAAACAAGACTGTCAGCGTTGTCTTGGTTACATCCATTCTATTGGTAGTGTTGGTGTTCACCCGTAACTCCCCCTTAGCGCAAAAGTAGATTCATGCAGACTTCGCATGTTGTCGGCAAAAAATATTATCAAGGATGTAGCAGGTGTTATTTCATTTTACCATAAGAATATTTTCTATTAGGACTTCGCTGAGTTACCAGCGAGGTGAAAAGTCTTGGAGCAGAAGCGGAGGCAGGGTTCACTTCCGGAAAGGGTGGAATATCTGTGTGTGCGGGAGCATCAGGCACGATGTCCCCGTTTTTCCCCGGTACCCGCAGAGTTCTCTGCCCGGCTGATCCTTATCATACCGCCGTAACACCTTAATATTACTAAAAACAATACTGATTATCTCCCCCTTGACATTCGCAAGAGAATGCTTACTTTTGGTTCAGAAAATACACTTTCCGAAAGGAGGTACTCCACATGGCAACCTGGGATGTATTCAAAGAGCTGGACAATCTGAGAAGGGAGATCGATGAAGCCTTTCGAGGCGCAGGAATGAGACGACCGTATGGCCCTACGTTCCTTTCGCCGGTAACGACCCGTCGATTCCCGCTGGTCAACTTCAACGAAGATGAAGGACATGTCTACATCGAGGCCCTGGTACCCGGTATTGATCCGAAGGACATCGATCTGTCCATGCTCCGGAACACTGTAACCATCAGCGGTGAACGCAAACCATTCGTGGAAAAAGAAGGCCAGATTGTGCACCGCTCCGAACTCGGTTCCGGCAAATTCTCCCGGACATTGGAACTGCCGGTAGAAATAGACCCGAACAATGTCAGCGCCCAGTGCAGGAACGGCATCATGCAGATCACCGTAGCCAAGGCCGAACACGCCAAGCCAAAGAGGATTGAAGTCAAAATTTCGTAACTGATGATAAAAGTATTCGGAGGGGAGGTACTCATCATGGCAGCCAACAGTCTGACGGAAAGAAATGAAGAGAAAAATGTCCAGAACCGTGAAGAAACACGGTCGAATGATAAATACATCCGCCCCGCGGTGAATATCATTGAGACCGAGGAAGGCCTTATCCTTACCGCTGATATCCCCGGATCAACAAAAGAAAGTCTCGATGTGAACGTGGAAAAAGGCATCCTGACCATCAGTGCGCCGGCACATCATAGCTTGCCCGGAACTTCGGCCTATCGGGAATTCGAGTTGGCCAACTACTACCGTCAGTTCTCGATCCCTGAAAGTCTCGACCATGAAAAAGCCAAGGCAGAGTATGCCAATGGCATTCTGACGTTACGGGTACCCAAAGCGGAAGTTGCCAAACCAAAACGTATTGAAGTACAGGTCGGATAAGGAATGGAATTCGAGTGGAAGCTGAACGCTTTGTCAAATCATGTGCCTGAGCGGTGGAAAAATACCGAACAGGCACATGACAAAGCCGGCGATTTCCTGACCAAGCTTGTGCTGTGTAAAAAGCAGGGCCTCAGTTACATCAATTTCCGATCGAGACTCCGATACTGGATCGCCTCGGCAAGGTGCTGTTCGTGGATGTTTTCTGCCCCTTCCAGGTCGGCAATAGTCCGGGCAACCTTGAGGATCCGGGTATAGGCCCTGGCCGAGAAGCCGAGGCGTTCGGTAACAAGCTCCAGCAGGCGATGTCCGGCCGCATCCGGCTCACAGTATTTGCGGATCTGGCGAGGAGTCATCTGGGCGTTGGAATGGACCTTTGTTCCGCTGAACCTTTCCAACTGGATCTCCCGGGCCTTTTCCACACGCTCCGCAATGACCGTAGAACTCTCACCTTCGGACCTGTCCGACAGGTCCCGGTACTTAACCGCGGGAACCTCTATATGGATATCGATCCGGTCAAGGAGCGGCCCGGAGATGCGGGAACGGTACTGGTGGATCTCGCGAGGAGTGCAGGTGCAGGTCAGGGAGTTTTCTCCACTCCCCCCGCATTTACAAGGGTTCATGGCTGCAACGAGCATGATCCGGGAGGGATAGGTTATAGACATCAAGGCCCGCGAAATGGTTACCCGGCCATCCTCCAAGGGCTGGCGAAGGACCTCGAGTACGTGCTTCTTGAACTCCGGAAGTTCGTCGAGGAACAAGAGACCGTTGTGGGAAAGGGAGACCTCTCCAGGTCGGGGGGTGTTGCCGCCACCGATGAGGCCGATGTCAGAAATGGTGTGATGGGGTGACCGGAACGGGCGCTGGGTGATGAGAGCCCTGTCGCGCTCCAGCACCCCCATGACACTGTACACCTTGGTTGTCTCTATGGCCTCATCAAAGGACATACGGGGCAGAATCCCGGGAATCCGCCGAGCCAGCATGGTTTTTCCTGAACCTGGTGGACCTATGAGAAGGATATTATGTGCGCCGGCGGCGGAGACTTCGATGGCCCTTTTTGCATGATCCTGCCCTTTCACCTCGGAAAAGTCATCGCCATGCCCGGAAGCTTCACGGAACAATTCCCCGATATTGATCCGGCAAGGCTCTATTGCACGCTCTCCGTTCAGGAACTCCACCACCTCGGCCAACTCCCCGACACCGACGACCTGAATCCCTTCCACGACAGCAGCCTCACGGGCGTTTTCCCGCGGCACGACAATTCCGGCAAAGCCGGCGCGCTTTGCGGCAACAGCTACCGAAAGACAGCCCCTGATTGGCTTTACACCTCCATCAAGGGAGAGCTCACCCAGGAGCAGATACTCCTTTATTTTTTGCCCCTTGACCGCCCCGGTCGCGGCCAGGATTCCAATTGATATGGGAAGGTCAAAAGACGCCCCCTCCTTTCTGATGTCGGCAGGGGCAAGATTCACGGTAATTTTTCTACTGGGATATTCATAACCGGAATTCTTTAGAGCAGACTTGACGCGATCCTTACTTTCCTTTACGGCACCATCGGGCAATCCCACGGTGGCAAACTGGGGAAGCCCCGGAGAGATATCAACCTCAACGTCAACCAGCATGGCATCTATACCGAGGAGTGAACTGCTGAATACCTTGGCAAGCATACTACCTCCAAATAATTAGCTGCGCTCAACGTACTCG
>RPRC01000326.1 GCA_003857395.1 Geobacter sp.
AGAAAACCTTCACATACACCATGTGATAACTGCTAATGATTCAATAAATTGTATTTATGTTATCGAAAAAGGGAGGATTTCTGCTCGCCGTGCGAATTTCAATTTTGTAACAACATCTCCATGCCACAGTACCTATGACAAAAACCGATTCCGAAGCATAATGCTTACAGTATCGGCTTTCATCACATTTTCGTAACGACGGCAAAGAATCTCTCATGCACGGCGTAAACCAGGTGATGGTAGAGTTACTTGCGTACCCGTCAGATACGGGCACAAAAGAATCATCTTAGATGATGGACCGGTTCACATACGGAAATACGTTATACTCTTCTGCCACTTCCATGACTCCTATAAGTTCATTCAAAGTCCTTGAGTCATTGGGAAGCTGATAAAAACGATGATAATCACCAGGGGAAGTATTTGGAGAGGTGAGGAGAATATATTCATCATTTCCATGGGTGACGGAATCGAAACCCGTCATAAAAACGGCAAGCTGCATTTGCTTCTCCATGGCCGTGATGACCAGGTACGGTGACGTTGTATCGTACATTAGACCTCCAATGTTTTTTGGTTACTGATTCACAACGAGAGACACGGAATGCTGAGAAGGAAATGTGCCCCCTGGTTCTGCAACGTCTTCATACCGATTGTTTCTTATTGTATCGACATAGCGCTAAAAAAATAAAGAAAAAAATTCAACCCCCTGCAGAACAGGAAAAGATCAAGCTGACCGATGAGGGCGTACAGAACCACTCCTGGCAAGGGAAGAAGAAAGATCAGGAACAGCCAGGCTCTCGCTGAAGCAGCAGCCCCCCTCTGCGGAACATACTCAAGCATGACAAATCGGGAAACCATTCACTGACAAGTTGCAGCAGGACCAATTTACATCATAGAGAGAACCATTCCTCTCGACAGTAAAAGGATACTGCTGGAAACCGTCACTTTTTCACATGCTTGTGGTTAAAAATATGCTCAGTACAGTAGCAGTATTGCCCTTCGCATTCGGGACAGTAGCGGAAGTCCATTTTTGGATGGGACTTGTCGGTGATACCGCACACCGTACAACAATGAAAGGGTTGATCATTCCTGACCACCGTTGCGGTTGCCCTTTTCACCATCTGCCTCTTGCCGTGCTTGAAGGTTAGCTTGATGTCGCGGGCAAAAAATATGAGAAAATTACCCACCGAGGCAAGCACCATCATGCGGGTCGACCATCCTCCCACCAGACACAGATAGCCGTATCCAAGCCAGGTTATGAGAGCCAGCCACTTGACCCTCACCGGAAGAACAAAAAACAGCAGAAGCTGGAAATCCGGAAAGAGAAAAGCAAAGGCCAGGAAAACCGATCCGCCGATAAAGGCATTGCTGACCGGATATGCCGGTGTAACAAAGGAAGCAGCAACCATAAGGCAATAACCGAGCAACAGGAACAGATTGTAGCGAAAGGCACCCCACAACTCCTCTAAGGCAGATCCCATGAGGTAAAACAGGTACCAGGCGAAAAAAGCGAAGAGTGGATTCTGGATCGGAGGATCAAAAAGAAAGGTTGCCAGTCGCCACCATTCCCCCTGGAAAAGCTTGTCCGCAGTAAAATAGATCTGGCTCCGATCAAGTTTGCCCATCATGATGAGAACTAAGAAGAGAGTTTGGGCGGCTATCAGGTAGATGGTACTGTTTGTTATGGCGTATCGGCCGAATTTTCTTTCCAGTCTGTCAATCAGTTTCATTGCCCTCAATTCCTCCTTGTGTCCCCTGAGGACAAATTTCGATCCCGCATCATAACAGGATGCCGGCAAAGAGGCAATGCCGTCAGGCTAAGATTGAATATTGTTGCGCCGGACTGCGAACGGCGGCAAGTCATTGCCTGGCTATCGCGAACCACATATGAAGCTCAAAGTTCTACCAAACTAAATAGTTACCATCCGGAAACTCCGGATGTGAAACTAAATAAAAAACCACAGGGGCGTACCCTGTGGTTCATGGAGTTAGTCATTTATAGTACTAGCGAGTCTTCTGCAATTATTTTTCGGTTTCTTTCAATGAATCAGGCTCTCTACGGAATTACTTCAGCGGAAAATATTGTGATCCAGGTTGGTTCCTTCCCTTGAAGTAAATTTCCGCTTTTCCAGAAACAGCGAGATATTCCTTGTCCCCCTGTGCGTGAAAACTAACTAACCTGTAGCTTCGGCCAGCAGTTTTATTCAAAGCTACCGTCACATCATTATCCGGTTTGAAAAATATCTGGCCAAGTGTTTCCGGGAATTGACCATTCTGAGCAAAGTACCTGTCCAACCCTGTTTTAGCAGCTTTAACGTTTTTCACGGCAGCGACGTTACAATCATTGGTCCGAGAACAGATAATCTGTTGGATTGCGTGGGCACTCATGATTCCGAGCAGCATGATTCCGAAGAATCCCAGCCCTGCCAAAGTAATATTGAGCCCGGTGGGGCTTAACCTTTTTCCAGGTTTTTGTCGACTGCTGCACAGGGGACATATCTGATCATCGATAGTGATATCGCCACCACATATGCGGCAGGATTTGTAGGTAAACTCTCCTGTCATCTGGCAAAGCCTCTCAAAACGGATGCGTTCCAAGGTAAACGGAATTGGGAACTGGAATACATCTTCAGTGTGATAATTTGCTTTTGGTTACCCAAATACAATAAAATCATACACATCTTTTTCAAACTATTCAAGCTTTCTAATCCAATATAAGTTCTTCACCGGAGATCGGCCATGAATTGGCCGGATAAAAAGAAAGGGTATCAAACACTAGTGATTCGCAGAAAACCTGTCATTGCAAATTGTGGGATCTGGCGAGTAGTACCAGCAAAGATCCCGTCACACTCCCCTCTTACGGCATGGGGAATGTGACGGGATTAAAGAACAAGTACATTTGATGAGGAGTTCGGATTTGTCAGGACTCTGTCGTTTCGCCTCCTGCCACAAACTTTAATTTCTGTTTTGTGCGGTCCGTGGCGATAAGCATGTAACTTGCCGGAACGACAAACAACGTAAACAGGGTTCCGATGGAAATGCCGGTCACGATCACGAGGCCCATGTTATAGCGTCCGACGGCTCCGGCACCGGAGGCGGTTACCAGAGGAAGGACGCCAAATACCATTGCAGCGGTGGTCATGAGAATCGGTCGCAGCCGGATACCGGCCGCTATCTCGATAGCTTCGCGCTTGCTTTTCCCTTCACGCTGCAGATCGTTGGCAAATTGTACGATAAGAATACCGTGCTTGCTGATAAGGCCGATAAGCGTCACCAGGCCAACTTCGGTATAAATATTCAAGGTAGCCCCACCCACCCCGAGACTGATAAATATCATTGCGCCGCAAATTGACATGGGGACACTCACCAAGACGATGAAAGGATCCCGAAAGCTTTCGAACTGCGCCGCCAAAGCGAGAAAAATGATGATGAGGGCGAAAAAGAATGTCACAACAAGGGCACTTGATTCCTGTACGTACTGGCGTGACTGCCCGGCATAATCGATACTGTAGCCTTGGGGAAGCAGATCCTTGGAAAGGGATTTCAGCTTGTCCAGTGCCTGACCAAGAGTTACCCCTGGTACGGGGACAGCGGAGATTATCGCTGAATTAAGCTGCTGGAAGTGATTGAGTGATTCCGGCACAACCTTCGTTTTCAGGGTACCGATGGTTGAAACTGGTATGGGTGTCCCATTTTTGTTCTTGATGTAATAGTCGCGCAACTGTTCGGCATTGAGGCGGTCCTGCTGCATGACTTGGGGAATAACCTTGTAGGAGCGACCGGCGATGCTGAAATAATTGACGTAACCGCCGCCCAGCATCCAGCCGAGGGAAGAACCGATGTCAGCCATGGAAAGGCCCAGTTGCGCTGATTTGTCACGATCAATTTCCAAGGTTGTCTGAGGTTTGTCTACTTTCAAGTCATTGTCCATATAGGCAAAAAGTCCGGTTGCCAACGCCTTTACCTTAAGAGTCTCGGATAGTGCGTATAACTTGTCGAATGATTCCGTGGTACCGACAACGAATTGAATCGGCAGTCCGCCGCCGCCGCCCGGAAGTGGTGACGGCAGGAAGGAAACTCCGCGGCCACCCGCAATTCCGGCAAGTTTCATCTGCACGTCAGGGTTCAGATGCATGGAGGTTCTGGTACGTTCATCCCAAGGTTTCAGTACCATGCCGCCGATACTGGAGTTTACTCCGCTGACACCGTCCAGCTGAAAAACATGGTCAGTTTCGGAATACGAGGTAAATATTTTATAGACTTGCTGCGTATAGAGCTGCGTCTGTTGCAGTGTCGCATTTGGTGCGGTAGAGAGCATCGAAATAACAATCCCTTTATCCTCCTGAGGGGCAAGCTCGCTCTGTGAGGTGGCATAGAGAAAATAGATGCTGACCAGGATAATAACGGAAAATACGCCGGTGACAGCCAGAGTATTGAGTGAGCCGTGCAGCAGACGTTCATATTTTATGCGAAGCTTTTCGAATTGAGTATCGATGAAATTGACGAAGCGGTGTTTTCCGTCTTTATCGTGAGGTTTCAGAAAACGGGAACACATCATGGGCGACAGGGTGAGCGCAACAATTGCAGAAATGCCCACTGCTCCGGCAAGGGTAAAGGCAAACTCGGTAAAGAGAGCACCGGTAAGTCCTCCCATGAAACCAATGGGGACATATACAGCAATAAGTACAATGGAGATCGCCACAATCGGCATGGCAAGCTCTCGAGCCCCCTTAATAGACGCCTGAAAAGGCGACAACCCGTCCTCGATGTGCCGGTGTATGTTTTCCACCACTATTATGGCGTCATCAACCACGAGACCGATCGCCAGAACAAGGGCAAGCAGGGTCAAGAGGTTGATGGTGTAGCCGAACACAAGCATAAGAAAAAAACCGCCAATAAGGGAAAGCGGCATGGCAATGGTAGGAATAATTACCGAACGGGCTGACCCCAGGAACAGAAAAATAACAAGTGTTACGATCAGCAGGGCTTCGATAAGGGTCTTGATCACCTCATCGATGGAACTGTTGACAAACTTAGTGGCGTCATAGACGATGCGACCGTTCAACCCCTCCGGGAGCTGTTCCTGTATAGCAGGGAATGCCTGGCGAACACCCTCGACAACCGTGAGGGGATTTGCCGTAGGTG
>RPRC01000327.1 GCA_003857395.1 Geobacter sp.
ACAACGTCATTACCGGCATCGTAGGTTTCTGCGACGCGTTTGGCAACATTGCGAATCCGTTCGACACTTCCAACCGAGGTTCCTCCGAACTTCTGAACAACAAGAGCCATTTCCCATCTCCCATCAAACGTAATAAAATCAACCGGTTTTCACACGTAATAGCTACTCGTAAAAGCTTCATAACAAGAAGACCAAACGAGGTCAAATACTTTTTCCCTTTTTAGAGAAAAGATCTCCCACGAGTATCTCGTAGCGGGATCCATTACAAATAAAGTCGATCTTTCTGGACGTTTCATCCAGTTGAGAAAAAACTATTTTCAAGTTCTCTTCCGGAAGCTCCTGGTCAAGCCGCTCCGCCCATTCCACGAGGCAGACACCCTCTCCATAAAAATACTCCTCAAAACCAAGCTCCTGAATATCTCCATCACCATGGAGACGATATAGGTCAAAGTGATAAAGCGGAACGCGTCCGGAATATTCATTCAGAAGAGTATACGATGGGCTCGTCACGCAGACTTCAGGCGGCATATCGTCCCCTTCAGCAACTCCCTGAACAAAATGTGTCTTTCCTGAACCAAGATCACCAATTAAAGCAATGAAATCACCGGGCATGAGTCTCTTGCCGAGCTCTCGTCCGAGATCGACAGTTTCTTCAACACTATTGCTGACAAGAGAAAACACTCTATTAGCCGACCATGCTCCGAATCAGATCGATTCGGGCGACAATACCAACCAATTTCCCTTCGTCAACAACAGGGAGTGAATGGATCTTTTGATCACACATAAGATCCGCTATTTCACTTACCGTCGTCTTCGGTTCAACGGTTACAACCTCTTTGGTATAGATATCACCAACAGTCTGTGCCGTCATCCGCATAAGTTCTTTTTCGAACTTTTTCTCGCTTTCCAGGTAAATGACCCAGTCAAAAAGCGAAATTACCGTCGGGATGTGAAAACTCTTGTCCTGCTCTATCAGATCAGACTCTGTAACTATACCGATAAGCGCGCCCTTGTCGTCAACAACCGGGACACTCCCGATGCGGTGGCGAGTCATTATTTCAGCCAGTTCCCTGATTGAGGTCCCGGTAGTTACTGCAACTACATCCTTGGTCATGACATCAAAAGCGGTAAGCATTTTATTCTCCTTTGTGATTTTCAGCTTCACGAATGTTTTGATAGGCGTAAGGAAGTCGTTCCAGAACGTCGGTAGCGGTAATTCCGATCTCACCTTTTTCTCGGGCAACAAGATCAGCCGCGTGTCCATGGAGGAAAACCCCGAGTCGACATGCCTCAAGTGTCGGGTAGCCTTGTCCGAGGAGTGACACGATAATTCCGGTCAGAACATCGCCCATGCCGCCCGACGCCATCCCCGGATTACCGCTGCCGTTAATGGCAATCGATCCGTCCGGTGCGGCAACAATGGTTCCGGCTCCCTTCAGGACAAGGTACACAGAGTAACGCACTGCAAAGTCCCTGGCCGCAGTAATTCGGTCACCCTCAATACAGGCGATCGAAAGGCCGGTTAACCGGGACATCTCTCCCGGGTGCGGTGTCAGAACTAGCGCAGGGGACTTTTTCTGGAGGAGTATCGACACGTTATCCGCAAATGCATTCAGGCCGTCCGCGTCCAGCACCATCGGCACAGAACAATCCACCACAAGCCTCTGTACGAGAGCCACGGTATCCAAAGTGCTGGAAAGTCCCGGGCCAAGAGCGACAGCATCCTTCCCGCGTACTGCCTGAAGAATGGCAGCAAAGCTTTCTTCACCAAGATGCCCTTTGCCGCAATCGTCAAGGGGAAGGGTCATCGACTCAGTGGTTTTTACTTCCAGAATCGGGTTCAAGCTTGCCGGAACAGCAAGGGTAACGAGTCCTGACCCCGACCTGACCGCAGCGTTCGCCGATAGAGCAGCCGCGCCTGTCTTGCCCGTTGATCCGGCAATAATCAGGCAGTGCCCGTAGTTCCCCTTATGACCACCAGGGTCTCTGAATTTCACAAGAGGTGCAACCAGGTGGCTGTCCAGATAATCGAAATACTCAGCCGCCTCTGCAACCTCCTGGGGTAATCCGATATCGACAGTTACCAGCTTTCCGGCGTAGGCTCTGCCAGGGTAAACAACGTGTCCAAGCTTGGCAAAAGCAAAAGTCACCGTCACGTCAGCCTTGACCGCCACACCAAGAACTCGACCGGTGGAAGCATCAATACCTGAAGGGATATCGACCGCGACCACAGGCTTCCCGTTAATATTGATCATTTTTACTGCTTCGGCATAAACTCCGGTAACATCCCTTGTAATACCGATACCGAAAAGTGCATCAATGATGATCGATGCACATCGAAAGTCTGCACGAAACGGAAGCAGGTCTCCTGACTGCGGGCAATATCGCACGATCGAAGGGTCAAGCAGCGAGAGATTCTTTTCAGCGTCACCGCCAATAGAATCTTTCTCCGCAATGACAAATACTGAAACAGTCCAGCCCGTCCGCTGCAAACAACGGGCGACAACATAGCCGTCTCCGCCATTATTGCCCTTGCCAGCAACGATCACCGCGAATTTTTCATTACCGGGCCCATATTCGGCATCGACATGGGCAGCGCAGGCACGCCCTGCCGTTTCCATAAGAACCTGACCGGGAATCCGGTAGTTTTCCATCGTCAGGCGTTCAGCCTTCTGCATCGTCTCAGCCACTACTACTTTCATGGACTACCGCTCCAGAACCACCATGGCAACGGCATAGGCGCCGTCATGGGAAAGTGCCGTATGAACCCTGTTCAGTTCCAATTCGGAAAAAATCTCAGCGGCCCTGCCGTGCAGGCATAAATCCGGTTTCCCAAGATGATTATTGATCACTTCGACATCACGCCAGGACATACCGTCCCGCAAGCCCAGACCAAGTGCCTTGAAGAATGCCTCTTTTGCAGCGAATCGCAACGCAAAGTGCTGCGCGCTCTTTTTTTTACTTGAGCAGTAGGTCAGCTCTCCTGGCGTAAAAAGTCGCTGAAAAAGTGCCTCATTGCCTTCCTGCAGAAACCGCTCAAACCGAGATATTTCCACTATGTCAATACCGGTACCATAAATCATTGCACAAGTTACTCACAAAGATACTATTAATTTTCACAATGAATATGCACTCTTCCGCTGCTGGGCACATCCCGGAAAAATTATAAAAAACTTCCCGGCACCCGTTCTTCAGGGAAGAGCACCTGGGACACAATTATCGACACAAACAGGGGACTTTCAAAAGGTAGTCAAACCTTTTTACCGGGAATCCAGTACTCTGTCAATTCCCTTCTTAAGAGGGTTCTCCCTGCGAAACACTGAAACAAGAAGGGTGAACGCCCAGCATAGCAGCTAAGTGCACGGGGAGAAAAGCACCTTCAGGAGGCGAGATGCTAGTGAACAGCGGTTTATTCTACTTGTTTACCAAAATGGTATTTGTGGTACACTTCTTTTAACACGTTTCAAATTCAGGAGGTTCTTATGTCTGACAGAAATACCACGATTAAGGTCGGGGGTCTGATGCTGATTGCCGGGGGCGTGATTGGAGCCGGACTAGCCTTGCTGTTTGCTCCTCAATCCGGGAAAACAACAAGAAAGAGCATCTCACGTTATGCCCGCAAGGCGCGGAGGAGAACAGAGGATATCGTTGATGATTTTTCCCACAATATGACGAAAATGGTGGAGTCAGTGGGAGAAAATGCAGCTATTCTTCTCGACAGAGGAGCAGACCTTGCAACCGAAACCAAGAAAGAGATTCTGAAGGCCATTGAAGACGGCCAGGAAAAGCTTGAAAAACAGCGGTCGCGTCTGGCCCGTCTTCTGGGATAAGGGACGCAGCGCCCCTTTATGAGGAGGCTCACCTGGGCCTCCCACCCTTTCAACCGCAAGCCGGCAAGAGGTGAACCCCGAAAGGCTGCGAGCTAACGACTGCTTGTTCTCAGGGAGATATCCCCAAAATAGGCAACAGCTTCATCACCGGTATTATCCGTATCACTCATGAGAGCCACCGCCCCGAGCTGTGGGGGCTCTTCGCCGAAAAATCGCTTATAATCTTCGAAAATATTCCTTTCTTCAGTAATCCATTGACCGGCTTTTCCATCACCTGATTCGACGGCAACCATGACCGCATTCGCAGTATAGGCATTGGGAATAACCGTCCCTTTGGGTAAATTCGCTGACCAGACATAATTGATCGCTCGCGTCTTCCAGAAAAGTGTCCGAGGAAAAACCACATAAACCCGTGCGACAAAATCATCTCCGGTTTTTTTGGTTGCATCTTCCCGCTTGAGAGTATGTTCAATTCTCCAAGACCATCGGAGTATTGAATAGCGCGCCGGATCACTATCGAGCTTCTTCACCAGCCCCGATGCAGCATTTCTGCTGATTGCACGCAGAGCTTTTCTGTCACCGGCCTGAACGATAGTATATTCGGTCTCCCCCCTAAAAATCTTTTTCGACCAACCGGTCAGGTCGCCTTTGCTGAAGGCAGCGACAACCAGCTGATCCGGTAATATATCATCAGCAAAAAGCACCGGTGAAGAAAGTACCAATCCAGCTATTCCTGCAACTATGAGTAGCGGAAACCAAAACGCCCTGCCTGTCAACTCTGAAGCTCCTCCCTCAAACCTTCCAGAACTGCCTGAACTTCACGCCGCATCTCATCGGCACGAGGAGACTTTTCCTTTTTCAGATAGAGTTCAAAATACCGTATCGCATCGGGAATCCTCTCCAGGTCAAGACAAATGCCTCCCATGGTAAGATAGGGCAGTGCAAAGGAAGGGTCGAGTCGAATTGCCTCCAGGCATTCCCGTTCTGCATCGGCCAATTCTTCCATATCATAGTACAATTCCCCAAGGTTGAAACGTGCGGCAGCATCCTCTGAATCGACAACTATCCCGGCCTTATAGGCTTCTACAGCTTTCTCCCTTTCACCGAGCGCAAAATAGGCGTCCCCGAGAGCGTTCAGCGCAAAAACATTTTTGGTATCCATCTCCAGGGCGGTTGTATAGAAGCGGATGGCTTCCTGAGGCTGTTCCATAGTATTATAAACAAGCCCGATACTGACATAACCATCAGGGTCGTCGGGGTTCAACTCGATAACCCGCTGGTATGCTCCCAAGGCCTTCGTGTAATC
>RPRC01000328.1 GCA_003857395.1 Geobacter sp.
GTTGAAGACCCGGATCCTCCCCTCGCAGGTAATGGTCAGCAGACCGCTGTTGATGTTGGAGACAATGGAGCTGTTCAGCCTTTCCAGTTCCTCCAGATTAACGGTCTGCCTGCGCAGCGCCGTCTCGCTTGCCTTGAGGCGATCAGCCAGATAGCCGGTAAGCAGGGCGGTTATGATGAAGGCAACAATATTGATGAAAATAATGAAAAACAGCGCACCCGGCTCGAACTGCAGGGCCGACTCCGGAGGAAGACCGAGTGTCGTCAGCTTCCCGAAGTAGTGGAGATCCATGATGGCGCCGTAGAGGATGGCGCAAAGGGCAGCTGCATAGATAGCCTCCCTGCGGGAGAGAAGTATGCTGGCGCTGATAATGGTGAGCAGGTAAAGAAATGAATAGGGAGAACTGACCCCTCCGGTGAGGAGGAGCAGCAGGGTAACAAATCCCAGATCCCAGACAATCAGCAGATAGGTAATGGCACGATGCAGGCGGTCAGTTGCCCAGAGGAGGACAAGGGACAGGACTGAAATAAGGTAGGTGGCGATAACAAGGCGAGTGATTCCTGTCAGGGCAGGCGCGGAAATAGTGCCCGACTCATTGGTATGCAGGATGGCGGTGGAGATGAGAAACAGTGATACCACCACCACCCTGACAAGAACGAACCTGACAAGTCGCTTTTTCTCTTCCACCTGCTAACCGCCGACGGTTCCGGCGATTTTGAAGATCGGAAGGTACATGGCAATGACCAGTCCGCCGACCACAACGCCAAGGAACACCATGAGCATCGGCTCCAGCATTGCAGTCATGGCACCTACGGCGGAGTCCACTTCGTCATCATAAAAGTCGGCAATCTTCGAGAGCATGGCGTCCATGGCGCCGGTCGCTTCACCTACGGCGATCATCTGCACTACCATCGGCGGGAATACGCCACATTCCGCAAGCGGTTCGGCAATGGTCTTTCCTTCCGAGATCGATTGACGAACATGCAAGATACCATCTTCGACGACTTTATTGCCAGCCGTCCTGGCCACGATATCCAGGCCGTCCAGAATCGGCACCCCGCTGCTCACCAACGTGCCGAGGGTGCGGGTAAACTTCGCCACCGCGACTTTCCTGATCAGATCACCGACAACCGGTGCTCTCAAGGCAAGACGGTCCACCGTCCTTCGCCCCCTTTCCGTGGCATAGTATTTTTTAAAGAGAAAGACCAGCGCAAAAAACGCCAAGATAATTACAATGAGGTATTTGACCAGAAAATTGCTCAATGCAATAACTATTTTCGTCGGCGCAGGAAGATCTCCGCCAAAGTCGGCAAACATCTTGGCAAAAGTCGGAATAACGAAAACCATGATCACCCCGACCACGATGACAGCGATGGACATGACCGTTGCAGGGTAGACCATAGCGCCCTTGATCTGCTTCTTCAGCTTCATGGACTTCTCGGTGTAGGCGGCAAGACGGCTGAGAATGGTGTCCAGAATACCGCCCACCTCGCCGGCCGCCACCAGGCTGACAAACAGATTATCAAAGACCTTCGGGTGCTTCCCAAGTGCGTCGGCAAAGGTGGAACCGCTTTCAACGCTCTCTTTCACCTTCAGCAGCACACCTTTGAAGGTCTTGTTCTCCTGTTGACTGGAAAGGATCTCAAGGCATTGTACCAGGGGAAGACCGGAGTCGATCATGGTGGCAAATTGACGGGTAAAAATAACCAGTTCCTTGGTCGATACCTTTTTGGAGCCAAAGCCAGGAAGCTTGATCTCCATGGAAAGACCTTTTCCCTGCTCTTTGATGGAGACACCGGTAAAGCCGAAACGTTTCAACTGAGCCTCTACCACCGACTGACTCGGGGCCTCCATGACGCCTTTTTGCGAGGAACCGTTTCTGCTTCGACCTTCCCATTGAAATTTTGCCATTGTATCCTCCTTCAAATAACGGAAACGGAATGTCGTGCCTTATGCATTACGTCGGGCAGGCACAGGGGCCTGCCCCTACATCCGATCTCTGCCCTATCGAACAAGTTCAAGACCAACGTAGGGGCACCCCCCCGTGGGTGCCCTTTTCCATGCCTGACAACCACGGTGGTCAGACATGTGGCCTGCCCCATGACAAGATTACCGCAGCGGCTTTTTATTCGGCATCGATCCGGACGCCATCCCCAGCATCTGCTTTAACTCTTCGGGATCCGTTGACCGGCCAAATGCATCCTCAAGGGTAATCAGACGCCGCTGGTAGAGGCTCAACAACGACTGGTTCATCGTCTGCATCCCGAATTTATCCTGCCCCACCTGCATCTGTGAATAGATCTGATGGAGCTTGTCCTCGCGGATCAGGTTCCTGATGGCCGGGTTGGGAATCATCACCTCCAAGGCCAGCACGCGACCCTTTCCGCTTGCCTTGGGAATCAGCGTCTGTGAAAGCACGCCTTCAAGGACAAAGGACAGTTGGGCGCGGATCTGGGTTTGCTGGTACGGAGGGAATACGTCCACAATACGATTGATGGTCTGAACGCAGGAGTTGGTATGGAGCGTGGCAAAACAGAGGTGACCGGTTTCCGCGAGAGTCAGGGCCGCCTCGATGGTCTCCAGATCTCGCATCTCTCCGACAAGGACAACATCCGGGTCCTGGCGGAGGACGTATTTCAGTGCCTGCTTGAAGCCCTTGGTATCCGAACCGACCTCGCGCTGATTCACCAGACAGCTCTTATGGGGGTGGAGATACTCTATCGGGTCTTCAATGGTCACGATATGCTCATGCCGCTCGGTGTTGATCTTGTCGATTATCGACGCAAGGGTTGTGGACTTGCCGCTCCCTGTGGGACCGGTGACAATTACCAGGCCTCGCGGTTTATGTGCCAATTCGGCGACAACCGGAGGAACCCCGAGTTCCTCAAAAGTAAGAATTTTGAAGGGAATCGTTCGAAAAACACCCGCTACCGCACCGCGCTGAACGAAGACATTGCCGCGAAAACGGGAGAGCCCCTTGACGCCAAAGGAAAGGTCCAGCTCGTTTTCTTCCTCGAACTTGTGTTTCTGCGTGTCCGTCAGCACACTGTAGCAAAGCTGTTTGGTCTCTATCGGGTTCAGTGCGGGCATATCGAGGGCAATAAGTTTCCCGTCTATCCTGATCTGAGGGGGAGTGTTCGTGGTAATGTGCAGGTCCGACCCTCCCCGCGCAATGAGTTCTTTCAGCATGTCATGTAAATTTGCCATTAGATTCCGTCCCCCTGATCCGACTATTTCAAATTTCAATTACAATGACATTACCCGTAGGGGCACCCCCCTGTGGTTGCCCTTTATTTGGGCGGCCACAGGGGGCCGCCCCTACAGAATTCTTACGATTCCGAAGCCTTGGGTGCCAGCCGCCGTACCTCAATCATCCGGCATGGTAACCCGCAGCACTTCTTCAAAGCTCGTAACGCCTTCTTTCAATTTGGTCAGGCCCGACTGGCGCATGGTTTTGACCCCGAGACGCATGGACTCCCGTTTGATTTCAGCGGTGTTGGCCCCATTGAGAATCAACTCCCGTAATTCCTCGTACATGGGCATTACCTGGTAAAAACCGACTCGGCCCTTGTAGCCGGTTTCGTTGCACTTCGTACAGCCCTTGCCCTTATAGCAGACGACTGTTGGAGCCTCTTCCGGAGAACAGCCGGCGTCGATGAGCGCCTGAACGGGAATTTCTTCAACTTCCCGGCATTCGGAACAGATGCGCCGCGCAAGGCGCTGCGCGGTGATGAGGTTGACGGCGGATGCAACCAGAAACGGCTCAATCCCCATGTTCAGCAGGCGGTTGATCGTAGCAGGTGCATCATTGGTGTGAAGCGTGGACAAGACCAGGTGCCCGGTCAGGGCCGCCTTGACCCCGATTTCCGCTGTCTCGAAGTCACGGATCTCGCCGATCATGATGATATCCGGATCCTGACGGAGGAATGAGCGCAGCGCAGCGGCGAAATTGAGGCCGATATCTTCGTGCATCTGAACTTGATTGATGCCGGCAAAGTTGAACTCGACCGGATCTTCGGCAGTCGAAATGTTCTCGGTGGTCGTGTTCAGTTCGGCCAGGGCCGAATAAAGAGAAACCGTCTTGCCGCTCCCTGTCGGCCCCGTGACGAGCACCATACCGAAAGGCTTGTGGATCGCCTCTTTGAAATGCGCCAGAGCCTCCGGTTCATAGCCGAGCTTGGTCATATCCAACTGCAGGCTGGACTTGTCCAGCAGACGCATGACAATCTTCTCGCCAAACAAGGTGGGAAGCACGGACACACGGAAGTCCATGTCTTTGCCGCCGCCAAGCTTGATCTTGATGCGGCCGTCCTGGGGGAGTCTTCGCTCAGCGATGTCCAGCTCCGCCATGATTTTGAGACGAGAGGTAATGGCGTTTTTCAGTTTCAAGGGAGGTTTCATCGCTTCATAGAGAACCCCGTCGATCCGGTAACGAACGCGGAAAGACCTTTCATAGGGCTCAATATGGATATCGCTGGCCTTGCGCTTGATTGCATCAGACAGGATCAAGTTCACCAGCTTCACGACCGGAGCATCTTCCGTGGCTCTTTCGAGCGACGTGACATCGACCTCTTCGTGTTCAGCCACGATCTCCATATCGTCCATGTCAAGGTCGCTCATCATATCGGCAAGGGACGCCGACTGATCGTAGTACTTGTCGATCGCCGACTTGATACCGGTGTCCGACGCAACCACGACCTCCACATTGTAGCCGGTCATAAACTTGATGTCGTCAATGGCGAAGATATTGGAAGGATCGCTCATGGCCAGGATCAGCGTTGATCCGGACCTGTTCACGGGAATGGCTTGATACTTCTGAACAACCTCGACAGGAAGGAGTTTGACAACTGTCGGATCAATCTCGAATTCGGCAAGGTTGATGGAAGGAACACTGTACTGCTTCGAAAGGAAGGCCGTCAGCTCGCTTTCGCTGATATACCCTTCCTTTACGAGAACAGCGCCGAGCCTGAGCTGGCCGCCAGAGTTTTTCTGCTCCTCAAGAGCGCGCTGTAGCTGGTCTTTCGTAATCAGATTACTTCGAACCAGGAGTTCGCCCAGTCTGCTTGGCTGCATGAAAACCTCAATATTCAAAACGATCGGTTATTACAAGGAGTGA
>RPRC01000329.1 GCA_003857395.1 Geobacter sp.
AAGGCATCAAGGGAGTCATCATACTTGAACTTGGCTTTCATGAGGACGGCAAGGTAACAGACGACGCCTGCGCCAACACCGATTACCAAGGCCCAGCCCGGAGTTACAAAACCGGCAGCCGGTGTTATGGCAACCAGTCCGGCAACGACACCGGAAGCAAAACCGAGAGCGCTTGGCTTACCGGCGTGGATCCATTCGGCAAACATCCAGGCAAGGCCAGCCGCAGCCGGAGCAACAGTCGTGGTGGTAAAAGCCAGTGCCGCGGTGCCATTGGCGGCCAAGGCACTACCGGCATTGAATCCATACCAGCCGAACCAAAGGAGTCCTGTGCCGAGCAGGGTCAGAGGGAGTGAGTGAGGAGCCATACGCTCTGTGGGGAAGCCATGCCGCTTGCCAAGGAACATAATCAGCGCCAGAGCGGAGATACCCGAGGAGAGATGGACAACCGTACCACCTGCGAAATCCAGCGCTGCCGGGGTAAGCTTTGCAAGCCAGCCACCGCCCCATACCCAGTGGGCAATCGGGTCATAGACGAGAGTCGTCCAGACCAGGGCGAAGACGCAGAAGGCGGAAAACTTGATACGCTCTGCAACAGCGCCGGAAATCAGCGCAATGGTAATAATGGCGAACATGGCCTGGAACATGGCGAAAATATATTCCGGGATGGTACCGGACAGGCTGTCAATGGTGATACCGCTGAACATCATTTTGTTCAGTCCACCGAAGAAACCGCCGGCCTGATCATCGCCAAAACCGATTGTATAGCCGATAACCAGCCACTGCACAGCTACCAGGCCCATAACCACGAAGGAATGCATCATGGTGGACAGGACGTTTTTTGCTCTGACCATACCGCCGTAAAACAGGGCGAGACCAGGCAACATCAGGAGAACAAGAGCCGACGAGATAAGCAGCCAGGCAGTATCGCCGCTGTCCAGCGTTGGAGCCGCAGGCGCGGCAACTTCTTCTGCGAGTGCGAGAAGAGGAGTCATGAGTGCCAGGGAGCCGGCCATGACTGCGGTTTTAATTGCTTTTACCTTCATAATAACCTCCATTAGATTTCTCAAGAATCTTTATACGAGACAGTTATTGAGAATTCACTCGACAGTATTTTTAGAAAATGAATGCCGCTTTGATGCCGTAGAGACTCTCGTCACTGATCCCGCCAAAATCGCGGGCCTTTTCACTAAGTGCATTCGAGTAGGTATACGAGGCGGACAGCTTGAAATTGTCAGTAATGGTGTAGTCCAAGCCGGTGCTCAACTCATAGTTATTCCAGTTACTGAAAGCTTCGCTTACGGAATAATTCCGTTGATTGTAGCTGACAAGGGCGCCAAGATTCAGCCCAAGACCCTTCATCAGTTCGAAGGTGTGAGCCACTGACAAAGAATAGAAGAGGCCTGTCTCCTTCGACTCATCCCAGTCATAGAAGATCGAAAGTGTCGGCGAAAGGAGGGTGTTCACCGTTGTTTTAAGGTAGATTTCATTGGTATCTTGAATATTTTTAAAATCCAACGAGTAGAAGGTATTACCGACATTAAAGGTCAGCAGTTCAATCGGGGTAAAATTGTAATTCAAGGTAATATCGGTCTCGCTCATATCTCCTGATTCAAATGACTCGCCAAAGATAGTTCCATCGTGAGTAAGCAAATTACTCCAGTAGCTCAAGGTGAGGCCCTTGTAACTGAGATCCGCACCAAACTGAGAAACCCACTTGTTATCGCTCAGGTCAACGCCCCTGAATAGATACTTGTTGTAGAAACCGGCATAAACATCTCCGGAAACAACGACTTCGGCCTTTGCGGTGGAAACCATGGCAGCCAGACACAGGGCACATGCAACAAATAATATTCCTATTTTTTTCATTTTTAAGTCTCCTTTCAGATCACCAAATAGTAAATTAGAGTGCTTCTCCGCCCTTTTCTCCCGTCCGGATACGAACGGCTTCTTCCAACGGCATGACAAAGATCTTTCCGTCACCAATTCGACCGGTTTTTGCTGCATTTTCGATTGTTTCAATTACTTTGGCCACCATGTCGTCGGACACGGCAATTTCAAGCTTTACTTTCGGGATAAAATCGACAACATACTCGGCACCGCGATACAGCTCGGTGTGACCTTTCTGCCTGCCGAATCCTTTGACCTCACTCACGGTTATTCCCATGATACCGAGCTCGTTCAACGCATCCTTTACCTCATCCAACTTGAATGGTTTAATAATTGCTTCTACCAGCTTCATTTCATACCCCCGTTTTCTGGAATTTCTGCTTCATGATATCAACCGAATTGTGAACCTTTCTTCGGTCCAGCGATCTAACGAAATTCACAGCCCAGAAACCTTCAGCGATTTCCCTCAACACTGCAGGGAAATCAACCCAACCACGTTGCCCTCTTTCCCCCTTTCAAAAAATGTATCGGAGAAATATTCTCCCCAAAGGTCTTTGTGTTTGGTTCTTACTGGTCAAGGTGAGTCACAATGTCTTCCTGGTTATTTTACAATCTATACCAGTGATTGCATTGGCTATGCCAGCAAGAACAAATATAATTTCCCTTTTTATTTTATTATGTTACGTCGTTCCACTCATAACGCAACTTTGTATCCAACGTGTGTACCTCTCAACACTGCCCACAAATTAAGCAGTAACAGCTACATTCTCAGACAGACCCGGGTAAAGCAGACCAAAGAAGTATTCGACAATTCCACCCAGCCGTTCAAGAAACATCAGAACAAGAAACACAATCCAGACGGGTGGGCGATTGCGGGCTGCTGACTCGATACAGACGTCTCAATTCACGATCCTTCAGAGGACGCCTGGCCGCCTGAGATTTCTCGCGAACCTGCTCCATCAAGCAGGCAGCCTCTTCCCGCGAAAGAATTATTCCCAACTCTTTGAAGCGTTCCAGGAGACTGCTGGTGCCAGAGTGTTTCCCAAGGACAAGGTATCTGCTCAGGCCGACCTCGGCAGGGTCAAAGCCCTCATAATTCTGGGGATTCTTTATTACTCCATCAACGTGGACTCCAGATTCGTGGGAGAACACTTTCTTTCCGACAACCGGTTTCCAATCCGGAACAGGACGCCCGGATGCCTTTCCCACAAAACGGGATATTTCATGAAATCGGTGAGTCTCTATGCCCGGATCGATGCCACAGGCAAGTTTCAGCCCCATAACCACTTCTTCCAGAGCGGCATTTCCCGCCCTCTCTCCAAGACCGTTCACCGTCGTATTCACAAAACGGGCACCGGCCCTGATTCCTGCAATGGTATTTGCAGTAGCCATGCCCAGATCATTGTGTGTATGTACCTCGATGGGAAGCTCCGGAACCGCTTCTCTCAAAGTCCGAATCTTCTCAAACATGATAAATGGATCAAGAATTCCCAGGGTATCGCAGAAACGAAATCGGTCACCACCGAGTTCATGGGCAATACCCATCAATTCAACGAGAAATGAGCTATCAGCCCTGCTGGCATCCTCACCGCCAACCGACACATACAGGTCATGTTCCTTTGCAAAGGAAACAGCTGTCCGTAACTGCTCAATGACCCAGGCGCGATCCTTGCGCAGCTTGTTAGCAATCATCAGGTCAGATACGGAAAGAGAAATATCAACCGCGGTGACCCCGCAAGCAATGCTTGCCCGAATGTCACTAATCAGGGCTCGATTCCAGGTAATGAGGCGCGCATTCAGACCCAAATCCACCACAGCCCGGACAGAGTCCTGTTCCTCTTTACCCATCGCGGGAATTCCGCACTCCAATTCATGGACGCCGATATCATCAAGCATCCGGGCAATGGTCAATTTTTCCCGAAGGCCAAAGACTACCCCTGCCGTTTGCTCTCCATCACGTAGTGTCGTATCATCGATAATGACCATGCCGTCAGGTATCGTAGTCATGATAGTATCTCCCCGAAAAAAGAAAAGACCACGGAGAATACATCTCCGAGGCCCCATTGCCTCATCCATGATTGTGGTGTTGCTGCGGAGAAGTAAAGCACAAGCCATGCCAGCAGACATAACTTTGTAATTACAGGATATTAGCTGATTTTTCCCAGCGTCGGACACAGAATATGCATGTTTCTGCACAGAAAGCAGGCAGTGGTTTGCCTATTTCATGAGAGGGATGGTCGTTACAGGACAAGGTGCGTAGCAGGAAATAGCGGGGGTAAAATGACAGAAATAACGAAGAGAAGGGCAGGCACAGGGGCCTGCCCCTACTTAAATTGCAAGGATATGTCCCCCGCCCCTTGCGGCAGGGGGACATATCCTTGGTTTCAGCAAAACCATACTGAACAGGTACGTCAGATTTAGCGGAACTTATGAGAATTGAAGCAACTATCGGAAACCGCCCATAAACAGGATGGTAACATATTGGGATATGGCAGTAAGCGAATTGGTGAAAACCAGAATTCCTACAACAATCAGAAACACCCCGGTTACGATCTCGAAAATTCTGATCATCTTTCTGAACCGGTTGAACAGAACGAGAAATTTATGCAGCGCCAGCGATGAAATGAAAAATGGCGTCCCAAGGCCCAGTGAATAGCTGAACAGCAGGATCATGCCATGATAAACTTTTTCCTCAGTGGCGGCAATCATGAGGATTGACGCAAGGATGGGGCCGATACACGGAGTCCAACCCGCGGCAAAGGCAACACCTACCAGGATGCTGCCCACATATCCGGCAGGCTTTTTATGAATTCGTATCCGCTTTTCTCCAAGGAGAACCGCCAGGTTTACGACCCCCGTCACATGAATACCAAAAAGAACAATCAACAACCCACCGATTTTCCGGATAAAATCCATTTTCGCCTGGAGAAAACTGCCGATATAGGTTGCGGAAGCGCCAAGCGCCATAAAAACAAAGGTGAAACCTGCTATGAACAGCAGGGAATGAACAATGGTTTTCCTGCGTACCGCACTGGAAGTGTGCTCTTCCTTCAGATCTGCGAAAGAAATCCCGGTAATGTAGGTAATATACGAAGGTATGAGCGGAAGCACGCAGGGCGAAAGGAAGGAAAGTAGACCGGCGACGAATGCTCCGATAATGCTTATGTTTGTAGATTCCATACCTCAGACTCCTTAGCTGACTGTTATCGTTTCTGCAGCTCCAAAAG
>RPRC01000330.1 GCA_003857395.1 Geobacter sp.
CTTTTTTCTTGTTGACAACTGACAACCATATCAGTTTCCATCCGGAAACGGTCCTTTTTCGCCCTGACAGCGTCAATCAGCGGTCTTGTTTGTGCGACGTACAGTAGTACGTCTCCGCACAATTCCTTGATTTTGACTCGCCCGGAGGGCTCGCCCTCTGGGCAGCCTTCGCTGTCAACTTTTGCAAGCAAAAGTTTCTTGTCAGGACAAAAAATTCCTCGTTTCCAAATTGGAAACCGCTAGACTATTCTTTTCTGAGTTTGAGACTGACGACAAAATTATGTTCTTCAAAAGAAAATGGGACAGCTACACAATCCGTGTCCGACATGGCGTTGATGGTGTACTCTTCACCGGAAATTACTGTGGGAATGGAGAGGTTGATGTCCATCCCTCCCTTGGAAAGGACCATTTTAACGTAACCGCCAAGCATGTTGGCAATCTCGCCGAGCGCATCCGTCACATCTTCATCGACCTCTGTCACATCCATGCCAAGCATATTGGAGGTTATCTTGAGCGCAAAACTCTGGGGACAATGAATGGCGAGTATCCCCGTATAGATTCCCGCCATGCCGACCATTCCGCTGATACTGCAGTGGAATGTGTTCACCGACTCGCTCAGCGGAAAGCAGGCTTCCAGATCCATCATGATCATAGTGGAAAAAACTTCCTTGGTCGCATTAATGACGTGGAGGGCCATATCATCTTCTCTCAGATGAGTCGCCTCTTCAACCATGGCATTCAGTGTCATAGCAACCCCCCAAGCTTTTCATTGAGCTGATCCGGTGTGAATGGTTTCTTGATGCTGGAACTGGCACCGCTTTCAAGAGCCTCCTTGATGATGTCTTCACCCCCCTCGGTGGTTATCATAACGATAGGTACATTGTTTCCATTCGCACGAACCTGTTTGATAAACTCGAGACCATCCATGTTCGGCATATTAATATCCGAAAGTATCAGATCAACACTTTTTTCTCCAAGAACACTCAGTCCCTCGATACCGTCACCCGCCTCGAAGATATCATCAACGGCAAGCCCGGCCTGTCGCAGGGACCTGGAGATAATTTTCCTCATGGTTGAGGAATCATCGACAATCAAAACATTAGCCATAACCAACTCTCCTCTCTAGTTTTTAAATTCACCCTCTCCTGTCAGAAAGTTTATCTCGACAAGCCCTGGCGATAATATTCGGCGTCCATCTCTCAAAGGTGGAAACGAATCGTGATCAGCACACAAACCCGGCCTCGATATATACACCATCACTACGGATTATTTCTGAGTTTCTTATCGCAGGTTATGGCCGGAACTTTAATATTTTCTTTCCCACCGGCACCCGTACAAAAAGAAACTGCCTAATAAACCACTTGGCAGAGAGCAATTTTGCCAACGGACTATTCCTTGATCGGCGCGATTACGGTGAAGACACTCCCCTGCCCTTCGATACTAGCGACCTCAATTGTTCCACCATGTGCCTCAACTATCTCCTTGCTTAGAGCAAGTCCAAGCCCAGAACCTTTGAAGCCGGCAGCCTGTTCCGTGCGAAAATATTTCTTAAAGACAAGAGCTTTGTCCTTTTCTGCTATTCCTATTCCGGAATCCTTGACAGAGACATGGAAATTACCCTTACGAATCTGAGCGGATACGGTCACGGTACTGCCACGTGGGGAAAACTTGACCGCGTTTCCGACAATATTGGCAAACACGCGTGAAAACTGTTTGGCATCCAACTCTACCTTCTGGCACTTGCGAGCTACTTTCAGCAGAAGGGACACGCCCTGCTCTTCGGCTTCCAGCTGTCGGTCATGACAACAGGTTTCCAGCAAAGCCTGCAAGTCACACGGCAGTCGTTTTATCTGCACCAGGCCCATCTCCAATCGATAGACGTCCAAAAGGTCTTCGATCATCGAATAAAGGCTCTTGCCGCTTCTCTCCATATCCTCAAGTGTTTTCTGAAGTTTCGGATGGATATCGCCCCACATGCCAAGTTTAATTGCCTGCACATAGCCCTGAAGCACCATAAGCGGGGATTTCAAGTCATGGGTCATTTTAGCGACAAATTCCTCTCTGCTCCGTTTCTCGTCCCTTTCCAGAGTTACATCGGATAACTCATAAATACTCCCGAGCAGTGTCTTCTCAGCAGACAAAACCTCAGAAGATCTGAGCTTTAAAACACGACCACCAATGTTCATCTCCAAGGGAACATCCCGACAATCTTCACTCATCACTTTATAAATAGGTGTCCGCAGGGGAAGCATATCAATTCTTTTGCCGATTACGGTTTCCTTAAACACCGCCAAAAGTATTTCTGCTTTGCGATTCATAAAAGTCAAAACTCCACCACAATCGGTAAAAATGACACCGGTCGACAAAGAATCAAGAAACGAATCGGCCGGAAAAGTCTCGGAAAATGCCGTAAAAAGAGTATCATTGTTCTTTCTGTTCATTGTCAAAACGCCTCTTGCCATTCTGTTCACACTCCTGTCAATGGATTCGTCAAAAGGTATTGAGCAATAAATCTGCCAAGTATTGGAAAAATGTTTTTCTATGGTCGTTTCAGATCATGCGGATAGGAGAAAACATTCACCGGCGTGACGACAAGGAATATGAATTTAAACAGGAAGCACCAGAATTACCGATTAGTACAGCCAGTTATCTGGTCAAAGCGAAACATGTACGTTGCCGTTTTCAAAAGAGGTACTTTCTGACGTGCAGACTCTTTGACGTCTACCTTACCAGAGGTTTTGACCGGCAACTGACAGAATAATGACAATGAAAGATCGGGGGACGGAAAACGCTTCTCTGAAAGGGAGGTGGAAAAGAGGCGTGAGGTGAGAGCTGAGGGAATACAGCCTGCTGGAAAGAAATCAGCCGGCAAGATTAGAATAGATGGATTTAACCTTTGCAAGATATGCTCTTGTTTCACGGGGGAGAAAATCCCCCTTCCTGTCGACGTTGCCAGGCCCCCAGTTGTACGCTGCCAAGGCAGAGTCCATATTTCCGTCGTACCTGTCGAGCATTTGACGTAGATACCGTGTCCCTGCCATGACATTCTGCTCAGGATTGAATGAATCGGTTACTCCCAGGTCCTTTGCCGTTCCAGGCATCAGCTGCATGAGACCGCGGGCACCGGCAGAAGAAACCGCACTGGGGTTAAAGTTACTTTCCGCCTTGATCACCGCCTTGATTAAACCGGGTTCAACGTTATATCGCCGAGAAGCCCTGCTGACAATCTCATCAATAGAACGGGGTACGGCTTGCGGCTCTGCCGCAGGGACAGAAACGGTATTCTGGGATCTCTCGTCAGAAACATTGGAATCATTCGATGTATCAGGGGAACCATGCGGCATTGTCCCAGCCGCTTCACGGTAAACGGCAAGTACCCGAAGAAGATTTTCCGGCTCGGAAGCTGAAAACGATGGAACTGTATTATGAGGGCCGGAATCAAGAGTCAGAGCGTCCCTCATCATGCGAAGACGGAGAAGTTCTGCCCGTGCAGTCAGCGAAACAGGATCAGCAGAGCGAGAGGTGCCATCTTTCCCTGCTGTAGTAAGTACTTGCGCAAAGTCTGCAGCGTCTTCGGTCCGCACAACGGGTCCAGGCTTCCCCTGTGCGGTCTCCGAGGGATGTGGAAACAGGTTATTTACGGAACGTATCGACATGGCTCCTCTGCCTGGGTCAACTGGCGTATGCCAATTCCACTGCAAGTATTTTCTTCTTTTTCAGTTTTTCGATAAAAGTTGTGCGCTTCAGATTCAGCAAGGTAGCAGCTTCCTTTTTGTTACCCCCGGTTTTTTCCAGCGCCTGAATGATAAGGCGGTTTTCAAACTCTTCCACGGCACTGCTGAGGCAGATACCATCGATGGGAAGCGGAACCGATTCAACGCGCGGCCTGGCAAGTGATTTGCCCCGGTACTTCTCCGGAAGGTCTGCAAGGGTAACCGTACCATTACCTTTCAAAATTACCATTCTTTCTACCAGATTCTCTAATTCCCTGATATTGCCCGGCCAATCAAAGGCGACAAGCGCTTCCAGTGCCTCACGGTCGAAGCCCTGAACACTACGTCTGGAGTCACGGCTGAACTTCTCGACAAAACTTTCCACCAAGAGGGGAATATCCTCTTTCCTCTCTCGCAGGGGTGGAATAACAATCGGTATCACGGAAAGACGGTAGAAGAGATCTTCACGGAATACTTTTTCTTCGACAAGGTTTTCCAAATTCTGATTCGTTGCTGCAATGATCCTGGTGTCGATTTTTTTTGGACGCGTTGCCCCGACAGGTTCCAGTTCACGACTCTGCAGAACCCTCAGCAGCTTTACCTGGAGACTTGTCTTCATATCCCCAATCTCATCAAGGAACAACGTCCCCCTGTCAGCCATCTCAAACCGCCCGACACGATTTGCCACCGCACCGGTAAATGATCCTTTCACATGCCCGAAGAGCTCGCTTTCCAGAAGTTCATCGGGGATTGCCCCACAATTAACCGGAACAAAGTTTTTACTTTTACGGGAACTGAGTTCATGAATAGACTGTGCAACGAGTTCCTTTCCGGTTCCAGACTCACCCAGGATGAGAACTGTGGAATCAGAATCGGCAACTTTTTCGATTAGTTCAAAAAGAGCCATCATTTTCGGGCTTTCTCCGATCATATTTATGCGAGATCTGTTTCTGATGCTCGGAACAGAACGATAGCTTCTGCTCTGGAGAGCATGGTGTTCAAAGCCTCGCTGAATAATCGAATCAAGCTCTTCAAGGTCAAATGGTTTTTCCAGGTAGAAGAATGCACCTGCTTTTAGAAGGTTCGCGGTCATGACGCTGTTCCCGTATGCGCTGTATACGATAGTAACCAACTCCGGTCGAATTGCCTTGAGGCGTTTGATGAACTCCAAGCCGTTCACTTTCGGCATCATGACGTCAGTCACGACCAGATCGATATCCTCAGCTTCAATCTTTTCCATGGCCTCCATGGCATCACATGCCTGAAAAACCGTGTAGCCCTTATACCCCAGAAAGGTTGAAACAAGATCCCGGGTTTGCTTGTCATCGTCAGTGATCAGGACTCTCTTTTCTGCC
>RPRC01000331.1 GCA_003857395.1 Geobacter sp.
CCATGCAGCGTGTTGCAGCACTTTTTGTCGGCGAAAAGGATTTTGCCGCCTTTCGTGCTTCGAACTGCGCTGCGAAGACAACGGTGCGCCGACTCTTCTCTCTGGACATTTCCCGGAGGGACGATATGATTATTTTCGATGTGCGAGGGTCAGGTTTTCTGAAAAATATGGTGAGAATTGTGGTGGGCACCCTTGTCGAAGTCGGGCGGGGTACCATGGGTGCTGACGATATCGTGTCGTTATTTAACGAAGGAAACCGTCGGAAAGCCGGGATTACGGCGCCGCCGCAGGGATTGTGTCTTCTGGAAGTATTTTATTGAGTGCAGGGTTTGGATAATTTTGCTTGACAAGGCAAAGGGTTTGGATTAATTTACCAGCTTTCAGTACGTCGCTGATTTTATTTCTTCATCTAGCTGTGAGGTTTCAATGAAAACGCAAGTACCCCGTTCTAAAGATATAACCAGGGATTGGTTTCTGGTCGATGTGGAAAATCAGGTCCTTGGTAGGGTCGCAACCCAGATAGCTAGTGTGCTCCGTGGCAAGAACAAGCCCACCTACACTCCCAGCGTCGACACCGGTGACTTCGTGGTTGTGGTAAACGCCGCGAAGATCGCTCTGACCGGGAACAAGCTCGCTGATAAGGTCTACTACAGCCATTCCGGTTTCCCCGGTGGGATCAAAGGCATCACCGCTGGAAAGCTTCTGGAAAAGAAATCGGAAGATCTCATCAGAAAAGCGGTAAAGGGCATGCTTCCCAAAAACAAGCTCGCAAGTCTTATGCTGAAGAAGCTTAAGATCTATGCCGGCGCTGCTCACCCCCACGAAGCTCAGCAACCGAAGGCTCTGTAGGGTAATTCAAATTTCATAACGATAGTCCCAGGAGAAGATACATGGCAGGAACACGCTTCTACGGCACCGGAAAGAGAAAAACATCCATCGCCAGAGTCTGGCTTACGCCGGGCAGTGGCAAAATTACCGTGAACGACAAGAGCCTTGACGATTACTTTGGAAGGGAAACCTCCAAAATGGTGCTCAAGCAGCCCTTGGAATTTACCGAGAACCTTGATAAGTTCGATATCTACGCAACCGTCAAGGGCGGTGGAGACAGTGGTCAGGCTGGTGCAATAAAGCACGGGATCACCAAGGCTCTGCTGGAAGTTGACGCTACACTCCGTGGTGTCCTGAAGAAGGCCGGTTTTATTACCCGTGATTCGCGCGTCAAAGAGCGTAAGAAGTACGGTAAGAAAGCTGCTCGCGCAAGCTTCCAGTTCTCCAAGCGTTAAGATTCGATTCTGTTATCATTTATGTTTCAGAGGGGGAAATCCATACGGATTTTCCCCTTTTCTGCGTTCGTAAACAGTTGATTCAGGTGTTGTTGGTGAGAAGACTGATCCCCTTGTGTACCCTTTTCTTTTCTAGAGGAGATATCGCATGCTAAAGGTTGCGGTTGTTGGTGCTAGCGGTTATACCGGTGTTGAGTTGTTGAGGCTCCTCTCTGGTCACCCTGAAGTTGCAGTTACCTGTGTTACCTCAGAGAGAAGTGCCGGAAAAACCGTAGGCGAGATATTTCCCTCGGTTCGCGATCGCTACACCCAGGTCCTTGAAAAGCTGGAACCGATGCGGGTTTGTGAAAAGGCGGATTTCATCTTTACGGCACTCCCGCATCAGGCTGCGATGCTGGTGGTTCCCGCCTTTCTGGAGATGGGGAAGAAAGTTGTCGATCTTTCTGCTGACTACCGCTTTCATGATCCGGCGCTGTATGAAGCGTGGTATCAGCCCCATATGAATCCCGATCTGTTGGCCAAGTCAGTCTACGGACTCCCCGAATTGCACCGGAAGGCAATCGCCGGGTCTGATCTGGTGGGGAACCCGGGTTGCTATCCTACCAGTATTATCCTTGGGCTCGCCCCGCTTTTGAAAAAAGGCCTTCTCGACCATAGTACGATCATTGCCGACTCAAAGTCCGCTGTCAGTGGTGCCGGCAGGGGAGCAAAGGTCGATACACTCTTTTGCGAAGTGAATGAAGGGTTCAAGGCCTATGGGATTGCCTCCCATCGCCACATGCCGGAAATTGAACAGGAGCTTTCCCTCCTTGCGGGTGAGCAGGTGACGATTTCCTTTACCCCGCATCTTGTTCCGATGGATCGTGGCATTCTCTCCACTATCTACGCTTCCTTGACAAAAGATGCCTCTGTCGACCAGTTACTGTCGCTCTACCAGAAGTTTTATCGAAATGAAGGGTTTGTCCGGGTGCTGCCTGAGGGCGTCTATCCGTCGACCCTGCATGTCCGCGGTTCTAATTTCTGCGACATCGGTTTGACGATTGATAAAAGAACCGGCCGCGTTATTGTCGTTTCAACCATTGATAACCTGGTCAAAGGGGCTTCGGGGCAGGCTGTACAGAACATGAATATTATGAACGGTTTCCCTGAAAACCTTGGCCTCGACGCCCTGCCGTTGTTTCCCTGATGCCCTTTCTTCCTGTCAACAGTGACGAAGCTCTCCGGTTGGGCTGGTCTCAATTGGATGTCATTTTTGTAAGTGGCGATGCCTATGTCGACCACCCTTCTTTTGGCGTTCCTCTTCTTGCCCGCCTTCTCGAATCCCGTGGTTTCCGCGTTGGGATCATTCCGCAACCCGATTGGCGGGTAAAAGAATCTTTCATGGTTCTGGGGCGCCCAAAACTCTTTTTTGCTGTATCGGCCGGTGCAATGGATTCGATGGTTGCACATTATACTCCGGCAAAGAAGCTCCGGCGAGATGATGCCTATACACCGGGGAATCGTCACGGTGCCCGGCCCAATCGTGCTACCATTGTCTACACCAGTCGTTTGAAAGAGGCATTCAAGGACGTGCCGGTTATTTTGGGTGGCATCGAGGCAAGCCTCCGACGTTTCGCTCACTACGATTATTGGGAAGACCGCGTGCGTCGCTCTATTTTATTTGACGCAAAGGCGGATCTTCTGGTGTATGGAATGGCAGAACATCCGCTACTCCAGATTGCTGAGGGGTTGCGTCGCGGTGAGAATCTTGCCGGAATGCACAATGTTCAGGGCACCGCCTGGATCGGTGACAAGAATCGATTTGCCTCTATTTCTGGCAGCGTCTGCAGCCTTCCCTCCTGGGAAAAGGTCTCTGTTGATAAGCATGTTTTTGCGGAAGCTTTCCGGTTGGCTGAACAACAGATGAATTCGCAAACCGGGTCTGTGGTGGTGCAGGGACATGGTGATCGATACCTGATCTGCAATCCACCTTCGAGTCCCCTTTCTCAACCTGAGATGGATGAAGTGTATGCCCTGCCTTTCGAAAAAGCTCCCCACCCATCGTATGAGGAACCGATTCCGGCCTGTGAACAGATACGCGCATCAATAACGACTCACCGTGGCTGTATGGGCGGCTGTGCATTTTGCGCAATAGCCCATCATCAGGGTAAGGTAGTGCAGTCGCGAAGTGAAGCGTCGATTCTGCGGGAAGTCCGTAGGCTGGCTGCCTATTCGTGGTTTAAGGGTACCGTTACCGATCTGGGTGGGCCTACCGCCAATATGTATGCAGCCAGGTGTTGTGACAAAGAGACGTTGCAGAATTGTCGGAGGGTCAGTTGCATTTATCCTGACCAGTGCAAAAATCTTCGGATAGCAGATCACGAGCCTGCGAATCTCCTGAGAAAGGTCAGAAGTGTCCCCGGGGTCAGGCATGTTGCCGTTGCTTCCGGCGTCCGCTTTGATCTCTTCTCTAGTCAACCGGAGTATCTGCGGGAGCTTTTGACCCACCACGTAGGCGGCCTGTTAAAAGTAGCTCCCGAGCATCTCGTCAATGCCGTTACAAAAAGGATGAGAAAGCCAGGGAGGGATGTTTTCGTTCGGTTTCTGGAACATTTTCGTGCGGAAACTGCCCGACTTGGGAAGCGCTACTCCCTTGTGCCGTATATGATGTCGGGTCATCCTGGTTGCTCCCTGAATGATATGGTTGATGCCGCCCTGAGTTTGAAACGTTTGGGCCTCAAAGTTGAGCAGGTTCAAGATTTTACCCCGACTCCAGGTTCTCTTTCGACGTGTATCTACCATACCGGCCAGGATCCGTATACTGGAGAAAGTGTATATGTTGCGAGAACCTCAAGTGAGAAAAGCCTACAGAAGTCTCTATTGCTCTATCATATTCCGGAGGAACGAGGATCGGTCTTGAAGGCCTTGAAAATGACAGGGCGTGAGGCGGTTGCGCAGGATCTGCTGCCTCATAGCAAAAATGAGAAGGCGGCAGAAGAAAAGAGAAGGAATGTGCGGCGGAAATAACTTTTGTTTCGTGTGCTGCATAAATTGCGGGATTTATTTGTTAGAAATAAATCTTGACAAGGAATGGAAAGGGAGATATAAGGAGTATCTTCGTTTTTAGCGAAGAACCGTGCATAAAAGTGCATAGGGCTTGCTGGCGTAGCTCAACTGGCAGAGCAGCTGACTTGTAATCAGCAGGTTGCGGGTTCGAGTCCCATCGCCAGCTCCATATTTATAGTAGTGCTGATCTTCCCTGGAGGGATTCCCGAGTGGCCAAAGGGAACAGACTGTAAATCTGTCGTCGGACGACTTCGGAGGTTCGAATCCTCCTCCCTCCACCATAACAACTGCAGAAGAAGTTCGAAGCATTGCTTGCAGGAGACGAATGTCGCATGCACTGGAAGTGATGAGCATCGGTTTTCTTCAAAAATCTTCTTGATTGAATTTAGCGGGAGTAGCTCAGTTGGCTAGAGCGTCAGCCTTCCAAGCTGAGGGTCGCGGGTTCGAGTCCCGTTTCCCGCTCCATTTTGTGTGCCCACATAGCTCAGGCGGTAGAGCACTTCCTTGGTAAGGAAGAGGTCATCGGTTCAAGTCCGATTGTGGGCTCCATTTTTTAAAACCCGGCCACAGCAAAAAAAACATAGAATCAGCCCTGTAAGGGTTGAGTGTAGGAGGGATTCCCAGATGGCGAAGGCGAAATTTGAGAGGACGAAGCCGCACGTAAACATAGGAACAATAGGGCATGTAGACCACGGCAAGACCACGCTTACGGCAGCGATA
>RPRC01000332.1 GCA_003857395.1 Geobacter sp.
ATGGAAACCGCCGAAGCCAACCTGAAGCGTGCCGAGGCTAACGAAGCCAGCGCCCGCGCGAGCGTCACCCAGGCAAGAGCCACCCTGCAATCCGACGAAACCGACCTTACCAAGGCCAGCATCCGCTCGCCTATCAACGGCGTGGTGCTTTCGCGTGAAGTGGAGCCGGGGCAGACGGTGGCTGCCTCCTTCCAGGCCCCCGTGCTGTTTACTTTGGCCGAGGACCTGTCGAAGATGGAACTCCAGGTTGATGTTGACGAGGCCGACGTTGGTCAGGTGGAGGCAGGCCAGAAAGCCACCTTCAGCGTCGATGCTTGGCCGGGCCGCAAGTATGGCGCTGTCATCACGCGGGTCGGTTATGGCTCTCAGGAAAAAGACGGCGTTATCTCCTACCTTACCGTGCTTGAGGTGGGTAACGATGACCTCAGCCTTCGCCCTGGAATGACCGGCACCGCTGATATCGTCACCCTGACGCATGCAAACGTGCTGCTGGTGCCGAATGCTGCACTGCGCTTCACCCCGCCGGAGGCAGAAACGACACAGAAAAAATCGGGCCGCAGCGTGGTGGGCTCATTGATGCCGCGTCCACCGCGTCAAACGCCGAAGGTGCAATCGACGGCCGGCAACGGATCACCGCGCGTATGGGTACTGCGCGACGGTCAACCCGTGGCAGTTGAAATCAAGACCGGTGCCACAAACGGCAAGATGACCGAGATCAGCGGCGGATCGATCAAGGCCGGGACGCAGGTTATCACCGAGACACTGGGCGGTTCGTGATGAGTGCCGAAACTTTAATCCGACTAACCGGCATCACCAAAACCTATGGGAGCGGGCAGGCCGCCTTCCAGGCGCTTAAAGGCATCGACCTCTCCATCGAGGCTGGTGATTTTGTTGCCATTATGGGTCAAAGCGGTTCCGGCAAATCTACGACCATGAATATCCTCGGCTGTCTCGACACGCCGACCAGCGGCAGCTATGAATTTCTCGGAGTACCTGTCGAGCAGCTGTCACGCAACCAGCGCGCGTTGCTGCGGCGCAATTACCTCGGGTTTGTGTTCCAGGGCTTCAATCTGCTGTCGCGCACCACCGCGCTGGAGAATGTCGAACTGCCGCTTATCTACCGTGGCGAGGCCGTTAGCGCGCGTCATGACGCGGCCCGCTCCGCTTTGCAGCAGGTCGGCCTGCAAGGCTGGGAACACCATACTCCTGGTGAACTGTCAGGCGGTCAGCAGCAGCGGGTTGCCATCGCCCGCGCAATCGTTACCCGTCCCGTGGTACTGCTGGCCGACGAACCCACCGGTAATCTGGACAGCCGTACCAGCCAGGAAATAATGGAACTGATTACTGCATTCAACCGCGAGCTCAGCATTACCGTGCTCATGGTCACTCACGAATCCAACATGGCCGCCTATGCCAAACGCGTTGTCCGGTTTATCGACGGTCGCGTTGAAAGTGATTACGACAATGGGGAGGCCACCTGATGCTCTGGAACACGCTGCTGCTCGCGCTGCGAGCCATCCGGCGCAACCTGATGCGCTCTTTTCTTACCATTCTCGGCATCGTTATCGGTGTAGCCGCTGTCATCACTATGGTCACACTCGGCAACGGCGCCACAAAGTCCGTGTCTGACCAGATTTCCAGCATGGGCAGCAACCTGTTGATGGTGATTCCAGGCCAGCGCTTCGGCCCCGGTTCCGAGGGAGCGCCCAACTTCAAGAGTGCCGATGTCGAAGCCATACGCAACCAGATCACCGGAGCCGTAAGCGTTGCGCCGGTTGTAAACAAAACAGTAACTGCCGTGAATCAGGCCAAGAATTGGTCTACCGTGGTCTCCGGCAGCAACAACGACTACTTTCAGGCCGGCAACTGGCAGCTTGCTTCCGGACGTATTTTCAGCGAGACAGAGGAACGGGCGGGTAAGGCGGTATGCGTAATCGGTGAAAGCGTCCGCGAGAAGCTGTTCGGCCGGCAAAATCCGGTGGGAAGTGAAATCCGCATTAAGCAGTTCGCCTGTGAAGTAGTCGGCCTGCTTAAAGCAAAAGGCCAGTCCGCCATGGGTTCGGATCAGGATGACACCGTGATTATGCCGCTGCGTACTGTGCAACGGCGTCTCACCGGTAGTCAGGATGTCAGCCGCCTGAGTATCTCGGTGAAGGAGGGGGCTTCCATCGACGCGGTGAAAAAACAGCTTACCCTGCTCATGCGCGAACGGCGTTCAATTGGCGAGAATGAAGAGGACGACTTTCGCGTTATGGACACCCGGCAGATCGCCGAAACCCTCACCAGCACCACCAAAATTCTCACCATGCTGCTCGGTGCGGTCGCAGCAGTGAGCCTGCTAGTGGGCGGTATTGGCATCATGAACATCATGCTTGTATCCGTTACCGAACGAACCCGTGAGATCGGTATTCGCCTCGCCATCGGCGCGCTGGAACGGGAAGTATTGTTGCAGTTCCTTATTGAAGCAGTGGTGTTGTCTAGCATCGGCGGCTTGATCGGCATTGCGGTAGCAACCGCTGCTTCCATGGTCCTGGCCGGCCTGATGGGTGTGCCTTACTTGTTTGGACTCGGCATCAACCTGCTGTCATTCCTGTTCTCTGCCGCCATTGGAGTCATCTTCGGCTACTTCCCGGCGCGCCGTGCGGCCGGTCTCAACCCGATCGACGCTCTGCGGCATGAGTAAATACAATCGTCGAGACTCTGTTAGGGCAGACGACAGGCAGGGCCATCCCGCTGAAATCAGGTCAAGCGAATACTGATTCGCCGTGTGTTGTTTGTCGGGCAAAAAAAACCCTTGAAATCCAGAAGATTCAAGGGTTTTTAGCCATGTCATATAATTGTAGTAGCAGAATATCCCGGCGGCTGGTTTGATATCCCAGCCTATTTCTTTTCAGCTGCTCAGTAATTGCTTACTTTACAACGGTTTTTGCCAGTTCGAGTGCAACGTCCTTATAGGGGTTGGCATACAGGATGATAAGGCAGACAACCAAAACATAGATTGCCAGGGACTCTATCATGGCGAGACCAATCATCATGGTGGTCAGGAGTTTGCCGTAAACTCCCGGGTTGCGTGAGGTGCCGTCGAGGGCGCCCTTGATTGCGTGCCCCATGCCGATGCCTGGTCCGATGACTCCAATTCCCATGCCGATACCTGCTGCAAGAATACAAATGGTGATAAATAACATCTGTTGCTACCTCCTGTTTATTGTTTTTTCCTAAACAGTATAGGAAATGAAAGTACGATGTTTTTAATGGGCCTCTTCGAGTGACCCCTGAATATAAATGGTTGAGAGAAGCATAAAGACAAAGGTCTGGAGGAATGAAACCAGGACACCCATCATCATCATGGGAAGGGGCACGAGGAACGGTACGAGACCAAAGAAGATCAGCAGGATCAGTTCATGGCCGTTCATGTTGCCGAAGAGACGGAAAGAGAGGGAAAGAGGACGGCTCAGGTGACCGATGATCTCAACTGGGAGCATGATCGGCGCCAGCCACCAGACCGGTCCCATGAAATGCTTGAAGTATTTAAACCCGTGGTTACGGACTCCAACGACATGCGTGGAAAAGAATACGATTAGTGCACAGGCGGCAGTAGTGTTCAGGTTCGCCGTCGGCGGGAAAAAGCCTGGTATCAGTCCAAGTAGGTTGCTTGCCAGGATGAAAAAGGCGAGGGTTGCAATGAGTGGAAAGAACTGCCTGCCCCTTTCTCCCATGTTGTCGACGATCATTGTCTCGATGCTGCCGATAAAAAGCTCCATGAAATTCTGGAGTTTACCGGGAACTTTCGAGATACGTGCCCTGACCAGGAGCGAAAGGACGATGAGGATCGCCATAACCAGCCAGGCATGGACAATGGCATCGATACCGGCATTGCTGGTGAAGGGTAAGGGGAAATTCGAAAAGGGCTCTGTGAGCGAGGAGAGGAGATCCCTGCAGAACTGAAGAAAAAGATACGGATGAACCATGGTGTGCTAACCTCCGTTGAGGGTTGCCATATAGACGGTAAGGGCGGTGATGGTAATAACCACAACCGAGAGTCCCAGTAATAGACCGAATATATTGATTTTAAGGTAAATTATCAGAATCGAAACAATTATTGCTAAAATTGCCAGGCGAAGAGCATAACGTGCCTGGGCGAATCTAACAGCTTGCTGGGCAGGTAAACCCATGGCACGCTGAAGGATTCGGTACAGCCAGTGGCAGTTGGCGATTGCTGCAAGGCCACCCGCAATTACCCCGAAAGCAAATGAGCCGGAAATGAAGTACAGGCCGCAGCCGGCGAGCAATACCAAGAGTAAGGTACTGCCGATGGTCAGTACGGCGAAAATATTATTCTCGTCTATTTTCACCGGACTCACTGTTCCTGATTTCTCTTCCAATTATTACATAAATATTGCGAAAAGCCGCGATGATGCCGATACCAAGGAAGATGAAGAAGAAAATAGGGTTCGTACCGAACCGGTCATCCAGAAATCGCCCGAAAATAACTCCCATGGCAATGGCCAGTACAACGGAGATACCCATGCTTGAGACATGCGCGAGTATTTTCAGCAATTTCCGTTTTTCATCATCCATTAACTTGGTCCTTTTACCATAGGGAAAATAAAAAAACAACCAGAATTTTCGTGATACTAAAAAAGCGACAGTTACACTGTTTCTTGATTTCAGGTACGAAATCCCTTGTCCAACAGCGAGTTGTGGACGTTGGTGCACATGTGTAAAGTTAAAAGAACGGAATTAGCTAAGATCGATCGAGATGTACTATGTGTCAGGTTACCGTTCCGTCCGTCACCCTGTCACCAAGATTTTGAATGCGTTACGAGCCGCTACCGCTGTTCGTTCGATGTCTTCAACAGAATGGGAGATAGAGACAAAGGCGGTTTCGAACTGGGAGGGCGCCAGGTATATTCCCTGATCCAGCATGGCTCGGAAGTAAGTACCGTAGGCTGCGGTATCGCATTGGGCCGCCGTTGTCCAGTCATGAACCTCGTGTCTGCTGAAAAAGACGCAGAGCATGCTCCCGACCCGTGTGGAAT
>RPRC01000333.1 GCA_003857395.1 Geobacter sp.
AGTTCCTATGCGGTGAAGCCCGATGTCGGTATCTGTGTCGAGGTCGATTTTAGTACCGACCAGCCCGATGTGGACAAAAAGCAAAATGGCGATGTGGGGCTCGGCAAGGGACCCATTATCCCGCGCGGGGCCAACATTAACCCGGCCCTTTTCGATCTTCTCGTGGATACCGCCGAACATGAAAAGATTCCGGTGCAGCTTACCGGCCACCCTCGGCCGGCCGGTACCGACGCAAACGTCATGCAGATCAGCAGGAAAGGCGTCGCCACCGCCCTGGTAAAAATCCCCCTCCGCTATATGCACACTCCGGTGGAAGTACTTTCCCTCTCCGATCTGGATTATGCCGTGCGCCTCATAACGGCAACTCTCTACCGCATCGGGGCGAAGGAAGATTTTATTCCCGTCTAAGCTTTCACTGCTTCTGAAGCCCTTTTAACTTGACTAAAGCAAGGGCCTGTAATATTTGTAGAAATCACACTTTTCCCGAGCATAAAGGAGTGCGAGATGATAGAAGATAGCATTCAGGAGGCTCTGACCTTTGACGACGTCCTGCTCGTCCCGGCATATTCGGATGTGTTGCCGGCAGAGGTTGAACTTTCCTCCTATATTACCCGAAACATACCCTTGAATATACCCCTCGTCAGCGCTGCCATGGACACCGTCAGTGAGGCGCGAACCGCCATCTGCATGGCTCGTGAAGGCGGCATGGGGATCATTCATAAAAACCTTTCCGTTGATGCTCAGGCCCTCGAGGTGGACAAGGTCAAGAAAAGTGAGTCCGGGATGATCGTCGATCCTATCACCATGCGGCCGAACCAGAAGATCCGTGAGGCACTTGACATTATGGAGCAGTATCGTATCTCGGGTGTTCCCATCATCAAGAGCAACGGCAAGCTGGTGGGTATTCTCACCAACCGCGACCTCCGGTTCGAGACCGATCTGGACCTGCCCATCTCCGCGCGAATGACAAAACGAAACCTGGTCACCGTCCCGGTTGGTACGACGCTGGAGGAGGCCAAGGAGCTTCTGAAGCACACCAGGGTGGAAAAACTGCTGGTAGTCGATGATGAGAAGAACCTGAAAGGGCTGATAACAATCAAGGATATCGAAAAGGTCAGGAAGTACCCCAACGCCTGCAAGGACAGCTTGGGCCGCCTTCGGGTTGGCGCTGCTGTCGGGCCTTCGGCTGACATGATGGATCGCGTTGATGCCCTGAGCAAGGCAGGGGTTGACGTGATAGTTGTTGATACTGCCCATGGTTTTTCCCAGATGGTGATCGATGCCGTACGAACCATCAAGGAGAAGTATCCTGCCCTCGAACTGGTTGCCGGGAATATTGCAACGGCAGAGGCTGCCGAGGCACTCATCACGGCTGGGGTCGATGCCATCAAGGTGGGGATCGGACCCGGTTCGATCTGTACAACGAGGGTGGTTGCCGGTGTCGGTGTGCCCCAGGTTACCGCCATCAGCGAGTGCGCCAGGGTAGCCAGACAGTACAATATCCCGATTATCGCAGACGGCGGAGTGAAATATTCCGGTGATATTACCAAGGCAATTGCCGCTGGTGCCGATGTGGTGATGATCGGATCCCTGTTTGCCGGGACCGAGGAGTCACCCGGCGATACTATTCTTTTCCAGGGCCGTGCCTACAAGACCTACCGCGGCATGGGTTCAATCGGGGCCATGAAGCGGGGCAGTAAAGACCGCTACTTCCAGGCCGAGGTGGAAGTGGAATCGAAACTGGTTCCCGAAGGGATTGAAGGACGGGTGCCGATGCGTGGTCCCCTCTCCTCCACCATTCACCAGTTGATGGGTGGTCTCCGAGCTGGAATGGGCTACACCGGCTGCCGTACCATTAGAGAGCTGCAGCAGAAGCGGCGCTTTGTAAGAATCACCGGCGCGGGCCTGAAAGAATCCCACGTCCATGATGTTATTATAACCAAGGAAGCCCCGAATTACCGGGTTGAGAACTAATCATGACTGAAGATATTCATAGCGAAAAGATTCTGATTCTTGATTTCGGCTCCCAAGTGACTCAGTTGATCGCCCGCCGGGTCAGGGAGCAGAGCGTCTATTGCGAGATTCAACCGTACAATATTTCCCTCAACAAGATCCGGGAGTATGCCCCCAAAGGAATCATCCTCTCCGGTGGCCCGTCCAGTGTCTACGATACTGACGCCCCCCATTCGGACCCGGCAATTTTTGACCTTGGAATTCCGATTCTCGGTATCTGCTATGGCATGCAGCTCATGACCAACCAGTTGGGCGGTAAAGTCGAGCGCTCCGATAAACGGGAATACGGTCGTGCCATGTTGGAGCTTGACGACGTGGAGGATTTCTTTTCCGGGTTTGACGGACGGACAGAGGTCTGGATGTCCCATGGTGACCGGATCGATGCCATGCCCGACGGTTTTATCCGCATCGCACACACCGAACATTGCCCGGTGGCGGCAATGAAAGATTCCGATCGGCGCTTCTACGGTGTCCAGTTTCATCCCGAGGTGGTACATACCCCCCGGGGAGAGGAGATGCTCGGTAATTTCATCTTTTCGGTCTGCAACTGCAGCCCCGTCTGGACAATGGCAAGCTTCATTGAAACCGAGCTGGAGGATATCCGCCGCAAGGTGGGTGACGGAAGGGTAATCTGCGGTCTGTCAGGTGGTGTCGATTCCTCGGTTGTTGCGGTGCTTATCCATCGTGCCATCGGTGACCAGCTTACCTGCGTGTTTGTTAATAATGGTCTCCTGCGCAAGGGAGAGGCGGAGAAGGTGGTCAATCTCTTCACTAAACACTTCAAGATAAACTTGAAGTATGTGGATGCATCTGATCGTTTTCTCGACAAACTTGCCGGAGTTACCGACCCCGAGCAAAAGCGCAAAATCATCGGCAACGAATTCATTTATCTCTTCGAGGAAGAGGCAAAGAAGCTGGGTAAAGTGGATTATCTGGCTCAGGGAACCCTCTACCCTGATGTGATCGAATCTGTTTCCATCAAGGGGCCTTCGGCGGTCATCAAGAGCCACCACAACGTGGGCGGTTTGCCGGAGAAGATGAACCTGAAGCTTCTGGAACCGGTACGCGAACTTTTCAAGGACGAGGTGCGGCTCCTCGGTCGCGAGCTGGGAATGCCTGATGAGGTTATCCACCGTCAACCTTTCCCCGGACCTGGCCTGGCTATCCGCTGTATCTGCGAGATAACCGCCGAACGGTTGGAGATCCTTCGCGAAGCAGACGCTGTCGTTCTCGACGAGATTCGTAAAGCCGGCCTGTATCGTGATATCTGGCAGTCATTTGCCATACTTCTGCCGGTGAGAACCGTAGGGGTCATGGGTGATGCCCGGACCTACGACTACACCATTGCCATCCGGGCGGTCAACTCCCTGGACGGCATGACCGCCGACTGGGTAAAGCTTCCCTACGAACTTCTCGGCAGCATCTCCTCACGGATCATCAACGAGGTAAAGGGTGTGAACCGGGTAGTTTATGACATCAGCCAGAAACCGCCCTCTACTATTGAGTGGGAGTAACATTTTCGAGGAGCGGATTAAGGATTAGGAACTGCGGGGTAAGGATTACGGTAGTAAAACTGGGCCGGAGGTGGGGGGGGATTCCTTCGTCTTCGGCCTTTTTTGTTTTGCGCTTTTTCCTTCGGGAGTGTTGGGTTCAAAATCCTAGGTTAGCAGCGTAATCCTTACCCCGCTTCCCAAAATCCGCCTTTTGCCTTCCAACCCCCAACCCAACAGAGGCCAGTAAGTCCCATGAAAAAAATCGACCTGATACTCTTCGACCTCGACGGAACCCTGATCGACTCACTTGATGATCTGGCTAACGCCACCAATCAGATGCTCCTTTCCCTGGGAAGGGCTGCCGTGAGCCGCGAGCAGGTGCGGGGCTACGTGGGGCAGGGAGCACGTCGCCTGGTGGAGCGGGCCATGCCGGACGCTGCAACGGAAGAAATCGAGCGAGGACTTTCCCTCTTTCTGGTCTATAATGAAGAGCATATCGTAGACCGGACCCGCCTCTATCCCGGTGTGGTCGAGACACTGACTACCCTGCGTGACGCGGGCCTGACGCTGGCGGTTGTTTCCAATAAAAATGCTGCCCTTTGTACCAAGGTACTAACAACACTCGAGGCGGACGGATTTTTTGCCTGTGTAATTGGTGCAGATTCCCTGCCGGAACGTAAACCCTCACCGGAACCGCTGTTGAAGGTTCTCCGATATTTCGCTGTTCCGCCGGAGCGTGCCGTCATGGTCGGTGACAGTGTCAATGACATTGCTGCGGGCCAGGCGGCTGGCCTTGCAACGATCGGCTGCACCTTTGGCTACGGGGATCTGGCAGAGATCAAAGATGCCGATTTCCTGATTGACTCTCTGCCCGAGTTACTGAAACTGCCGCTGCTGAACGAGGTATAAGCGTGTCGACGTTGATGAAGAAGCTCGTGCTTGCCTCCACATCACCCTACCGCCGGGAGCTACTTGGTAGGCTTGGGCTTCCCTTCGAGGCGGTGGCGCCCCGTTTTGACGAGCAGATTTACCAGGGGATTGCACCGGAGGAACAGGTGCAGAGCCTGGCCCTCGGGAAAGCCCTGTCCCTTGCGGATGATTTTCCTGATGCCGTGATCATTGGCTCTGATCAGGTTTTTGTTGCGGCCGGCGAGATGGTCGGAAAGCCGGGCACCGCTGAAAAGGCCTTTGAGCAACTGAAACGCATGTCCGGAGCATCCCATACCTTCTATACCGGTCTGGCTGTTGCGGACACGGCAAGCGGCGAAAACCTGACCTCCTGTGTCCCCTTTACCGTAACGCTTCGTTCCCTTGCCGACGAAGAGATCAGGAACTATATCCGTCGGGAAAATCCCCTCAACTGTGCTGGATCGTTCATGATCGAGGGGCTAGGTATCGCGCTTATGGAGAAGCTGGAAGGTACGGATTTCACCGCCCTGATCGGCCTGCCGCTCATCCAGCTGGTCACCCTGCTGCGGCAGCTGGGCATCAACCCGCTTGCCCATTGAACCCTGGTTAC
>RPRC01000334.1 GCA_003857395.1 Geobacter sp.
AAGGAGAAATTTCCCGATGCTAAATTCCGGATCATTTCCGATAACGGGACGCAGTTCATTGCCAAGGATTTCAAGGAGTTCATTCGCATATCGGGGATGACCCATGTAAGAACTTCGCCGTTCTATCCGCAGTCGAACGGCAAGCTGGAAAGGTTTCATCAGACCATCAAGGATGAATGCATCCGCCCCCAGCGTCTCTTTGTCCCATGACGACGCCAGAAGTATTGTAGGAAAGTACATCGAGCACTACAACACCGTCAGACTGCACAGCGCCATTGGCTACATTGCTCCTGCCGACAAGCTGAACGGCCTTGATCAGGTGGTTTTCAAAGAGCGTGACAGAAAGCTCGAAGCTGCACGGGAACTCAGGAAGCAGAAACGACAGCAAGCCCGACCTGGATTCAACATCGCCGGCGATGCTCATTTACTCTTAACTCAAGCGGTCTGAAAGTCCATTTCCAACTGAGGCGGGACAAAAGGCCAAAGACGAGAAAATGGGCCTCATACCTGAGGCCCATTTTTCCAAACATATTACCAACCTTGCTCTTTTGCTGTCTTCATCATTTCTGATTCCATTGTGGTTAATCTGTCTTCCAATGAGTAAGGATATGGATCATCTCCAAAGGCGCACAAAAGCTCTTCTAAGCCATAATGAAGTCTTTCGAATGTTCCCGATTCCTTAAATGAGGCCCGAAGGGTCATGAAGCAACCAGGGCAATAACAGGAGAGATCTGTTGCTCCAGATTCTTTAAATTGATCTATCTTTGTTCTAGTTGTCTTCTGAATTTCATCAGGTCCATAATTGTTTCGAACTAAACTTGCAAATCCACAACTGAGATTATCGCCACGGTTATTTTTGAGCTCAACGACGTCCATGCCTACTGCCTTGTGCAAGCCTCTAACAGCTTCAAAAAATTTATCACCTAATTCGCTACAATAGCATGAATCTGTAATCGCAATTTTCCCAGGAATCTCCTTCTGAACCTTTATTTCGCCTTTTTGATACTTATCCCAGAGCCATTCCCAGATAGTAATAACCTCAAATGGCAGCTTAACACCATGATAATTCGGCCATATATTGCCAAAATAGTTGGTACAGGAACCACAATAGGTAATTAAACGTTCTGTATCGAGTTTCTCAAATAGTCCAACGCTATTTTCAACAATTTTAGCAAACCAATCGTAATCTCCGAATCGATGCGGTATCTCTCCGCAGCACAAGTCGCGGGGTCCATATTTAGGAAGCTCTGCCAACACTTTAGAATGTTCGATCCCATAGGGGATCATCCGGCCTACACAGCCTACCATGAGGACCTCTTTGCTTTTCGCGGGAGGTACGGTCCATTTATCCAGAATCTTTTTCTCTTCAGCAGTTTCCACATTGTAAACATCAGAAACCCAATTTTTATCGTGTTTATTGCTAAAGAAATACTGGACATTCATAGGTGGTGCAGCTTTTCCATTTGCCCTATGTTGTTCTTTCATTCGTTCCATAATAAGGGTATATGGTTTGAGGTCATGAGGACAATAGTTGTTACAGTCAAAACAAAAGGTGCACTCCTTTAGTACTCGTTTAGGTTCTTCGCCATTTAGCAGGCGAGCCATTTCGGAAATTGACTCTTCCTTACCCATTTTCATGACAGGGCATTTCTGCAGACATTCACCGCAGGTTAAACAAACGTGATTGCTTATTCCCTTAGGATCAAACGCGTCGATATAGGACTTGCTAACCATAATTCATCCTTTCTCTAGCCTTATACAAATCGAGTATAAGGGATGTCCCTCTGTTAGAATTAATACCACCAATATGTCACCACCCAATACAATACTTCATTCGTATCAACCCCCTCTTTATCAGAATTATTAGCCACCCAACTGCAAGCAGCACGGTATCTCAAAGTACCTTTTGTTACATCGCAGCAAGCTGCGGGAGAATTGTACTTAGAGAGATTAAATCAGTTGGTAGAATTAATTTTCTTGCGATGATTTATCAGAAAATTATCAAGCTATTTAACATAATCTAAACTTTAAAAGACATGACTCCACACAAAATGTATTGCATCTATTTTGGGGCTTGGGGAACCACCATCGTTCCCTTTACCATCAAAATTGTGAGTCCACCGTAAACTAAGATTTTCCTTAGTATTTATATTATATGTAGCACCTACTGAGCCACCAAGACTGTAAAAGTCACTATCTCCCATACCTTTACCATTTAACTCAGATTCATTAAGGGCGAACTGGTAATTAGGCGTGACAAAAAGCCCAAGCTTGCGATCATCGCTCGGAAAATAGGTAAGCGTAGCACCCATTTCTAAACAGTCATGATCTTTAAAATCATTATCCGGGTTCTTGAATCTCCACTCTGGCTGTATAAAAGCATCAACCATAAATAATCCTTTAGGGAGTGGGAACCGGAAGTGACCAACTGCAGTAGGAAAATATAGAACCCAACGATTACTGCCTACATTCAAATTATTATCATTGTTATAAGTACCCATTGGCATTGAAACGCCTAAACATAGTCCTGCGTGATACTTATGGTCATTCCACCATGTTCCTAAAAAATTGGCCAGTAACAAATCTCCTAGTCCTGAAGCAGACATATCGGGTCCATTTTTAATTTTAGCATGCATATTTACGACAGGAACTACAAGTACGTTCGATAACTGCCATTTGTCATCCTTGCCAAATCTCTGTATATGTCCAATTTTTTCAATAATCTGAGTAGCAGTAACATCCACCCCGGCATCTACCTCATGACCACTTGGGTCAAAAGCTTTGTCATATTGAACAAACCGGATATGGCTATGAGCAATCCAACCAGTAGCATAATCTTGACCGAAGATACCTGGTATCACATACATATCCAAACTTGCACCTGGACTCACTGCATACGATCGCACAGGCAACAATATCGACAGGCACAAAATCAAACCATAAAACAAACTTGTCTTTCTCATACTCCAGCCCCCCTTTTTTCGGGTTATAAGTGTTTCTGATAATTGGACATGTGCACAACTCGCCCCTCATTCAAGCAGCCATTCTTTACAGAAAACCAAAACACTATTTGATTGTGTTTACGCATTCAGTCCTCGCTTTTGAGATTTTGCTTCATTTGTGCTACCTTTCCCGTTGACTTACTTCTAAGTAATCATTTTAGACCCCCCCCCCTTTCTAACTGATTTAATGAAGTTCCGGACTGTACTTAGCGCCCACAGTCTGCAGCCATCGCAGGCTCTTGACAATTCAGGAGATTGGTAAATTAACGTTCTATTTTTACTGAATAGACTGCCTGAGAAAACTCCTGTCCCCTAAGGCCAACTCCTCACTCGAACTACTGAGGTTGGAAACCGGAAAGGTTCTCGGAACAATTTCTTTTGAGAGATCAAGATATGAGGGCGATTCAGGAACTCACAGGAATGGAATTCATCGCAACAGAACGCTCCATGGCCAAGTAAAGAAAGCTCAAAGGTTCTTATATTCTTAGAGGTTGTATTACTCTTGGGATTATTGGAAATAGAAATATCGGGTTTAGGGAAGGGAGGGGGCACAACCCCCTAGGGTGGATTCCGGAAGAATCGATTACTTTTGGGCCCTAATCTCATTGGGCAAGCAAGAGGCGAGAAAAAGGAAAAGCGGCAATAATGAAGAAAGGCAGAAAGCGGCAATAATCTGGATCAAAATACAGCGTCATTTTTCAACAGGTACTATCCCCTCACGGATTGCATATTTAACCAATCCTGCGATACTGTGGATATTGATTTTATTCATAAGGTTCTGACGATGCGTTTCGATCGTTTTTGTACTTAAATTGAGAGCATAGGCTATTTCTTTTGTATTTTTCCCGTTTGCAATAAATCGCAGGATTTCCGCCTCTCGAGGCGATAGAGTATCCTTAGTACAAGCCTCCGGGTCGGGTCCCGGTTGAATATACTCCTTAACAATAAGCTCTGCAACCTTCTGGCTGAGATGAATTCCACCAGCAAGGATGTTTCTTATTGCGACAACAAGGTCGGTGGCAACACAGTCTTTGAGAAGGTACCCCTTTGCGCCCGCACTTAATGCCTCGATAACAAATTCTTTTTCGGCACACATAGAAAGAATTAGAACTGCAAGATTAGGTTCTTTTTTAAGCAACTGCTGGGCAATTTCAATGCCATTTAAGCCCGGCATACAGATGTCTAGCAAGACGAGATCCGGGGAAAATTCTTCTGCAAGGATGAGCGCAGTTAGACCGTTTTCGGCTTCCGCAACCACCTCCATATCAGGCTCCCGATCCAATATCATGCGCAAACCTTCTCGGACAATATTATGGTCATCCGCAATCATGATCTTTAATTTTACCATTACTTTTTCTCCCATTCCTAAAACTAATAGAAGCCCCGGATAGGCTCCCTTCTGGGCCTTGTGGCACCATAAATAAGTTCCGTTTTCGCCAGCCAGCTTAAAGGAAATTTTCAAATGGTTAACGATCAGGTTAAGCGTGCACCAAAAAACGCTAAGACTATAGGAAACACGCTTCAATGCAAATCTTCACTAGTACCATGTAACACTTATAAGTTCGGATAAAGCCTCTTCAGCTTGATCCGAGCGTCCGATGTTTTGAACTGCCAGTTAATTTTGTTGGTGCTGTTGTTTCGGTCTGTTTCCCATGCGGCCACCTCAGCCTGCATGGTCGACATATCTGGTATCCGACGATCGAGGCCCTGTCCTTTAAGTACACTGAGCTCAATCTCCGCCATATTGAACCTGATGTATCCTGATGACAATGGACACTCTCGCTTGGTAAACTGCCAAGCAGGAGAGTAACAATGAAAAAACAGCAGCGTTCCGCCCTGGAATTTCGAGCCGAGGCGGTGAAACTGGTAACAGAACAGGGCCTATCCCAGGAGGCTGCGGCGAACCGGCTGTCGATTCCTAAGGGAACACTGGCATACTGGATAGCAGCCTCAAAGTCTTCCAGCCAGCCA
>RPRC01000335.1 GCA_003857395.1 Geobacter sp.
AGGGAGAGTCGTAAACCCGATTTGATTGTTGAGAACAAGGTGAATCGTTCCGCCGGTTGAGTATCCCTCCAGTTGTGACATATTGAGGGTTTCGGCTACGATTCCCTGCCCCGCAAAGGCGGCATCGCCATGGATCAGCACGGGAAGGACCCGTGTAGTGCCCCCCTTTCCGTAACGGTCCTGTCGGGCCCGGCTTTTTCCTTCGGTGACCGGATTGACCGCTTCCAGATGACTGGGATTTGGCACCAAAGTCAGATGCATGTTTGCACCGTTTGCCAAGGATACCTTAGTGGAAACACCGCGGTGGTATTTTACATCGCCGTCTCCTACATACCCTGGGTCTTCCGTATCAAGGAACTCCGCAAAAATGTTTTCGTACCTTTTGCCGAAAATAAGGGCCTGGATGGTAAGTCTGCCCCGGTGGGGCATCCCGAGAATTATGTCGGTGACTCCCTGGCTTCCTGCCCGGGATACAATCGCGTCGAGCATGGGGATGATCGTTTCGCCCCCTTCGAGAGAAAATCGCGTCTGGCCGGGAAATTTCCTGTGAAGAAAACCTTCGAATAGTGACGCTTTTATGAGGTTCTTCAGAATGGTGCGTTTCTCGTCAAGAGAAAGAACGGGTTTGTTTCGGGAGCTTTCCATGCGCGCCACTAGCCAGTTCCACTTCAAGGGCTCATGGATATGCATGAATTCAATCCCGGTGGAGTGACAGTAGGAGTCTCTCAGGATCTTGATGATTTCACGCAGGGTAGCCTCTTTTGGTGAAATATCATCTGTCTGAAAAATCCGGTCAAGATCCGCCCTCTCAAGACCGAAAGCCTGAAGGCTGAGTAGGGGGTGTTCTATTTCGCAGGGGGTCAGGGGATCAGTGCAGGCGAGCAGGTGCCCGATATCCCTGTGTCGGTGAATGAGCGCCTGCACTGCGGAAATTTTCCGGGTCGCTTCAGGAGACGAGGAGTCAACTTCAGAGGCTGAGAGCGACGATCCTATCTCCAGACCGCTGAAAAAATATGTCCATTCGACAGGAATAAGGTTGGGGGATTTCTTCCAGAGAAGATAGTGCTCTTCTATCCACTGAGGGCTGACGTTGTCGAGAAAACTCATGAAAAATCCTGAGGAACCTTGCTGTTACTGCATGGACTGCCGGCCGGGTGAGTAGAATGATCGGTCTGGAAAAGTTGATTCAGTATAGCAAAATGTGAATGTATTTCAATCGTTAACGGCCATTATTATGAAAATAGTGCAAGAATCTTTCGGATATGAAGAAAAGTATTCTGCGCCAGAACGGAATAAGGGATCCCCTTTCAGGGTGAGTATCTCTACCTGTTCCCGAGTGGTTGGTCTCCTTTGTCTTTCAGAGAGGTGGACGACAGACTGAAGTGGTGAAGAAAGGGCCTGCGTTTTACGGACCATTTCTTCATTTCAGCCATGTGAATGGACGTTGTTTTTCCCGTAATGCTTATGGTACTGTAGCCACTACTGTAGCCACTTTGGGAGAAACAGGGGGAGATATTCTCCAGATTAAGCTGTTTCCATACGCAGGTACTTTGCCTGCCAAATCATTACGGAGGATTTTATGACGGAATCTTTCAAACCGTTTTCACTGCTTGTAACGGGTGGTGCGGGTTTTATCGGCTCCAACTTCATTCATTATGTGCTCGACGCTTACCGCGGTTGCCGGGTAATCAACCTGGACCTGCTCACCTATGCGGGAAACCTGGAAAACCTGAAAGGTCTCGAAGTTGACCCTCGCTACGAGTTTGTGAGAGGGGATATCTGTGACGCGAAACTGATCGCAGCGATTCTTTTCCGTGAGAAGATTGATGCGGTCGTCCATTTTGCCGCCGAATCTCATGTGGATCGCTCCATCACCGGTCCGGAAATTTTTGTTCGGACCAACGTACTCGGTACACAGGTTCTGCTGGAGGAGAGTCGCAAGCACTGGGCGTCCGGAGCCGTTGAAAATTTTCGCTTCCTGCAGGTTTCCACGGATGAAGTGTACGGGAGCCTTAGTTCCACCGGATATTTTACTGAGTCAACTCCCCTTGCCGCCAATTCACCCTATTCCGCAAGCAAGGCGGGAGCGGACCTGCTGGTGCGGGCCTACCACGAAACCTATGGATTTCCCACGCTGAATACCCGCTGCTCAAATAATTACGGGCCCTACCAGTTTCCGGAAAAACTGATTCCCCTCATGATCCATAATATCATTGCCGAAAAGCCTCTGCCGGTTTATGGCGATGGCCTGAATGTCCGCGACTGGCTCCATGTGAAGGATCATTCCCGGGCAGTGGAAGCAGTATTGAAAAATGGCCTTCCGGGAGGTGTCTATAACGTGGGTGGCAACAACGAGTGGCGCAATATCGATATCGTGAACCTGGTCTGTGATATCCTTGATACAAAACTCGGCCGCGCACCCGGCAGCAACAGGAAGCTGATTACCTTTGTGAAAGATCGTCCGGGCCATGACCGCCGCTATGCCATTGATGCCACAAAGATGCGGAAAGAGCTCCACTGGGAGCCTTCCTACACCTTCGAGAAAGGCATTGACGAGACCATTGACTGGTATCTGGATAACCAGGAATGGGTTCGAGAGGTGACGTCTGGCGCTTATCGTGAATACTATGAAAAGATGTATGGGGGGCGCTGATGATTGTCGTAGCCGGCGCCCGCGGTATGCTCGGGCATGATCTTATGGAGTTGTATGGCAGCGAGTGCCGGGGTGTCTATCATGACGAAATGGATATTACCTCAGCGATTTCTGTTGAAAGGGTGCTGCAGGACCTCCGGCCGAAGGTGGTGATAAATGCTGTTGCCTATACCGATGTTGACGGCTGTGAGACCAATCAGGAGCGGGCGTTTCAGGTGAACGGCGAAGGTGTGCTGCATCTTGCCCGGGTTACGGCCGAGATTGGAGCAAAACTGGTTCAGATAAGCACCGACTATGTGTTTGACGGAAGCAAGGGCAAGCCGTGGCATGAGGATGACCGGGTTAATCCGTTGAGCGTCTATGGCCGCTCAAAACTTGCCGGTGAAGAAAATGCCCGTTTCAATCCCGACCACCTGATTATCCGGGCGCAGTGGCTCTATGGTTTGCACGGCAAGAACTTTGTCGAAACCATGCTGCGACTCGCTAAGGAAAAGGATGAGCTCAGTGTCGTTCACGATCAGGTCGGGTCACCCACCTGGACAGTTGATCTTTCCCGTGCCATCCGTGCCCTGATTAGTAATGACTGCCGTGGTACCTACCATGCCGCAAATGGCGGATCCTGTTCCTGGTGCGAGTTTGCCGCAGCCATATTTGCCGAGTCCGGGTTCGATACGGTTGTCAAACCCATCACCACCAGCGAACTTGGCAGACCTGCCCCGCGTCCGCTTTATTCGGTTCTCGACTGCGAGAAATTGCAGAGGGACACCGGTTACCTGCCGGATAGCTGGCGCCAGGCCCTGAGAAATTATCTGGAAGCAAGGAGGCCGTGAAATGGAGAGAGGTGAAAGACCTTGGGGGACCTATACGGTCCTGGATGAAAACAAGAGCTACAAGATTAAGAGGATCGAAGTGCTTCCGGGACATCGTCTTTCCCTGCAGATGCACCACCATCGCAGCGAACACTGGATTGTTGTTTCCGGTACTGCCAAGGTTACCTGTGGCGAAAAGGAGTCCATCGTTAACGTGAACGAGTCTACTTTTATTCCCGTGGGGAACCTCCATCGTCTGGAAAATCCCGGCATCATCCCCCTGACCATCATCGAGGTGCAGAGCGGCGAATATCTGGGCGAGGATGATATTGTTCGATTCCATGACGACTATCAGCGGGTAGCAGGAAACGGGACCAGCGAGAGCTAAGGACAGAAGTAACGATACGGTAAAAGATCACTCTGCTTCGAGAATTTCCCCTCCCGCTCATCGTTGGTGCTGTCACCGCGGTACTTTGGGTAAATCCTGATCCGGCAGGCTATGCCGATTTAAACGATGACCATTTTCCCGGTCCTTTCAGATTTCATTTCGTGGCTAAGGAGCTGTTCATGGTGCTTTTCTTCGGCATTGAGGGGAGGGGATTGGACAGGAAAACGTGAAGGAAAATCATGAGTTGTTGCATTGAGATTGGTTTCTGTACAAATAATGTGTACAGTTGTTCTGCATTTTTTGCCTTGAATTACAACAGGTTTCTCGCCGGATTCATTATGGAAGGAAGCGCAGGGACATTGTCAAGGTCAGATCCTGAGTGCAAGGAAGGAACTAACCACATGGGACACTGGTCCAAATCGGAGGAAACAACATGGAATCAGTTATGCCGAAGGAACTTATACCGTTCCTGATCGCCGCGGCAATTATGGGTGTGCTGTTAATCCTGAGAGGAATTCTCTTCAGGATCGCTCGCCGATGGTCCGAAAAGACCAGCAACAGAGTCGATGATATGTTGATTGCATCTCTGAAAACGCCGTCCTTATTTTGGAGTATTGCCCTTGGCCTGTATTTCGGCATCTCATTTTCGGATCTTCCGGCGAAGTATATGCAACCACTGAATACTACCATCTATGTCATCCTGATTGTTTCGGTAACAATCGCTGCGTCGAACCTCAGTGGCAAAATATTGAGGAATTATCTTTTTAAAACCGATCTGCCCGTTCCGACGACCGGTCTTGCTTACGGTGTCATGAAGGGGGTTATTATCGCCACCGGCATCCTCATCTGTCTGAGTGTCATGGGGATTTCCATTGCTCCCCTGCTTACGGCTCTTGGTGTCGGTGGTCTGGCGGTTGCGCTGGCATTGCAGGATACCCTGGCGAATCTCTTTGCCGGGCTGCATATTCTGCTGGAGAAATCAATCCGGATCGGCGATTTCATTAAACTGGAAAATGGTCAGGAAGGCTATGTAGAAGATATTACCTGGCGGACGACCCGCATCAGGATGTTGCCCAATAACATGGTCGTTATTCCCAA
>RPRC01000336.1 GCA_003857395.1 Geobacter sp.
AAGGGCGCGAGGATAGACTCAATTTCGGTGGGCCATTTCGCATCAATTGCTTTCACGAAAGAACCGGACTTACTCTGGTGTTAAATGGTTTTGACAGCACTACCGGAAAGATCACTGACACCAGCGGCGGGATTACCCTTGTGTCGAAAAACGGCAGTGATGCCGCTACCTGGCACTTTGCCGAAATCATGCACCACTGGAACAGAAAACATGCACAGGCGGTCTATGTCCCGAGCAATTGCGGGAAAGAGCCTGAATTAGTCTATCGCTATGGCAACCTGATTCGCATTGGCTACGGCACCGATTTTACCCTCTGCCTGAAAGCATTGGCTCTGGGCAAAGTGGATTATGATCTTGGCATCAAGCTTGAGAATGTTTCAACAAAACCGAAGGTCAAACATAGGAGCCAGTTCCGCATAAAATCAGCAGACATCGAATTGTTATATCACAAAATGAAAACCGTTGATTTGACAGCCTGAACGAATACTGGCTGTTTGAACTCGGGCCGGCACGGCAGCTTATCTGCTCGATACGGATTGGAGGTGTCCGCTCTTTCCGTTTCCGCCTGACATCCGCAAGTGGGCTGCTGTCCGGGAAACTGTGGGAGCAGCTTGAGGTGCGGTATCCTGGCGTCTGCGGCCCGGAATGAGAATGGATTTGTCTAAGTGCAGCTTGGAAGGCGTCAATACAGTAGAAAGCATACTTAAGATGTAGTAGTTCCCATTTCGGAGAATTTTGACGTCCTTGCTGTCTATTACGCTCGTGATGTGCAAAATGTTTATCCTGATCGAGAGCTGATATGCCAACAACCCGCAAGAGAATATTCATCAGCAGCGTCCAGAAAGAGTTTGCCCAGGTTCGCCGGGATCTCAAGGCGTTCCTGTTGGGAGATGCGGTCCTGCGCCGTTTTGTTTCGGACGTCTTCCTGTTCGAGGAGCTTCCGGCAAGAGACCAGCGAGCCGATACCGTCTACCTGGAAGAGGTTGAACGGTGTGACATCTATCTGGGCATCTTCGGCTATGAGTATGGTTTTGAGGATGCCGACGGTGTTTCTCCGACAGAGCGGGAATATGACCATGCAGGTCGTCACGGCAAACCTCGTCTGGTGTATGTCTGGGGCTCCGATGACAAACAGCGCCATCCCAAGATGCTGCAGCTTGTCAGTAAGGCAAGCAGTGAGTTGATCCGCCGCCGAATTGAAGATGCAAGCGCTTTGGTCGCCGAGGTATACGCCAGCCTTGTGGATTATCTCGACAACAGCGGCGCACTGCGGGTACCTCCCTTCGACACATCCCCTTGTGAACAGGCTTCTCTGAAAGACATTTCCCGGAAGCGGGTAGAGTGGTTTCTGGATACTGCCCGCCGGGAACGCGGATTCCCTCTGAAATCAAACACCAGCACCCAGGCGCTGCTGGCTCACCTTAATCTCGTTCATGAGCACAAGCCGACCAATGCAGCGATCATGCTCTTTGGCAGCAATCCGCAAAAATTCCACCGTACTGCCGAGACCAAGTGCATGCATTGTCGTGGCACGGAATATCGGCGCCCATTTGTATCGATGCAGGTCTATGGCGGTGATCTTTTCGAGCAGGCAAACCTTGCCCGCGATTTTGTTCTCGACCGGATTGACCGTTCTATCGGCATCAGGGATGTCAGCATCACTGCACCCGCGACCTATGAACTTCCTCCCGATGCCGTGGGCGAAGCCATCGTCAATGCTATTGCGCACCGGGACTATCATAGCAATGCCTCTGTCGAGATTCGGCTGTTTGCCGACAGGCTCGAAATCTGGAACCCCGGTTCGTTGCCCGGCACTCTCACCATAGACAGTCTCCGACATGATCACCCGTCAGTACCGTACAACCCGCTTCTGGCCGAATCGCTCTACTTGGCCCGCTACATCGAACGCGTCGGTTCCGGCACCCAGACCATGATTGAACTCTGCCGGGAGGCTGGTCTACCGGAACCGCACTTCGAGCAGCGAGAGGGATTTTTCGTCACAACCATCTGGCGTGACTGGCTGACTCCGGAGGTGCTGGCCGGATCGAACCTGAATGAACGGCAGGTAAATGCGGTACGTTATCTGAAAATAAACCAAATGATTACTAATACTATTTATCAATCAGAATTTTCAACATCGAAACGAACGGCCTCTCGTGACTTGGATGAAATGATATCCCTTGGAGTTATTGAGAAAATTGGAACCACTGGGAAGGGTGTCTACTATCGATTGACTAAAGGGGCCACAAAGGGGCCAAAGGGGTCATGAAAGTCAAAGGGGCCATAATGGGGCCAAACGGGTCACAAGTATGAAAGATACTTGTAGCAAGAAAGGTGGCGGATTGAATAGAAAGCTGAAAATCAATAAGCGCTTCACGCCATGCCCTGAAGAAGATGGTGACGAACTCTATCCTAACGGTATTTTCGTTTTCAATATCACCAAACTGGCCGAATACATCCAGCGAAGCGGCATTGTCTGCGAAGAGGTGCTGGTAGAGGATTTCTGCAGAGATTCATCAAAATTCAATGAAGAGCATCTCCCGTCAGTTGACGTGACCAAACCGGTTATCATTGCAGAAATATCACCCGGTCGCTATAACGTGATCGACGGAAACCATCGGATGGAAAAAGCTCGCCGCTTGGGACTGAAAAAAATGCCAACTTACAAAATAGCTCCTGAACAGCACGTCCAGTTTCTCACGACGGCAAAAGGTTACCTAGCTTATGTCGAATACTGGAACGGCAAGCTGAAGAGCTTATAATTTCAGTGGGCCTGGAGGGGACGTAGGTATTTTGTCAGCTCAGAATGGCTAACCCGTTGATTCTGCGTCTTCATCTTTGCTACTCATGCAATTTGTCCGGCGACAGGCTCACGATTGAAAGGCCGATCGGGAGGGGAATGGCAGGATTGGACGATTGCTTGCCACCTTGATGGCATTACAGGCTGGTCTTCCGGTGCTGGATTTCGGCGATCTGGACGGGTCGCGTCGCGAAGAATATTTTGCGAAATTATCGAGAGGTCTTTGAAGACTTCACAGCAGCTTGGAGGTCTATGGTCTGTGAAATGAAACGTCCGCTCACGGCGTCGCGTTTAACATGGATTCCTTCGACCGCGGATGATGTCTCAACGTTGCGGGCCAAGGCTTTTTCCCGTTTGGAGGCGTCTTGCAGGTGAGGATTGGTTTCGAGCAGTGATTTCTTCATGGGACTAACTATACCGTATTTTAGCGTGGAAAGGGAGAGTAATATCGTCAACGTTGGGAAATTCGGGGGGACATTCTCCCGGCTTCCTTATGACCCTTACCGGCCGCGGAATTATCGGTCCGCAGGAGCGGGAACTCTGGCCGGCCCAGCAGTATATCGCCGAACATTGGCGGAATTGGCGGTTGTAATTTCAAGTAACTGATGTTGGATGGCATCTGCGGTCTTTCAAAGGAGAACAGAATTGACCACTGATTTGACCCACTACGCCGGTCTTCTTGGCGACATCAAGACCCGGATCCGGCAGGCACAGATTAAAGCCACCTTCTCCGCCAATGCGGAAATGATCCTGATGTACTGGGATATCGGGCGGATGATTACAGAAAGTCAACAACGCGAAGGGTGGGGCACGGGTGTGTTACGGCGGCTTGCAACCGATCTCAAATCGGAACTTGCGAAAGTCAAAGGATTTTCGGAACGGAACATCAAATTGATGACCCAGTTCTGGCGAGAATATCCGGATCTCATGACAATTGGGCAACGGCCCGTTGCCCAATTGGAATCAAAGGTAACAGAGCCTTTAAAAGGGCCACAACCCGTGGCCCAAACGGGTCCGGCTGCTTCGATACAACGGCTTGTTACGAGCATGAGCTGGGCGCATAACATTCTTTTGATTCAAACAGTAAAAGACCTGCAAACCCGTCTCTGGTACATGCAGCAGACCATCCAGAACGGCTGGAGCCGCGATACCCTGGGGCAGATGATCAAAAACAGTGCCCACAAACGCCAGGGAGCAGCTGTTACCAACTTTCAACAGAGCTTACCCTCGCCGCAATCTGACCTGGCCCGTCAACTTCTGAAAGACCCTTACATTTTCGACTTCCTCACCATCGAAGAGCCTTTTCACGAGCGGGAACTGGAAACCGGGCTTGTCCGCCACCTGGAAAGATTTCTGCTGGAGCTCGGCCAGGGCTTTGCCTTCGTTGGGCGCCAATACCACCTTGAAGTCAGCGACAAAGACTTTTATATCGATCTGCTGTTCTATCATCTGGGGCTGAGATGTTTTGTGGTTGTCGAGTTGAAGAAAGGGGATTTCAAACCGGAATATGCCGGCAAGATGAACTTCTACTGTTCTGTGGTGGATGACAAGCTGAAACACGAAACCGATCAACCCACCATTGGCCTGATTCTCTGCCAGACCAAGGACCGGATTCTGGCCGAATATGCCCTGCGTGACATAAACAAACCGATTGGGGTCTCGGACTACGAACTGACTCGCGCCCTGCCGGAAAGACTGCAATCAGCGCTGCCAACCATCGAGGAGATCGAGGCGGAACTGCAAAGTGAAGTAGGAGAGGGGAACGATGAGTCTTGAACGCCTTGAAAGCCGAAGGGACTACCTGCGGCTGTTGCAAATCCTTGAGAAGAAGTAGCTGGTGGTACATGGCATTCCGGCGAGGACTGATACCCTAGGTGCCGGGGAGGAGATAAAATATGGTCAACAGAGGTCTGGTAATAGCAACGGCAAAGGAGCCGTTCAGGGAATGGCTGCTTTTGCTTCCGGATCCTACCGATGTGTCTCTCGAAGAGATTAACCCGTCTTCCGCAGATTGCAGTTGATAACTGGCGAAATTGATTCGTTTACAGAGCAATAGAATAATGATTCCAACACCAGTTCTCTGAAAATCAATTGTAGTGGAGACCACCCCCTTGCG
>RPRC01000337.1 GCA_003857395.1 Geobacter sp.
AAGCATCTCGCCGTGGGTGTAGATGTTGATCCCTTTGCCTTCGGTCTGCTTGAGAAGTTCTTCCAGCATGAGGAGGTCGTGGCCTGAAACGAGGATCGCCTTACCCGCTTTGGTGCCGAGCTGTACCTTGGTCGGCACCGGATCGCCGAAGCGCTCCACGTGGGCTGCATCCAGCATGCCCATGACCGTCAGGTTCACCTTGCCGCATTCCATGGCGAGACCGACGAAGTCCATCAGCTCCAAGGTCGGATCGGTGGTGGCGGCCAGCGCCTTGTGGAAAAAGGCATAGACCTCATCGTTGTGCTTGCCGAGAATCTGGCAGTGATCGGCATAAGCTGCCATCCCCTTCAGGCCGTAAATGAGGATCTCGATGGCGGAACGAATGTCCTCGTTTTCGTGGAAAGCAAGAATGCCGTGCTCTTCGCCCTGCTTAACCAGGTCTGCCGCCGGGGCCCAGGCCGCCGGGCCGGAAATCTCCTGGCACGTTTTTGATTCCTCGCCAAGGAAAACCGCTTTCAACTTCTTGAAGAAGCCGCCCTCTTCAGCGCTGCAGCCTGCGGCCTTTTCATAGAGAGCCTGGGCCTTTTCCTTCATCTCGAAGCATTTCTTGATGGTCGCTTCGAGGCGGGCCGGGTCGAAGTCGACGTTGGTGACCGTGGCAAAAAGCCCCTCCAGCATGAAGACGTCAATTGCCTGGTCCTTAACGCCAAGTTTTCGCGCTTCATCAGCATAGACGGCAAGGCCTTTGAGACCGTATAGCAGGTTATCTTGAAGCGCCGCCACATCCGGCTTTTTTCCGCACACACCCATTACGTCGCAACCGATTCCCTTTGCAGCCTGTTCACATTGATGACAGAACATGTAGCTCCTCCTTATGCTCGTTGTTTTCGAAATAACAGGATTGATTAATTATACCCGCTTTTCCCGATTTGTCCTTCGTGAGCAGTTATACAGGAACAGCTACTGACTACCCTTGACGTGCATCAATTTTATTCAGTTTAGAGCGGTGACTGCCAATGAGAAACCAGGAAAGTATTCAACGAAGGAAAATAGAAAGAAAAAGCGTATTATTTCAGCAGCCACTGGTGGACACAAGCTGCTGCAATCCAGGCGAGAAAACTCCAGCCAAGGACAAAAGTTAGAGGAAAGCCCTTCTTGAAACAGAAAAACACAACCAGGAAAAACAGCAGGCTCGGCAGAATTCCCCAAAGAGCCCCCTTTGCGAAGCCCACCATGATTTCCTGATTCCCCTTGTTTTCCAGGTACACCCAGACGAGTACCAGGGCTCCGGTCAGCGGCATAACGCCAACCAGCCCGGCAAGTGAGGGAAACCTCTTCGCAATTGCCGTTGCCGCCAGAATTATGGTTACGCTGAGTACGATTTTAACAAATAGTTGCATTAGATTGAATTTACATCCCTAATTTACAAGGTGTTACGAGGTCCTTTGCTTTTCCGGGATATCTACCGCGGCAGGTGCCGCAATCCCCTCCACGGCAAAAGTAAAAACAACGCTTCAGTTTAGTCAGGTTCAATTTTTTCCCCGGCTCCCTTTTTGAGAAATCTGGTAAGAAACCCATTCAAGCCATGTCCGATAACGGCATATTTCTTCATCTGCTCAACATTGGCATTGCCGGCATTTTCATACGTATACAGGTACACCGATCCATCGATGAATTTGATGGTAATTGAATCTTCAGCAAATTCATAGGCTACAACAGGTGATTTGCGACCACGATTCTCATAGAATTTCATCGTTTCCTCCTCCAGCTTCCGCACGAGTCGGAATGACCGTTTTTCAGGCAACCCTCCAAGGACAACCAGAGTATGTACGACACGACACTCCCTCCATCTGGTCACCGTGCCTGCGTCAGCTTTAAAGGTTGCCCCACACTCCTCGCTGACCCTTCTCCGTGAATACCCTTCTTGCCATAAATGTAACCCATTACAGACCCACGTCAATCATTGGGCAAATCAGATCGATTTTACCGCGGCAGGATAATTGCCCAAATCCCATAGTGAATTACCAGGATTAAAAGCAGCGGAAGGCATGGGCCGGCAGGCCATCCCACAGCCTGCATAAAACACGATCTTTGATGGCATTTTTCTCTTGTTAAACGTCCGATTAGCTCCACCCGAGTCTACCCGGACATATCCCGCACCCGCTCCGCCAGCTTCGTCACCCTCTTTGCTGACCTGCGGTTGTTCACCGCCATGGCCAGGGCCTTGAGCTGGCCGATGATGATGACCAGCTTCTTGCCCCTAGTCACGGCCGTGTAGAGGAGATTACGCTCCAGGAGCAGGTAGTGCTGAAGGGCAAGGGGAATGACCACTGCCGGATATTCCGAGCCTTGGCTCTTGTGAATGGAGGTGGCATAAGCAAGGGACAACTCGTCCAGTTCACCGAATTCATACTCCACAATTCGCCCGTCAAAGTCGACCCGCAGAAACCCTTCATCCGGATTGACCTCGGTGATGCAGCCGATGTCTCCGTTAAAGACCTCTCTGGTGTAATTGTTTTCCGTCTGGATGACCTTATCCCCCGATGCGAAGGTGGTGCCAAAGCGGGTCACCCGCGGTTCCCCGGCAGGATTCAGCCGCTGCTGCAGCTCCACGTTCAGAGACCGGACACCAAGCCCGCCCCGGTTCATCGGCGTCAGCACCTGAATGTCCCGGACCGGATCAAGACCGAAGCGCTTCGGGATGCGTTCGGTTACCACCTGCAGCAGCTTATGATGGATCTCTTCGGGAGTCTCGGCCGGAATGCTGTAGAAATCCGTCAGGTCCTCACCTTCGAAGCGGACCGGCAGCTCCCCCCGATTGATGCGGTGGGCATTGACGATGATCTGCGAGGCAGCAGCCTGGCGGAAGATCTCGGTCAACCTGACGGTCGGCACGATGCCGGAATCAATGAGATCGGCCAGCACCGCCCCTGGCCCGACCGACGGGAGTTGGTCCACGTCGCCGACAATGATCAGGGCGGCATGATCGGGAATGGCCGCCAGCAGTCGGTTGGCGAGAATGATATCCACCATGGACGATTCATCAACCACCAGCAGGTCGGTGTCGAGAGGATTATCCCTGCCCCGCTTGAAGCCGAAGGTCTGGGGATCGAACTCCAGCAGCCGATGGACGGTTTGCGCCTCCAGGCCGGTCGATTCCGAGAGTCGTTTGGCGGCCCGGCCGGTCGGAGCACAGAGGGCAATACGCACATTTTTCGCGTGAAGGATGGTGAGGATACTGTTCACCAGGGTCGTCTTGCCGACGCCAGGCCCACCGGTGATGATAACCACTTTCGTGGACAGGGCCAGCCGGATGGCGTTGCGCTGGGAGACGGACAGCGTCAGGCCGGTTTTCTTTTCCACCCACGGCAGCACTTTGTCGGTATCAACAGCCCCCCAGGGCAGTGCTCCCCGCTGCAGCCGGGTGATGCTCGCCGCCGCGCTGACTTCGGCCCGGAACAGCGGCGCGAGAAACAGGCAATCCTGGCCGTCAAGCTCTTCCCGCATCAGGTTTCCCTCACTGATCTCCGCTGTTATCGCTTCTTCGATGATTGGAACCGGAATCGCCAATAGTTCGGCCGCCGCTTCCATCAGGGCTGCCACAGGCCAGGCGCAGTGGCCGTCATTGGCGATCTGCTGCAGGGCATGCCGCACCCCGGCGCGGGCCCTGATCGAGGAATCCCGCGCAATGCCGAGCCGCTCGGCAATGGCGTCGGCCGACTTGAAACCGATCCCGAGGATGTCGAGGGCCAGACGGTAGGGGTTCTCCGTAACCTTGAGAATCGCCTCATCGCCATAAGTCTTGAAGATACGCACCGCCCGTGCCGTACCGACACCGTGGGACTGAAGAAAGACCATGATCTCGCGAATGGCTTTCTGCTCCGCCCAGGCAGCGGTAACCATTTCCATCCGCTTGCGGCCGATCCCGGCAAGATCCAGCAAGCGGAGCGGTTCGTTGTCGATAACGGAAAAAACCTCTGCACCGAATGCCTGAACCAGCGCCTTGGCGAAGTGCGGCCCGATCCCTTTGACCATCCCGCTCGCCAGGTACTTCTCGATCCCCTCGATAGTTCCGGGCAGCACGGCGGCCAGCCGTTGCGCCTTGAACTGGAGGCCATGGTGTCGATCATTGTGCCAGGTGCCGAAGCACTCGACAAATTCCCCGGCAGAGATCGAAGCGGCGGATCCGATTACGGTGACCAGCTCCCGGCGTCCCTTCACCTTTATTCGCAGGACGCAGAAACCAGACTCCTCGCTGTGGAAGGTGACCCGTTCCACGGAGCCGGAGAGATGTTCCTGGTGGCTGATGTCATGACTCTTCATGAAGCCCACTGTACCATTACCGCCGTTGTTTGCAAGAACCACTTCCGAGTTATCTGGCGCAAGTTCTGACTCATCGGACAAAGAGACCTTGCATGCCCTACCCTCCTCATTTACTATAGGGTCATACAGTTACTATTCCCCTCTGAAAGAGGAAGGTATGATCGATCGATTTCAGAATGCCGCCGAAACTGCGGGCGCAGTTGTCAGACGCTTTTCATCCCTTGCCGATGCCGCCGCCGATGTCCGGGCAACGACGGAAGCCATCGTTGCCGCCTCCGAACTTCCCGAAGAGATCCGCCAGGCTCTTTCGCCTCTGAACTATGCCTCGCCGGAACAATATCGAGATACCAGGGCCTGCATCAGCTTCGCCCGGGCCGGTATCGCCGACACCGGCAGTCTGCTTCTGGAGCTGTCCGATCACCTCGAGCGAAGCGCTTCAGCCCTGCCGCCGGTTCACCTGGTTTTTCTCCGGGCATCCTCACTGGTTCCCGATCTGGCCACACTAGCCGATACGATCGCAACACTCCT
>RPRC01000338.1 GCA_003857395.1 Geobacter sp.
GCCTGGGAAGAGGAGGGTATCGGCGCGATCTACCTTTCCCGGCGTCAGGTTGTGCCTGCCGACGACGAGGCCATCCCGCTGCTTCTTGACGTTATCAGGGACTCCCGCCTGTCACTCTTGAACTGGGACCGGGAGGTCTCTCGGTTCCGGGGGCGCCTGCAGCTGGTCCGGGAGGCTTTTCCCGCTGAGCAGTGGCCGGACCTTGGGGATGAGCGGCTTCTGGCTACGCTTGCGGAATGGCTTGCGCCTTTCCTCTTTCGTGTCCGCAGCCGGCGTGATCTCTTTGGACTCGATCTGACCGCTGCGCTGCGTGCCTTGTGTACCAGGGAGCAGCTGCGCCTTCTGGAGGAGCGGGCGCCGACCCATATCACCGTACCGAGCGGCAGCCGCATCGAGATAGACTATGTCAGCGGCGCCGAGCCGTTTCTGGCGGTAAAGCTGCAGGAAATGTTCGGCTGTGCGGACACCCCGGCCATTGCCGGGGGGCGGGTGAAACTTGTTCTGCACCTCCTTTCTCCGGCCCGGCGGCCGGTGCAGGTGACGCGGGACCTGAAAGGTTTCTGGGAGAGCGGCTACCGGGAGGTGCGGCGGGAGCTCAGGGGTCGCTATCCGAAACATCCCTGGCCGGACGATCCCTGGAATGCCGTACCGACCGGAAAGACCACCCGGGCACTACGCGGAAAGCCTTCCTGAATAGAAACCCCCCTTCGGGTCATTACCTCGAAGGGGGGTTCCATTTTGCGCGTCTGAGCTATTTCTGGCCCCGGGCGTCATCTGTCGGGAGCTTGCTTCAGCTATTTTACCGGCATTTGCCGATCCAGTAATTGTTCCATTCTTTCAGGGTGACGAGACTGTCCCTGTTCGGGTCCATGTCGGCAAACCAGACGATAATACTCTGGACATATTCCCGGGAGGTCAGGCTGCCGTCTCGGTTATCGTCAGCATCACGGAAGCGGACCGTCCAGAGAACAAGGCATTCTCCGGTTGATATCGCGCCGTCCCTGTTGGTGTCCATTTTTCTGAACTGCGGCTGACTGTTCCCCCGCCCTGAAACCTTCCCCGTCTTGGGTGCGGCACCGCACCAGTAATTTACGTAGCTCTGGACTTTGACTTTGCCGTCCCCGAGGGTATCCATGGATTTATGGATGCTTGTCATACCAGTTTCCATTTCATCCATGCTCAGCCTGTTGTCCCTGTTGGTGTCCATGGCCGTGAAGCGCCCGGACGCGAGATTTTTTGCCTCACTGCAGCTGAGGGAGCCGTCGTTGTTGGTGTCACCCTGCATACAGGTAGTGGTTTCCGCTGCCGCGGCGTTGAGCACTCCGGCCAGGAGCAAGCAGAGGGACAAGGACAGGCCGAGAGATATGAGCTTTTTCATTGCTGACCTCCTTCGTTGTTTTCATCTAGCCGCCCGTTCGGCGACCCTTCCACGGTAAAAGTTTCTGCCCACTCTGTCAAGGACGCCGGCAGGTTCCTGCTCGCTCGCGGGAGCTTTTTCCCCGCGTCCCGCGCTATGATGGCTCGTTCTCTTCGACGTAGGGTTGATGAAGTTTAACCGGATGCTTTCCTCGGCCCCTGACGCGGATATTCAGCATTTCCACCCCGACTGAGAAGGCCATGGCGAAGTAGACATAGCCTTTCGGAATATGCATCCCCATGCCGTCGCCGATCAGGGCGACTCCGATGAGGATCAGGAAGCTCAGAGCCAGGATCTTGATGGTTGGATTGCGGTCGATAAAGGCACTGACAGCGCCCGAGAAAAGCATCATGAAACCAACGGCGATGACGACTGCTGTGACCATGATGGCCAGCTGACGGGCCATGCCAATGGCGGTGATGATGGAATCGAGGGAGAAAATGATGTCCAGAAACATGATCTGGATGAGGATTCCGCCAAAGGATGCTGCTGCCCGCGCCGAGGATTCTCCTTCCTCACCTTCCAGCTTTTCATGAATCTCGAGGGTGCTTTTACCCAGCAGGAAGAGTCCTCCCAGGATGAGAATCAGGTCGCGTCCGGAAATCTCATTGCCGAGCACGCTGAAGAGCGGCGCGGTCAGCTTCATCAACCAGGTAAGCGAGAAGAGCAGGGCGATGCGGGTGAGCATTGCAAGACCGAGGCCGATGATGCGTGCCCTGTTCTGCTGGTGTTGGGGGAGCTTGCTCGCCAGGATCGAGATAAAGATGATATTGTCGATGCCAAGAACGATTTCCAGTGCAGTAAGGGTTATCAGTGCGATGATCGCCTGAGGGTCTGTCAGCATTTCCATGGGGATGTCTCCGAAGGTGTGATTTCGTCTGAGCCGGCCCTCTTAGTGGATGGCAGGCTTCAATGCATGGTATAGTGATTCGCCGATTTTGTAAACTCGGGAGATTCTGCGAGAGGTCTTCAGGGGAGTTTGAAAAGGCTGAATTTTTATGCTGGGTTGCAAAAGTATCAGGGAAAACCGTTCTCAATCTCCTGCCCCATCGTGCGAGGGGGGCGCAGGAAAGGGCAGGGGATTGAGAACGGTGGATGCTGCCTAGTAGTTGTAGGCCTTGACTTCGAAGTAACCCTGAGGATGTTTGCACACGGGACAGATTTGGGGAGCCTCGGTGCTTTCATGGAGATGTCCGCAGTTCCGGCACTTCCAGATAACCGGTCCGGATTTCTTGAATACGGTTCCCTCTTCGATGGCTTTGAGAATTTGCTGGTATCGTTCCTGGTGAGCCTTTTCGATCACGGCAATTGCCTCAAACATATAGGCAAGGTCTTCAAAGCCTTCTTCGCGGGCTTCCTTGGCCATGCGTGGGTACATCTGCGTCCATTCTGAGTTTTCACCGGATGCGGCAGCCTGCAGATTCTTGACAGTGCTTTCGATTCCCATCAGGGCCTTCAAATGGAGCTTGGCGTGTTCCTTTTCATTTTCTGCCGTTTCCTGGAATATTTCGGCCAGTTGCTCGTACCCTTCTTTTTTGGCAACAGAAGCGTAGTAGGAATATTTATTCCGTGCCTGAGATTCTCCCGCAAATGCCTCCAGAAGATTTTGCTCTGTTTTCGTTCCTTTAAGATCAGCCATGAAAAATCCTTTCTTCCGCCGGGGCGGTGGTTAATTTTTTTGGTATAATATACCAAGTGCAACTAGTTGTCAAAATATATTTCGGATCTAATCCGTCTTTTTCTTCAGGTGAAACGTATCTCACATCTTGATAAATTCGCGATATACTTTTGAGTAAGGCATCTCAGCCGTGTCGAAAATGAACTGTTTCAGGATGGACACAAAATAGGTGAAAAGTGGGAGGAGGATCGGCAATTGTAGTATAACCGCCGGGCGGGGATCTGGTTCGGCAGAGAATATTTCGGAGGGTATTCACGGCCGCTGCTGTGCTGAGAGCGGTTTCGGAGGTTTCCGAGAGGTTACTGCGTTTTCTGGAAGATCAGAAGAGAACTGCGCGGGAAAACGGGGTGCGGGACAGTGGGGACGAAGTCCGCGAAAGTATCCTGCCAGTCCCGGAGTAGCTGATGAGGCTGCTGGAAAGGGGGAGCGAATGAGTCAATTGGCGCGAAGTCTTGGATCTGGTGAATGTGCCGAGTTGATCCGCAGTACCGGATCACTGGTGGTATTGACCGGAGCCGGTCTCTCGACCGCTGCCGGGATTCCCGATTTTCGAGGGCCAAACGGCTTGTACGTGACCCGCAAGTACAATCCCGACCTGGTCTTCAGCATTGATCATTTTCGTCGCGATCCGCTGCTTTTCTATCAATTTACCCAGGACTTCATGAGCCTGTCCAAGGATATCCGGCCCACCTTTACCCACCGAGCACTTTCATCCTTTGAAGAGTGCGGCCTTATAGACGGTATTATTACCCAGAATATCGATGCGCTCCATCATCTGGCAGGTTCACGCCGGGTTATTGAACTGCATGGTTCCTATTGGTCGGCGACCTGTACCAGCTGCCAAAGAGGTGATGTCAGCGGTGCAACTTTTGCCTGGTGGGATAACGCAATTCAGAACAGTATGAGGGCCCCGATTGTCTGTTGTCCGGTTTGCGGAGGTGTGATCAAGCCGGATGTGGTCTTTTTCGGAGAAGCGGTCAAGGATTTTGAAGAGGCGGCCGCCATGGTATCCCGGTGCGATCTGCTGCTGGTTCTGGGATCATCGCTGGCGGTCTACCCGGCCGCCGTGCTGCCGAAGATGGCATCCGGAACCGTGATCGTGGTGAACCAGGGTGAGGTTATGTTGCCGCCGGGTCGCGGGCGCTACTTCATCGATCAGGATCTCAACGAGTTTTTCCAGGAGGTTGCCGAGGAACTCGGGGTGGAGGTTCCCTGAACTAGAGAAACTTAACCACCAGTACCCGCAGATCTTCCGTGCCGCTGTTTTTCCATCCCCGCAATTCACCCGCTGCGACTTCAATCACGGTGTCGGCGGAAATAGTTGCGGATTCATCACCCACCTCAAGCTCGCCGGAGCCTGACAGGACGTAAAAGGCCACGTCGAAAGGGTTGCTGTGCTTCTCAAGAATTTCAGCTGGTTTCAGTCTCAGGTGGATCAGTTCACAGTCTTTCCTGACCAGCATCTTGCGGGCATCGATGGCAATAGCAACTTTTTCCGCGCTTTTTAACTCTGTTTTCTGCATTAATTACCTCACTTCTCACGGTGAAGGATCCTTCGTTTACTTCGGAGGTCTCCAACAGCCGGTTCAGGATGAAAGTCCTTCTGTTCCAATTGTGACCTCCGTAAAAAATGCATCCGGGGAGGGATAAGGCTTTGTCGATTACCGGAGAGAAGTCCCAGCCTTCGATATGCTGGATGCCGGGCCAAGCTACCAGACCCCAGGTGTAGAGTCGACCGGTGTAGGA
>RPRC01000339.1 GCA_003857395.1 Geobacter sp.
CCTTAAAGCTGGTCTGATATTTTACATTGGGTGGATATGTCGCCGGTTGTGCGTATCCGGCCCGCACGATGGCCTCATTGAGCATGGTCCCGTCTGGCAGCCAGACATACGCCAGAAGCCGGCGATACTTGTCTCTTTGCTGCACGTCGGTTTCGAGGCGGACGGTGTCGCCTTTCTTCACTCGGGAGCGGGTGAAGACGGATGCTTCCTTTCCCTGGGAGACGATAGCAGCCAGGTCCTGGCCGCTGCGCTCGCTGTCCCGTATGGCTTTACCGTTTGCCCGGCATTCCGGGGTATCGATACCGATCAGCCGGACGGATTCGGGTTGTCCCTGGAAATTCACTTTTATTGTGTCGCCGTCGACCACCCGGATGACTTTGACGGTGAATGTCTGGGCAAGGGTAACTGCCGGAAGGAGGAAGGAAAGCAGTAGTAGTAAAAGGGGTAGTTGAATCTTGAATCGCATGGTTATTGACCTTCCTGGGGTGTGGGCTGATTTGTGTAGCCGGCTTTTTCTGGAACGGTGCTGAGAAGCTCGGGATGTTTCTTTAAAAAATCCTGGAATTCCTTGTCCGCGCTGAAGAATGATTGAAGGATCTCATTCACGATGAAACCTCCGTCAATCGGCTTGTGGTACGTTTGCTCATATGCTTTTTGATACGCGGAGAGCATCGAGGCTGTAGGTGCGGGAATTCTCACCGATAACCGGATCATCGGCGGAGGATCTGGGGCTGGCTTGATCTTTAAACTCATGTACTCGTCTCCTTTAAATCCTTGAATAGGGCTTCAGCACCATATCCTTCGTGACAAAGACATTCAGTTTCATGCCGGGGCGGATCTCGATAGTCGGCTGCAGATTGAGGTTCTTTTGCGTGATCTGCTGTCCTGCCTGGTTGATGTTCTGGGCAGCTCCGGCAACAGCCAGCTGGCCAAAACTTGCCGGAGTGTTCGGCGAGCCCTGGCCGCCTGTGGCGATTTGCGCTCCCGCTCCGATCACGCTGCCCAATACTACACCGGACAGGAGTTTCCCGTAATGGTTATTTACCCGGTCCTTGAGCCCGGCATAACCGCTCAGGTCTATGCCGGGCATGCCCTCCAGGCTTATTGATTGACCGTTCGGCATTATGAGGCGACTCCAGACGATGAGCGCCCGTTCCTGGCCGTAGGCAACCTTTGAATCGTATTCCCCGACAAGCCGGGTGCCCTGAGGGATCAGAAGAAACCGGCCTGACACCGTGTCATAGACGTTTTCTCTTACTTGGGCTACGATCTGACCGGGGAGGTCTGAATTAAGACCGGTAATCATAAGACTCGGAATAATGGTTCCCGCTTTAATTTCGTAACGAGAAATCGGATGTTGCACAGCGGCCAGCAGGTAGGTGCTCTGCCCCCTTTTTTCAGTTGAGAAGGTACGCTTTTCTTCCTGCATGTTCTGGTCGTCTTCGCTCCCCGGCAGGCCTGAACCGAATTTGCGAGACATCGCTTCCAACCTGTCAATGCCGGGGATGGATGGCAGCGATGCGCTCGTCTGATTTTCCGGTTGTGCGGCGGACGTCATGGTGTTGCCACCAAAGGACAGGGGCGCCCGGAGAGATTCATGGTAATCTTTACGACGCTGCTCAGCCGCAGCCTGGACAGCCTGTTGCTCTGGCGTAAGTTGCCCCTGATTCGCTGTGCCAGATGAGGCAGGATACGCCATGTAGGCGGGCTTGCCGTCTCCAGCGGCTGCCAGAGCCTGGCCAGCCTCAAGTTCACGCCGTTGCTGCAATTGCAACGAGCCCAAGTCTCCCGTCATTTGAGGGCCAAGTTGCGGCACGTTTTTATCTTTGGCCAGATCGTTGTAACTGGTGGGAGAATCAATCACGTTTTCCGGCAGAGTCGGTGACTGCTTCGCCGATGTTTCTGTCTTTTCGGCTGCTTTGCTAGTACTTTTGTTGGGCGTCACTGCCCAGATGAGGGACAGGGCCGCAACGCTGCCGAAGACTATCAAAAGGGTCATGACCAGTTTCCGGTTGATTCTCGACACCATGATCTTCGGGGTTCCGAGCGGTAGCGGCGTATCTTCGAAGTCTTGGGAATTCTTTCTTTTGTCTTCATCCATGACAAATTGAGGCAAGGATATTTATCTCTAAGTTCCAGGCGCCGTCAGGCATCCTTCCTTGCCATCCTCCTTTCTGTGAGAAATGTGTTCGCTTGCCACCCACAATGTCACCGGACATCGCCAGCCGTCGCCTGTTGCATACTATCTTGCGCCTCTTCAGTATTAGCCCCGATACCGAAAATGAAATACGTCCCGTTGCCAGCAACCAACTGGACGAAATACCCCTCTTCGGCTGAGCCGAAAAACTGCAATGCTTCCTTAGAAGGCTCGAAATAAAGACCATCTGCACCTTCCGGCCTCTTTCTTGGTGTGTAAAATCCTGGATTGGGTTTCAGGGTGAACCGGTCAAGGAATTTGTTCTCCTTCTTCGACCTAAACAGGTCGCTGAGGGACATTTCTCTGTCCCGGTTCATTGGATAAAACGAAACTTTTCCGATGAGATCCACCCCCTTTACAAAGATCCCCTTGAACCTGTTCGATGGGATTATTGTGTAATCAGAAGTGGAGTAGTATGAGACTCCGCGAGGCGAAAAATTCATCCTGACCGACGATACAGGCTTCAACTCTTCAAAGCTGTTGTCCTGATATCGCAGGTACACGCCGTCCCATTCGGGAAGATCCGAGGCAAAAACCTGGGTGGAAAAAACTACCAGGCAAAATCCCAAAATCGATAAGACTTTCATTCATCTCTCCTTTCAATATGTAAGACAACTTCAACCCAGAACTTGCGCCAAACACGTCAGGAGCCGAAGAAGGACCACGGCCGGTCTTTCCGGATCTCCACGATATCGTCCTTACCGCAGCGGAATACGCCTTCTTCAAACAGCCGGTCTACAACATAGTAGTCGCCTCGCACCCGGTAGTTGACCAAGTTCAGCCCGCTTTTCTCCTTGATGAAAAACGCGGGAGCTTCGGTGTTTTTCATGTCGGGGCTCATTTGAATGTAGGTCTTCGAGCCGTCATCAAAGACACGAATCGGCGTCCAGGCGTAATCGTCTTCCGGTTTGATTTTGTACTTGAAGTTGAGCCGGTCGGGGGAGATGTCGCCAGCGGCAAGCATGTCATTAGTTGATTGCCCGTCCGGGCTGTAAGCGTCAAATTTCGCCATTTCCTCGTGGGGGTAGGTCCAGGAGACGGTGGGGAGAAAGTTCCGGTTCAGGGATTTAGCAATCAGGTGGTAGGAGTGGCGGTCGGTTGTAATAATGAAATTCGTTTCAAGGCCTGCCTGGATGGGTTTCACCAGAACATGGGTGACGGTGCTTGCACCATTCCGGCTGACAGTGGTGCCGACTACCCAACGAACGGTGTCACCAGCGATAACCGGTCCTGACAGTTTTTCGCCGGGCTGAAGCTGGATATCGATTACCCTGCCTGGTGCGCCGTAGAGGGTATAGATGGCGTCAGGAGTGTAACTATAGACAGTCTTGCTTTCACTGTTGGCGGAGTTGGCTGGCCTCTGGGTTGACTCTCGGATTGCCGTGTCAACCACACGTTTGTCATGGCTCGGCATGGTAAACAATCCTGAAGAAACATTCTTCTTCACCTTTTTCCGATGTTTACTGGCAGTACTTTTAGCAGCAACACCGTGAATAGCTGTCTCTGGTTCCTGGGACTGCTCCGCGAGTAATTCGACGGGCATTTCCTGCGGGATCCCCGGGACCTCCGGGGTAATGGCCTGTTCGGCGGGAGATGCTTCTGCAGCCACCCTCTGTTCCCCTTTAGTAACGACGCCAAGGGGGGTTGAAGAATCGACTGAATTCGTGTTCGCATACGACACCGTGACCAACAAACCAATTAGGGCAATATAGATCCCGTATTTGATTTTAACCATGACATCCTCCTTGTTTTCTGTTTCCTGCCTGCCTGCAGCAGGCAGACGATTCGTCAAACGTCCCTCGACCAGCTAAAGCGAGTGATATAAAGGCCCAGTGGATTTTTTGACAACTGCGCTTCATCGGTGGGCGGATCTAATTCAACCGTGAAAGCACCGGTCATATTCTTACTTTCAATTGTTGCCCCTTCCTTCGAGTACCGTATTTCCTCCCATCGCACCTGGTAGGTATCCTTGGACAAGGGAACGACATTCCGGACCTGGACGGAAACGGTCTCGCTGCCAAGCTTCGCGAGGGGCTGCTCCTTCTGGGCTATTTCATTCAGGGTGTTGGCTGCGCTTTGCCGCAAGTAGGCATAGGCTTCTAGCCAGTGGTTTTTCGCCACGACCGGATCAAGCGGGAGAGAGCGGACCCGCTGCACCCACTGGGCAAGGAAATATTCGAGAACCGGCCCGCCTGGTTTGAAATTGCTTTGAGCAGCAGGGCCGACGGCCTGAACAAGACCTTCCTTCGTTACTTCCACGACATAAGGGGTGACGGTTGATTTTGCTGACTGGAAGATAAGGCCGATCACCAGAATAGCGGTAACACCGGACAGTAACAGGGCGCAAAGACGCCAGTTCTTTGCCTGGATGACAAGGGATCCCATGCGGTTGTCCCATTCTGCCTTTCCCCGTTGATAGGACGTTTCTGGGGCTTCGTCCGGCTTGAAGTTAATTGGCGGGTTATTGAATTCGTTCATGATCGTTCACCATGGAGACTTCTTCAGTCATTGTTTTTTGCCTCTTGCGCTGAATCTGAATTAACGTTGGTTTAAAATAAGGGCATTGCCTTCCATTGCAGGGTAAGATTGTTTTTGCGAGAAACCATCAAACCAGCAAGAGGGAAGACAATGCTTATCAAG
>RPRC01000340.1 GCA_003857395.1 Geobacter sp.
AGAGGTCCCACCAGCAGGACATCGACGCCCATGGAGCAGATCCCTGCCACAAGCGCGTTTTCAATCATATACCCGGAAAGACGCGTATCTTTACCGATGACAATGCGATGTCTATGGGTGTCTCCATCCTTTTTAAAGATATGGGCTGCGGCCCGGCCGATCTGCATTGCCATTTCCGTGGTCATGGGATAGACATTGGCAACTCCCCGCACGCCATCAGTACCAAACAATTTCTTCATATACCTGAACCCTCGTATTCTTGTGGATTGTTTTTAGAGACCTATCTGACGCCCCGTTTCGCCGTACGAACCAGCTTCACTTCAATAACAGAGGGATAGAGACGCATCACGATGATTCCCGGAGGAATACGCAGACGCTTCTCCATCCCGCTGAAAGTAACCGTTCCTTCGTGGAGATTATCGAGATCGAGTGAAAGGGACATCTCCTCGGACCGAAGCCCAAGGAGACGAATCTTCGGGCCGGCTACGGTAACCTCTATGGTACCGGGCAAGGGACTGGCAACGGAGAGTCCGGCAGGCAGATTCCGGGTAGAGAGAGGTATGGAGATATCCCGTTCCGAATCCTTCGCACCGGTCGCCAGCACCCAGAGAGCGACCGCCAGCAGCAGGGCTAGCAGTTTAAGGGAAAGATTATTGACCAGCGCCTGCCATACCATCATCGAAACCACCTGTGTTTCTTTACATGGATCAGCTTCTTCAGCATTTTTCTCAATGTGCTTTGGTCGATAGCCCGGGTTATCTTGCCGCCGCATACCAGGGAAACAGCCCCCGTTTCCTCGGAAACGACGAGCACAACGGCATCGGTGACCTCTGAAAGCCCAATTGCCGCCCGGTGCCTTGTCCCAAGGGTCTTGCTCAGCTCCGGGTTCCGAGACAGCGGCAGAAAACAACCAGCCTTGGTCAGTTTTTCCTTCTGGATTATTACGGCACCATCATGGATCGGAGAATAGGGAAGAAAAATCGAGGTTATGAGTTCGCTGGTAACCTTGGCATCAATCTGGGTTCCCACCTCCAGATGGTTTTCAACCTCCACTTCCCGCTCTAAGACAATGAGGGCACCGATCCTTTTCTGGGCAAGAGTATCGGTTGCCGTAACCAGTTCCTCAACGAACTCTGAAATATCAACACCAGGATTCTTGAGAAAGGTGCTCCTTCCCACCGTCGAGAGCGCCCGTCGGATATCATGCTGAAAAATAACCACCAGGACAATGAGAATGGCTCCAAAAAAATTGTTCAGTATCCAATAGAGCGTCTGTAAGCCAAGCAACTGGGAGAAAAAATAGCAGAGGAAAAGTCCGGTCAGGGCGGCGAGAAGACGAACAGCAATGGTTCCTTTAATGAGAAGAATAATCCCGTAGAGAATACATGCGACAAGCAGGATATCGACAAGATCAAGCCAGGCAACATGTCCGAGAGGAGTCATCATCGCATATACCAAAATCCAAGAAAGCAAGAAAAAACGCTGGGAACAGAGGAGACCAACAGGAAACGCTTATCCCGCCGGAGGTCGCATCACCGCGGCGGCCATTATCGCCACGTCTCGCATGTGACGAACGTCATGCACCCTGAGAATGGAAGCTCCTTTCGCAACAGCAAGGGCTATCGTTGCAGCTGTTCCGAAGGCCCTGTCTCCGACCTCACGGTCGAGGATCGTGCCGATGAAAGTCTTCCTCGACGTCCCGACCAGGAGGGGCCGGGCAAGAACAGAGAATTGCTCCAGGTTACGGAGTATTTCGAGATTACCCTCAAGACTTTTCCCGAAACCAATGCCGGGATCCACCACGATCCGCTGGATTGAGATGCCACTGGCTTCAGCGGCAGAGATTCGCTCACGCAAGAAGCAAATTATCTCCGGGATAATTGCGGAATAAACAGTATTTCGCTGCATCTCCGTCGGAGTCCCCCGCGTATGCATGAGAATCAGGCCGGCAGAGGATGAGGATAGCACTTCCAGCATGCGAGGATCAAAGGTACATCCGCTGACATCATTTACAATTTCAGCTCCGGCACGAATCGCCTCTCGTGCAACCACAGCCTTATGGGTATCGACTGAGATCGGAATCCGAAGACGACCGGCAAGCCTTTCGATCACCGGGATCACTCTCCGCAGTTCCAGATCCTCAGCAACGGGAGGCGCAAAGGGACGGGTACTCTCCCCACCGATATCGATGCTGTCGGCACCCTCCTCCTCCATTTCCAGCGCACGCTCCACGGCCCTTTCGGGATCGAGGAAAAGAGCCCCGTCAGAGAAGGAGTCCGGTGTTACATTCAAAATCCCCATTATATGAGGGCGATGAGCAAATCGGAGCGTGCGCTCCCCCACCCTCCATACGTCGGGACAGGAACTCACACCTTCTTCATGGACCGCAAAGGTATCCCTCATCACGTCACGAGTCATAGGTTATAAAGAGGATCAATCCTCCGGTTTTTCTTCGGCATCAACGGAAGAAATCGTCTCAACTACTTTGTGACCGATGATTTCATCCACATCGGCGCCATTCAGGCTTTCCTTTTCGATGAGCGCCAAGGCAATCTTGTGGAGCAGATCAATATTGTCAGAGAGAAGGGTTCGGGCACGGGTGTAATTGTCTTCCACAATCCGTCTGATCTCTTCATCGATCTCGACAGCCGTTGCCTCACTGTAATTTTTCGCCGATGCCATTTCGCGACCGAGGAAGATCTGCTCATCTTTTTTGCCAAAGCTGACCGGACCAAGCCTTTCGCTCATGCCCCATTCGCAGACCATTTTCCGGGAAATCTCCGTGGCATGTTCGATATCGTTTCCGGCGCCGGTGGTCATTGTCTGGAAGATAACCTCCTCGGCGGCACGTCCCCCCATGAGAACGGCAATCCTGTTCAGGAGAGTTTCCTTGTTGTAGGAATGCTTGTCTTCGGTAGGCAGCTGCATGGTGATGCCAAGCGCCCTGCCGCGAGGGATAATCGAAACCTTGTGTATGGGATCGGTACCGGGAATCAGTTTCGCAACCAGGGTATGTCCGGCCTCGTGGTAGGCGGTATTTTTCTTTTCATCTTCGGAAATAACCATGCTCCGGCGTTCAACACCCATCAGGACCTTGTCCTTGGCGTCATCCAGATCCTCCATCTCGACCAGATTCTTGTCCTTGCGCGCAGCAAGAAGGGCCGCTTCATTAACGACATTGGCAAGATCGGCACCGGAAAACCCGGGAGTTCCGCGAGCGATGACCGAGAGGTTGACACTGGGCGCAAGGGGAGTCTTGCGGGAATGTATTTTCAGGATCGCTTCACGACCCTTGACATCTGGCCTTGGAACCACAACCTGCCGATCGAAACGGCCAGGCCGGAGAAGCGCCGGATCCAGCACATCCGGTCGGTTGGTGGCGGAAATAAGGATGACTCCTTCATTGGACTCGAAACCGTCCATTTCGACGAGGAGCTGGTTCAGGGTCTGTTCGCGCTCGTCGTGGCCGCCGCCAAGTCCTGCGCCGCGATGACGTCCTACTGCATCGATTTCGTCGATAAAGATAATGCACGGCGCATTCTTTTTACCCTGAACAAAGAGGTCGCGAACACGGCTCGCACCAACTCCGACAAACATTTCGACAAAATCGGAACCTGAAATGGAAAAGAAGGGAACCCCCGCCTCACCGGCGATGGCACGTGCAAGGAGGGTTTTACCTGTCCCCGGAGGGCCCACCAGCAACACGCCTTTCGGGAGTCTGCCGCCGAGCTTGGTGAACTTCTTTGGGTCCTTCAGGAAGGAAATGATCTCCTCAAGCTCCACCTTGGCCTCATCCACACCTGCCACATCCTCAAAGGTTATTTTCCCTTGGGCTTCGGTCAAAAGCTTTGCCCGGCTCTTGCCGAAGGCCATTGCCTTGCCGCCGCCCGACTGCATCTGCCTCATGAAGAAAATCCAGACGGCAACCAGGAGAATCAGGGGAAACCAGGATAGAAGCATAGAGAACCAAGGCACCTTGTCTTCCGCAGGTTCAGCCGTCACGGGAATTTTCTTGTCCAGCAGCTTCTGGGTCAGAGAAGGATCTTCGGGCTTGTAGGTCTTGAATTCCTTACCGCCGACATACTTGCCGAGAATCTCGTTCCCACGCAGGGTGACGGTGGTTATCTTCCCGGCATCAAGAGCAGCGACAAATTCGGTATACGTCGTCTTTTCCTGGCTTGTTTGGGTTTTGTTAAAAAGATTGAAGACAAGGATCATCATCAGGACGATGACAAGCCACAGTGCAAGATTCTTATGAAATTGATTCAAAGGTACCCCCGGTAACTATTTACATCCGAAAATGTCGGATGAGACTTTGCAGGTTTTAACACAAAAACAAGGAGTTTATTCGTGGCCATAATATCAAGGGGTTACATGGAAGCGTACGTGGGTACGTCGCATAAGCAAGCCCGCAGATGTATACAGCCGGAATAAATCAGAACTATTTCCGGCTGAAAAAACAGCTCACTGCACACCGCTACTACGGCGCACAGAAAGTCAGAAGATCTATAATACTATTGAAGAAATACCATACGGCCTGCTGTTTTACAAGCACTTTACTGGGTAAATTCGGGAATTTCAACCTCTATGACCTCATGAGTCCCCGGCGGCACACGACCTGATTCTGAAACCCTCAGACCACAAATCCAGAGGAGTTTTTCCCCTGAAAAGAGCAGCGGTATCTGCCGCCTTAGAAGCGGGGGGATCTTTCTGTCAATAAAGAAGTCCTTCACCTTCCTGGTTCCCGTCATGCCGAAGGGACGGAAGCGATCCCCAGGTCGGAAAGTCCTCAACGTCCAAGGGAAAGGGACTTTAGCCGGATCGAAATAGACGCG
>RPRC01000341.1 GCA_003857395.1 Geobacter sp.
CTGCTGGGCGGACTGAAGATGTTCCATGCTGGAGAGGAGATGGTCGTTAACGTCGGTCAAGTGGCGCAGGTGGCGATTGATGAGGTGGTAGAGCAGGAGGGAGGTAATCAGGACAAAGGCGAGTCCCTTATAGACCGAGATGTGCCGCAGCAGGTCTGGATCACGGGTAATGAAGCCCATAATCGTGTCCGAAAACAGAATCCACAGCCCCCCGAATAGTGCATAGGCCGCGACAATGCGTAGTGTCGTCTTGCGGTCTTTCCATGAACTCATCAATTTCAAATCGCAACTCCCGTACGATGGTTATTGTCCGGTCCCGGCGCACTTCGCAAGCAGTGCAGTGGAACAGATAACATGATATATATCGGACGGGGCGTGAAAAACTTAAGAAATGCACTGCAGACCAGGCATTTATCTGGAATTGTCCCAAGATAACGGCCTGTAATGATGAAGTAAATTACTATGGTGAAGTATCGGCCAGACCTGCCAGGTTTTCAAAACCTGGCAGGTCTATGACTCTGTAACTGGTAGGTGGAAAAGGGGACAGCCATTTGCTGTATAGCGGCTTTAAAAGGACTTCTGAATGGAAGGATGGAAGCTTAAAGCAAGAGATAAACAGATTCTACGAGCTTGTCGTTATTCCGTAGGATTTGTTTTTTTACTCAGTTATCTATCCTCAACCTGCCTGTGTGCCTGCTGCGACCTCCGGTCGTTTCAGGGGAACATTCTCTTCTTTTGCCGTTGAAGCAGAAATGACTCGTACCTGATGTGATCGGAAAAAATAATTCAATATCCAGCTGATTCCGACCATAGTCCGGTTGCGGAAACCGGCCAGGTAGTATAGGTGTAGAGCCAGCCAGGCAACCCAGGCGAAATAGCCGTTGAATCTGATGACGCCGAAGGCGTTTACTGCCGCGGCATTGCGGCCGATAATTACCATGTTGCCTCTGTCAAAATATTTGAATGGAGCAACCGGCAGTCCCTGTATTTTGTTCAGAATGGCCTTGCCTGTATATTCCCCGCCTTGCATGGCAACCTGCGCCAGCATTGGCAGAGGGACACCGTTCTGCGGTAGAAAAGCAATGTCGCCGACCACAAAAACTTCGGGCCGTCCAGCGATGGTCAAATCAGGCTCGACGGCGATGCGGTCGCCGGCTCCCTTGGGGAGTTCGAGGGCGGCGGCGATGGCTGCCGCCTGAACTCCTGCGGTCCAGACAATGGTGTGGGCGGGGATGTGCGTACCATTTGCCAGAAGCACTTTTTCCGCATCGGCGCCGCTCACCTGGACGTTGAGTCTTACCTCAACTCCCATTTCGGTCAGTTTGCGTACCGCATAATCCCTCTGTTTTTCCGGAAGGAACGGCAGGATCGAGCCGCGCGCCTCAAGCAGAACGATCTTTGTCTCCGACTCGTCGAGGTTGGGATAATCCTTAATGATCTCATACTGAATCAGTTCCTGCAGGGAGCCGGCAAACTCTACACCGGCAGGACCGCCGCCGACCACGACGAAGCTGAGTAAAGCACGCCTTTTGGCCGGGTCCGGTTCACAGGCGGCAAGCTCGAAGCTGTTCAGGATGTGGTTGCGCAGACGCACGGTCCTATCCAGACTTTTCAGGTCAAAGGAATGCTCTTCCATGCTTTTCATGCCGAAGTAATTCGTGGCGCTGCCCGCTGCCAAGACCAGGTAGTCGTAGGAGACCTCGCCGTCGGCGAGACGGACGATCCGGTTGTCGAAATCGATCCCGGTAACCTCTCCCAGGCGGAAGTTGATTCCTTTCCACTTGCGAAGCACTGCTCTGGAGGGATAGGCGATGTATTCCTGCTCGATGCTGGCTGTCGCTACCTGATAGAGGAGCGGCTGGAACAGATGAAAGTTGCGACGGTCGATGACCAGTACATCAACCCCTTTGCCTGCCAGCGCACGAGCCGCATTCAGTCCGGCAAAGCCCATACCAATTATTACTGCACGTTTCATGAGCAACCCCTTATGTTTGGTGGCAACTTCACCATCCTATGTTTTTTTCTCAAGGTTTAGAATGGTAACATGATCAGTATTAAATGCACAATATAAACAATATCGAAATGATAAAGAAACGCATCGTTGGCAAGTGCGTTTAGTTGGCAAAGCAGATGCTGCGCAGGGATTTTTGTGATGGTCTGAGCTCATGGGATTACCCATTAAACTGCAAAAGGATCTGGCGGCCCTGGAAGCAAAGTACAGCAAGAAAACCACCCAAAAGCAAGCGGGCACGGAAGCCTTGAAAAATTAACAAAAGGTTACTTGATGTTTGGGGAAGTTGGAGGATATTATGCCCAGTTTGCTGATTTGTTCGTCTAGAATCAGAAAGGGTAAGACCCCTTCTCGCTGTTAGCGTGCAAGCCAAAGTATTTGCCGACAAAAAAACCGAACATTTCCGGCTGATGAAAAGTACTCCTGATTATTACGTGAGTCCACTCTATGATTGAATTGAAAAACGTTACCAAACAATACGGTTCCCTGACGGCAGTTGATGATGTTTCCTTTTCTGTCAAGGCAGGTGAGTCCTTTGCCCTGCTTGGACCCAATGGGGCAGGTAAGACGACAATCGTGAAGCTGCTGCTCGACTTTGCCCGCCCGACAGCGGGAAGATTGACAATCAACGGTATTCCAACGAGCAAGCCGGAATGCCGGACGGCAATCGGCTATCTGGCCGAAAACCACCGTATTCCGGCAGGTCTTTCCGGCTGGAATTACCTGCTGCGTTGTGCTGAGCTGTTGGATATACGCCAGACCGCTGCCGAGGATCAATGCCGGCGCATCGTCGAGCAGATCGGCATGCAAGGCAGGGAACATACCAAAGCGGGCACCTATTCCAAGGGCATGATTCAGCGTTTCGGCTTGGGTGCGGCACTGCTGGGCGAACCGAAACTGTTGATTCTCGACGAACCCACCTCCGGTTTGGATCCGATCGGGATCAGGGAAACGCGGCAGCTTCTGGAGTCGCTGAAAGGTCAAGGAATGACGGTCTTTCTGAATTCACACCTGCTTTCGGAGGTTGAAAAAATCTGCGATAGCGCGGCAATCATCAACCGGGGCAGGCTCTTGGTAAAAGACACAATATCGGCCATTGTCAGGGACGGTGAAACCCTGGAAGATGTATTTGTGAGGCTGGTGAAAGGTTGACATGAAAACGTCGAAAATGCTCCCCTCCATTGCCAGAATTGCTAAATTCACCTTTACTGATGAAGTGCGGCAGAAAAGCTTCGTGATCATGTTTATTTTCTGCGTCCTTTGTGTATTTCTCCTCCGTGGTTGTTATCATGGCAATTACATGGTGAACGGCCAGACCCTTGATGCCGCAACCGTTGTCAAAGCACTGTCGAAAGTGACTTTCCACGTCATTGGTGCCGGTGTGATGGTCATAACCGCGTTGTTCTCGATGCGAATCTTCCGGCGCGACCGGAGCGAAGGGCTGCAATCGTGTATTTTGTCCAAACCGATAGTCCGCTGGCAGTATGTTACCGGAAAGATCATCGGTTTATGGGTCCTGTCGGCACTGTTCATGTTCATCCTGCATGGCATTATCTTCTTGGTCTCTTCGGTCAATCTGCAGATTTTTATGCCGGAGTACCTCGTTGCCTCACTGCTCTGTTCAGTCAACCTGCTCTTTGTGGTTCTTGCCGTTCTGCTATTGTCGCTCCTGATGCCCGATATCGTCGCCTTTCTCTGTGTTCTGGCTGTCGGTGTCGTAGGCTTTGTGGCCGACGGCATAGCAGCTGTCAGCCAGAGTCAGATTGTGCAGACACTGATACAGCAACCGGGCAGCGGTCTGCAGTCAGAGGTAACCTGGTGGAAAGTTGTTTATATTGTCTGGCCGAAGCTGCTGGGCGTTCAGCAGTCGGCAACTTCGTTACTCGGGAATGAGCCTATTCTCGGCTTCGCGACCCTCTATCCATTTCTTAATGTCCTTCTGTACTGCCTTATTCTTGGCGCGTTGCTTTTCTGGCGTTTCAGGAAGGAAGATTTAATCTAGTTTTAATCTGGAAAGTCTCGACTGAAGCTGGGCTGGAACTTCCTCGATGCCTCTCGTAATCGGTCGCCACCCGAGACACAGAACAGACTACTTGCTGGATTCAGGCACTTTCCTTGTTGTCGCTGTCTTGCTATAAAGCCGTACGAGAGACTCCAAGAAAGCCCCCGCAAAACGGTGGATAGCTCTGTTTTGGAGTTTCCGTATGAAAACTCGTTAGCAGTCTACAGCGGGACAAAATTATTGTCGTTACATTGCAGTCACCATGGCTGCCCCGGTATTTCAGGGTATAGTTGAATTCAGCGGTACTTCACACGGATGCATGGCCGATCATCTGAATCCGGAATTTTAATACATGGAGGAATCCTCTAATGTCCAAACATGATGTGATCATTATTGGCGGTGGAATCAGCGGCATGTCTCTTGCCCATTATTGCGCAAAAGCCGGTTTGAAACCGCTGGTTATGGACAAAAGCGGCCAGATGGGCGGTACCTTCAACACCTGCCGCACGGACAACTTCTGGTTTGAGCTCGGTGCCCACACCTGCTACAACTCCTATGGGACACTGGTTGACCTGCTTCGCGAGACCGGCAATCTGGAAAAGATCACCAAACCGGACAATGTCGGCTACAAGCTCATTACCAAAGACGGGATCAAATCGATCATGTCACAGCTGAGTTTTTCTGAAATGGTGTTTTCTCTGCCAAGAATCTTTGGAGCGAAGATGACGGGAGAAACGGTTGA
>RPRC01000342.1 GCA_003857395.1 Geobacter sp.
AAGAATGCCGGGCTGTCGTTTGCGCGCAGATCGGGCAGGCGCCCCAGATGGAATTGGAACGGTTGGGGATCGATGTCTATGCTGCTCCAGGCCCGATTCAGGAAACCCTGGTTGAGTTGGCGAAAGTCATTTAGTTTGCTGATTAGCGTCAATCTTCCGCCAGTTCCCAAAACTGTCATTCCCGAAGCGGTTCTGGTCGGGAATCCAGCTTCTAACCGACTGAAATCTTGGATCCCCGATAGAGACATTCGGGGATGACAATCTTCATAGCGGAAGAATAGCGCTAATCCGGTTTAGTTTTTATCCGAAAACAGTTCTTTCCGCCCTGGTTCTTACAGGCTGGTTCCTTTATGACTATTTCCTACAATCACTGCAATTTGCCACCGTGGGTCATTGCCTCACGCAATTTTAACGAAAATCCCCAGTCTATCAAACTGATGGGAGTTCGTGAGGCAAACAAGTTTCTCTTCCAGCGGCTGGAAGAGATCCTCTCGGTCGATGAACGGGCGGTTTTTTTCAATGATTACATGTCGGTGAAGTTTCAACTTCATCAATGGGAAGAGCAGTCGAGTGACAAGGCCCGTAAAAGCATCAAAAACAGCTACCTGCGTTTTCTTCGCGGCTGGGGAATGGAATCCAACTCCATTGAGGGTGCGGTGCTCAAGGGGTGGGTGGAAAGCCGCATCGGGCTCCCCCCCACGTTCCATAAGGTGAAAATCACCGATGTCCATTCCGAGGAGTATCTCGTCTTTGCCATTGATCGGACCAAAGGGAGTGCACGCACCAATGCCATCAATTCCCAGCTCGATCTGCTTTTCGAATATTCACAATATGATCTGGCTCGCAAATATCCGAACGAACGGTGGCTGACGCTCTACCGGGGCGTCACCAATGCTGAAGAGCACGAGGTGCTGGAAGTGATTTCGAAGACCGAGCAGTACGTACGGCTCAACAATCTTTCCTCCTTTACAGACGACATGGAGCGGGCCTGGGAATTCGGCTATACGGTCTGGCAGGTGCAGGTTCCAATCTCAAAAATCTTTTTCTTCACCGGGCTCCTGCCCAACAGCATTCTCAAAGGGGAGGGGGAGTTCATGGTAATCGGTGGCGAATACCGGGTCAGAATGGTCACTTGGTAACCCCCCCCCTTTCCCGGAGCAGGCGGGGAATGCCGCGACCCTATACCGCCTGCTTAATTGTTGGGCAGATTGTCGCCCGCTGATGTCTGTTCGTTCCCTCCATGCTTTATCTTCTCATGCAGTCACTTTTTGCACTCATGTTTCTTCCCGTACTGAAGTAGCGGGTTAAGAGCTTCCGGAACAGCTTTCGCTACGATTTTCGGGAAAAGATGCCCCGGGGCCAGTCGTCTGGCACTTACCATGCAATCGCTTCTCTTGAGGACCATTTCTCCCAGGAGCAGAGCTGATGCTTGAACCGATACTTCTCTCGCTGAAGGTAGCCATTGCGGCGGTCGTCGTCGTCTTTTTTGTCGGCCTTGCTATCGCCCGGACCATGGCTCGGGAGGAGTTCCCGGGGAAAAATGTCGTGGAATCGCTTATCATCCTGCCCATGGTGCTGCCCCCTACAGTGCTGGGCTACGGTCTGCTGATCCTGCTGGGCAAGCGGGGGCCGATTGGGAGTTTCCTGCTGGAGACATTTGATGTTCAACTGGTTTTTACCTGGTGGGCGGCGGTTATCGCCTCGGCGGTTGTTTCGTTCCCGCTTATGTACCAGAGCGCCAAGGCGGCCTTTGCCGGAGTTGACATCTCACTGGAGCAGGCGGCACGAACCCTCGGGGCGAAGGAGCTGCGGATCTTCCTGACCATCACCCTGCCGCTGGCTTGGCCCGGTATCCTGGCAGGACTGGTGCTGTCCTTTGCCCGTGCGCTGGGGGAATTCGGCGCAACCCTGATGGTGGCGGGGAACATACCGGGGAAGACCCAGACGATACCGCTGGCCATCTACTTTGCCGTGGAGTCGGGGGATACGGACGCGGCCCGGAACCTGGTGCTGGTGATAACCCTGCTGTCCTTTGCCACGGTGTTCTGGCTCAATTGGTGGAGTCGAAAAAAGCTCCAGGTATGGAAGAAAGGAGATTCGAGCCATGTTGAACGTGAACATTCATAAACGCCTGCCCGGAATCAGCATCGATGTGGATTTCAGCGTGACCGAAGGAATCCTCGTCATCTTCGGACCTTCCGGTGCCGGAAAGAGCACCATATTGAACTGTATTTCCGGCCTGCAGCTGCCGGACAAAGGGACAATCTCGCTGAAGGGAAAGGTCTTTTACTCAGCAGCGGAGAAGATCGCCATTCCGGCCCGCAACCGCCATATCGGCTATGTATTCCAGGATTATGCTCTCTTCCCCCACCTGACGGTGAAGGATAACGTCATGTACGGCATTCCGAGCCGCTGCAAAGCGGGAGGCGGTTTCCGGATGACTGTACTGGATGTGCTGGAGATGCTGAAAATAACCCGTTTGCAGGATCGTTATCCCTGCCAGCTTTCCGGCGGCGAGAAGCAGCGCGTTGCTCTGGCCCGGGCCCTCATGGTCGAGCCGGACCTGCTGCTGCTGGATGAGCCGCTGTCAGCTCTTGACCATGGCAACCGGAAGGCTCTTCAGGGTGAGTTGCTGGAGCTGCAGCGAATCTGGCAGATACCGTTTCTCATCGTTACCCACAGCAGGAAAGAGATGGCGGTTCTTGCGGACGAGGTTCTGTTTCTGGAAAAAGGCCGGCAGGCGACATTTTCTCCCGCGGCTTGATTCGTCTTTAACAAGCTGAAGAAATACAAAAAGGCCATCCGGGCATACTGCTCCGGATGGCCTTTTGCCGATTTGCTAGGGTACTATTCGGCGGCTACTTGATCAGCTGGCCGATGCTGCCCCAACGGACCCGCCAGTTGTCTCCGTCCCAGGACCAGTACTTGATAAAGGCGAGACCTTTGATCTTTTCCTTCTTGACGAAACCCCAGAATCGACTGTCATAAGAGCGGTCCCGGTTGTCGCCCATAACGAAGTAGCTGTCTTCAGGGACCTTGACGGGACCAAAGGTATCCCTGGGGTTCTGATCTTTCGGCACCAGGTCAATTTCCTTGTGAATCTCGTGGGGGTTTTTATAGAGCTTGCCGTTTACATAGACATTTTTATTGATTCCCTGCACCACGTCACCGGGAACACCTACGATCCGCTTGATGAAATCCTTACTTGGATCTTCCGGATATTCGAACACGATGACGTCGCCTTGCTTGGGATCACGAAGAGAGAAAAGTTGTGTATCGGTGAAAGGAATGGTTGAGCCGAAAATGAACTTGTTTACCAACAGATGGTCGCCGACCTGAAGGGTATCTTCCATGGATCCGGAAGGAATCTTGAATGCCTGCACTACGAATGTCCTGATAAGAAGTGCGAGGATTATGGCGATGATGATCGATTCGGCGTATTCCCTGACGAGATGCTTCTTTTTAACGGTAGGAGAGCTTTTGAACTCTGAATCAGGATCGTTATGAAGCTTGTTCTTTTCCATGGTCTGGTATCCTTGCTGAGTTTAGTCTTCAACCTTGAGAATTGCCAAAAATGCTTCCTGAGGGAGCTCGACATTCCCCACGTTTTTCATTCTTTTCTTTCCTTCTTTCTGTTTTTCCAGCAACTTTCTTTTTCGGGTTATGTCACCGCCATAGCATTTTGACAGTACATCCTTGCGGAGGGCCTTGACTGTCTCACGCGCAATGATCTTGTTGCCGATTGCCGCCTGAATGGCAACCTCGAACATCTGACGGGGGATGAGTTCCTTCATCTTGGAAACGAGGTCCCGACCGCGATAATAGGCCTTGTCTTTGTGGATGATGAGGGAAAGGGCGTCGACCACTTCACCATTGATCATGATGTTGAGGCGCGACAGTTCACTAAGGCGATAGTCGAGATACTCGTAGTCGAGGGACGCGTATCCTTTGCTTATGGATTTCAGACGGTCGTAAAAATCGAGAACTATTTCGTTCAGCGGCATTTCATAAATAATCATCACGCGTGTCTGGGTGAGGTACTTGATTTCCCGCTGGAAACCCCGCTTATCTTCGCAGAGGGCCAGGACGCCACCCACAAACTCATTTGGAACATGGATCGATGCAAGGATAAACGGCTCCTCGATATGGTCGATGAACTGGAGCTCGGGAAGCTGGTTTGCACTCTCGATGGTGACTATCGAGCCATCCGTTTTATGAACCCGGTAAACGACCGTGGGGGCTGTGGTGATGAGTTGCAGGCCAAACTCCCGTTCGAGCCGTTCCTGAATGATTTCCATGTGCAGGAGTCCGAGGAAACCGCAGCGATAACCGAAACCCAGGGCAACCGAGTTTTCCGGTTCGTAAGTGAAGGAGGCATCGTTCAGGCGGAGTTTTGCCAAAGCATCGCGGAGCTGTTCGTATTGGGCCGTATCGATGGGATAGAGCCCGGAAAATACCATCGGCTTCACTTCCTTGAACCCGGAAAGGGGCACGGCACACGGCCTGTGAAGAAGGGTCACGGTATCGCCTACCTTGGCGTCCTGGACATCTTTGATACCGGCAATGACGAATCCGACTTCGCCAGCGGAGAGGGAGGGTACCTCCACCATGGCTGGTGCGAACACTCCGACCTTGAGAGCCTCGTAGCTTTGGCCGCCTGCCACGAGCTGGATTTTGTCGCCTTTTTTCAATGTGCCGTCAAAGATGCGCAGCAGGATGATGACTCCCTGGTACTGGTCATACCAAG
>RPRC01000343.1 GCA_003857395.1 Geobacter sp.
CGCCGTCCAAAAGGACCAGCGTGTGTTCCGGCTTAGCGCCCCGGATTGACACGTAGGTCTGGCTGCCCGGTCCGCCGCTCCGGACCACGTTCAAGGCGGGAACGGTCCGCAGGAAATCAAGTACTAACGTCGCATGTTTACGGTCAATCTCCTCACGGGATATCACCGAAATCGAACTGCCGATTTCATTTAACGCGGCCTCGCTCCGGTTTGCCGTGACGACAATTTCCTCCAGTTGCGGCGTTTCCTGCCCGAAAGCGTGCGCCGTGAAGCCCAGCGCCAACAAAAGCACAACAAAACCATACGATTTCCTGATACATACCATGCAAATTCCTCCCTCGAAGTTACGATTGGAGCGGTATTCCGGCTCTGGGCCACCTACTTGCCCGCCTTCCCAGGATTTCTCCCAGTGGCTTTATTCGCTTTTCGCGAACGGGCGTTCGTTCCCATTACGGCTGCGGGGCAGCGGGGGATTTTCACCCCTCTTCCTCACTTCCATTCGATGAAAATATTCTATTATACCGGTGAAATCTGCTGAGTCAGGAACGTGCTGCCCCACTCAACCTCCACCATTCGGCGCAGGGATTCGAGACGACCGTCCGTCAGCAGCAATGGATCGAGCGTGGTACGAAACTGATGCGCAACCCCGCTTTCCCGGATCAGCAGGGCGCTTTCCCGGGCAGCATCACCACTGCCGGGCACACCCGTGATCCGCGCATACTCGTGAAAGGGTGCCTTAAGGTCCATGCCTACCCAGTCCAGGTAGGGAAGAACTTCGATCAGAGTCTCCGGAAAAGCCCCGGCGGTATGCAACCCTACCAGAAAACCCTGCTCCCGCACCGCTTGAACCGCCTGCTTCAGGGACGGTTGGCCGGTCGGCTCACCACCGCTGAAAACCACGGCATCGAGTAGTCCGCGCCGACTCTCAAGAAAGGTCAGGACTTTGTCCCAGCAGAGATCGCCGGGAGCATCCGTATCCAGCAGGCTTCGGTTATGGCAGTAGCCGCAGCGCCATGGGCAGCCGCGGCAGAACAGAACCGCGGCCAGGTGGTCCGGATAGTCGATGGTGGTAAACGGCGTCAGACCGCCGATTTTCAGCACGTTTCTTGCGCCTCGCTGTCCCGGAAGAAACGCCGCTGCCGATGCTCGGCCTTCTTGCCGATATTGAAGGATTCCACCGGTCGGTGGTAGCCCATCACCCGTGTCCAAACCTCGCATGGCTGACGTTCTGTGTCATCCAGGCGTATCTCTGTGCCATGTGTTTCGTTTCCGTTCATTCTTATGTACCTTTCATTGTTCGGTTATTCTTCCCTTCACATTCCCAACATCCAGAGACCTGCCACTGCGGAGACCCGCCAGGTTTCGAAACCCTGGCAGGTCTGTTTTGTTTCACTCCATCGCCTTCCTCCGCAGCAGTTCTTCATCACACAGCGGGCAAAACTGCTGTTCACCCGGCAGATAACCATGCTTAGGACAGATGGAAAAAGTCGGCGTGATGGTCAGGTACGGGATGCGATAGTTCTCCAGGACCCGGCGTACCAGCTTTCGGCAAGCCGCGGTGCTGGATACCGGCTCTCCCATATAAAGGTGAAATACCGTGCCGCCGGTGTATTTGCGCTGCAGAGTCTCCTGCAGATCAAGGGCCTCGAAGGGATCATCACTATACCCCACCGGCAGTTGGGTCGAATTGGTGTAGTAGGGCGCTTCTTCGGTCCCTGACTGGAGAATCTCGGGATAGCGTTTCCGATCCTCCCTGGCAAAACGGTACGTGGTTCCTTCGGCCGGTGTCGCTTCCAGATTGTACATATGGCCGGTCTCCTCCTGAAACACCAGCAACCGGGCACGGATATGATCGAGGAAGCGGCATGCCAGGCTCTGCCCTTCACCTTCGGCAATATCATACCTGTCAGCGGAATAGTTGCGGATCATCTCATTGATACCGTTGACGCCGATGGTGGAGAAATGGTTGCGCAAGGTACCGAGATACCGCCGGGTATAGGGAAACAGTCCGTCGTCCATATGCCGCTGAATGACCTTGCGCTTGATCTCCAGGCTGGTACGGGCAAATTCCAGCAGCTGGTCCATGCGTCGGAAAAGCGCATTTTCGTCGCCCCGGTGCAGATGGCCGATGCGTGCACAGTTCAGGGTCACCACACCGATGGAGCCGGTTTGCTCCGCCGAACCGAACAGTCCGTTTCCTCTCTTCAGGAGGTCACGGAGGTCCAACTGGAGACGGCAGCACATGGAACGAACCATATGGGGACTCAGTTCCGAATTGATGAAATTCTGAAAATAGGGCAGCCCGTAGCGGGCCGTCATCTCGAACAGCAGTTCCGCGTTGTCACTCTCCCAGGGAAAATCTGCTGTGATGTTATAGGTGGGAATGGGAAAGGTAAAAACTCGCCCCTTGTCGTCGCCGGCGGTCATCACCTCGATATAGGCCCGGTTGATGAGGTCCATCTCGGTCTGAAGATCTCCATAACAGAACGGCATCTCTTCCCCGCCGATCACCGGCACTTGGGCCCGCAAATCTTCAGGACAGACCCAGTCAAAGGTCAGGTTGGTAAAGGGCGTCTGGGTTCCCCACCTCGAAGGTACGTTCAGGTTGAAAACCAATTCCTGGATATGCTGTCTGACCTCTTCGTAGCAAAGGCTGTCCTTGCGGACAAAGGGCGCCATGTAAGTATCGAAGGAGCTGAATGCCTGGGCACCGGCCCACTCATTCTGGAGGGTGCCGAGGAAATTGACGATCTGCCCCACTGCGCTGGACATGTGGCGTGGAGGCCCTGCCTCAACCTTGCCTGCTACCCCGTTGAACCCTTCCGTGAGAAGGGTACGCAGCGACCAGCCGGCACAGTAACCGGACAACATGTCCAGATCGTGGATATGGAGATCGCCGTCCCGGTGAGCCGCGCCAACCTCCGGCGGGTAGACATGACTGAGCCAGTAATTGGCAATAACCTTGCCGGAAACATTGAGAATAAGGCCGCCAAGGGAATAGCCCTGATTGGCATTGGCGTTAACCCGCCAATCGGACTGCTCCAGGTATTCATTGACCGAAGAGGCCACGTCCACCAGGGTCTTGCGGTCACGGCGGAGTTTCTGGTGCTGTTCGCGGTAGACGATATAGGCGCGAGCCGTACCGAGGTGGTTGGCGGAGATCAGCACCTGTTCGACCACATCCTGGATCTGTTCGATCTGCGGCGGCGTGACACCGAATTTGTGGCGCAATACCTTCAGCACCTGTCCGGTAAGAAGAGCGGCTTCTTCGCTGTCGAACTCTGCTGCTGCCTCTCCGGCCCGCCTGATGGCGGAGCGAATCTTCTCCACGACGAACGGCACGGTCGAACCGTCCCGCTTTACTACCTGACGAAAGGGAAATTCCTGGTCGGCAGGGACCTGAACCATAGTGCTATTCATTTCATTACCTCTCTGGTGGATTGAAGCCTGCTGAAAATTATTTAACCGCCGCTGAGCGGCGAAACGGAAATGCTTTGCGTTCCGGGCAACCAGGCCGGCCAAGGGGAATTCCGGCATTTCATGACGCGTAAACAAGGAGCAACAAACTGGTTAAAACAGTCCGGAAACGGATTTACGCAACAGTTTTTCTACAGCATGCCAGGGTCTTGCGTGGCTAGTTCAGCGCAATAATTCCGATGATTTTTTGCTTTTGGCAAGGCGAGACGACGCAAACATAGCCGGGCTCTATCGAGAAGATACCCCGCAGCCGGGAACTCAAATGAATCGGAATTAAACGGCAGGAACCAGTCGCACGGAATCCTGGGGCATTATCTGAGAAATCAGCCCCATGCGTGCGGAGTGTGTTGTCAAACGAACAGGATGGCCTACTAGAGAGAATAGAGTGAATTGCTGCATGATCGCCTCCCCCGAAGCTTGTGAATGGAGCGGTATTCCGGCTCAGGGCAGTAACCTACTTACCCGCCTTCCCAAGAAATGTAAAACTTCATTCCCAGTGGCTTTTCCGCCATGTGACGGATGGGCTTTCGTTCCCTTTACCGCTGCGGGGCAGCGGGGGCCTTGCACCCCTCTTCCTCGCTTCCATTCGTTGAAGATTTCTCTGGTAATTTATACACCCCGAGGACGGGATGTCAATGCATTTTTCTCAAAATACACAATATATAGTACAAGATCTGGAAAATACTACAATATATCCGTAACCACTCCGATGCATCGGGAGTGGTTACGGAACATGAAACGTCATTTCGCAGCCGGAGTCCTCGGCATTTCACGGGAGAGATCAAATTCCAGCAGCAGGTAGCCATAATCGATATCGCTGCCTCGGCCAGTTGCATCGCGGAAGAACTTGCCGGTAAAGAAGCGGTCGTAGCCGACCAGGAGCGACAGGGTGTCGTTCACGGCATAGGTAAGGGTAAAATCAGTTTCCAGGCCGATCCGCCTGCTCATACCATCCTCCACCGCATTGGCATAAAAATAGCGGACCGCTGAAGAGAAGTTCAGGTCTTTCGCAAGATCGATTCCCCAGCCGAGATTGAAGATCTGCAGACCGCTGGCATGGTGGTCTCCGGCATCAACCCCGGAAAGGTCGCCGATAAAGCTCATATCGCCGGTCAGGGAGGTATCGGTAGCGGAATTGCGGAGCTCCCGCCGAGAGGAAACACCGCAGGCCGCATCCCTGTCGCCCGAACCGTAGGCATACCCG
>RPRC01000344.1 GCA_003857395.1 Geobacter sp.
ATAAAAGCCGGGTTCTCCTGGCAGATAGTTCCTCTTACCCTTGGCGGTGCCGTGGTCGGTCAGTACCTCGGTGGTGTCCTGCGCAGAAGGAAGGATTCCCATGGTTGACAGAAAACCGGGACGACGTACTCCAACGCCTCTTTCCAAGCTCCTGGCGAACTCATTCCGGGGCAAGCCCCTGGAAAAACGTCTCGGAGAGGTGGAAATCTGGCGGATCTGGGGACAGGTCGTGGGAGATCAGATCGCTGCCAAGGCCCAGCCGTCAAGGTTTACTAACGGTGTCCTCACTGTTGCCGTAATCAGCGCGCCCTGGATGCAGCAGCTGAATTTTATGAAAAGAGATATTGCCGAGAGACTGAACGAAAAATTGGGTGAAAAACTCGTCGTCGAGATCTTTCTGAAGGCAGGGAAACCTCCTGCTCCGGACAAAACTGAGGCGTGGGTGAAGCCTGAAAAGAGGGAACTGACAGAGGCGGAAAAGGAAAAAATTGCCGCAACGGTCGCGGCTGTCACTGACCCCCAGTTACGAAGGCAGTTTGCCGAACTGCTTGCGCAGGACCTTGCCCACACTCCCGGCAAAGACTGAAAATCATCGCAGCACCTGATTCATCCTCTGCCTGCGTGAATCAACGATATTCTGCTCTTGTTAGACCGTTCCGGTATTCTCCCCGAGAATCATTTCCATTTCCTGCGTGTATTCCCCAGTATCTTTGAAGACGTAAAGTGGCGGGAGCACCGACAGGTCACACCTTTTTCCCTTTACCAATTCAACCAGGAACATGCGGGCTTCGGCCGCTGAATTCCCGTGCACCATCCGCAGACGGACCGGGGAGAGCTTCAAGGTGCTGGACTCGGTAAGGAATTCGACCAGGCGGGACGGGTGATAGATAAAGCAGATCCGTCCCGAGAGCTTGACTAGTTTTTTGGCCGCCGCCAGAAAGTCGCCCAGTGAGGCCGTCGATTCGTGCCGGGCAAGATCCCGCCCCGGTTTCGGGCTTATCCTGCCTGAGCTCCTTTTCCGGTAGGGCGGATTGGCAACGACCAGATCGAAGTACGAAGAGGGGCAAAGGTTCCTTACATCCAGGATGTCTGCATGTCGAATATCAACCCTCTCGGATAATCCATTCAGTGCCACATTCCTCCCCGCAAGCTCGGCCATTTCCGCCTGACTTTCCACCCCGACCAGACTACTTCCCTCAGCCGTTCGCGCCAGAATCAAGGGAATGATCCCGCAGCCGACTCCCAGATCGACAGCATTCTCCCCGGCCCGGATCGCGGCAAAATCGCAGAGCAGCAGCGGGTCCAGGGAAAAGCGGTAGCCATGACGGGGCTGAATGATCTTCAGCCCGAACTTTCTGAGTTCATCAAGCGTTTCTTCGTTCTTCAATTGCACCCCTGTTCCCTTACCCCGTACCCCGCATCACTTCCTCCGTTCCCGTCGTATCCAAACTTCCCGCCCCAGCATCGCCGCAAAGAAGGCAAACGAAGCCAAGGTCAGCCATTTGCCGATCTTGAAGGGGAGGGGATCGAAGACGAATTCCACCCGGTGCTTGCCCGGTGGCAGGTAAACCCCACGGAGGATATGGTTCACCGGAAAAATTTCCGTTTCTCTTCCGTCCACCGTTGCGCGCCAACCCCGATAGTACTTCTCTCCCAGCACAAGCAAGGAGTTACGGACAGGTGCAGCATCCAGGGAAATGAACTCGCTCTCGTAGAGTCTCATCCTAACGTCCCCTGGGTCACCGCCAGGAGGGTTGTTCGGGCTTGACAACGGAATCGGCGGAACGGATTCCACTAGTGCCACGTTTCGCGGATCAAACGCTGTATTCTGCATGACGGCAAGGGCTTGGCTGGGGTCCTGGATCACCGCTGCTGCTTGGACCAGCCATCCCTTGGGAAGCACCGAACGGTTTTCGAGGACGATCTCTTTTCCGTCCGGAGAACGGAATACGGGAACATACTTTTCGCCCAGAACCCCTTTTTCCTGTTCATACTGTTGTGGTTCGTACACCAGGTATTTGAGATTGACCATGTCTGGCATGGGAGATGGAAAGCGGAATGAAGTGAGGAAATTTTGCCAGCGCTGTTGCTGGACCGGATTCGAGGTGAACATGACCGGGATGCGGTTCGTGGCATAGAGCATAGGGTCAGTGCCGTTCATGGGAAGAACCCGATACTGGTTCGAGCCTTGGGAAAGGAGGTATTCCATTGCCGGGGTCTTTTTCCCCTTCGTTTTGACAGGTACATCGACCAGGAACAGAAACTTGGCGTTTACTCTGCCAACATCAGCGACGAAGAGACCGAGCAGTACCAGCGGGAACACGGCGGCGGTCAGCCATTTTCGCTGTAAGGCATAGAAGGCGATAGCGTAGATGGCAGCGATGAAAGCCGCAATGCCGGTTTCAACCACGAGGTTGTTCCAGCGCTGAAGGGCGAGTTGGGCACCCCCCTGCTGGTAGCGTGTCGGCTGGGAGAGCAATTCACCCGCCTGGGACAGCCAGTGGGATTTCCAGACCAGTTCCACGCCGAGAAGCGCACCGATGAAAAGGGGCAGGGAGATGAGGCAATAAAGATAACGCCGGAACTTCAGGGAGTTTCTGGTGCCGGGATCCAGCAGCAGATCCATACCCCGGCCGGCAAGTACCGCGAGGCCCATCACCGGGATAAACATCATCATCTTTGGCACCCGGAAATGGTCAATCCCCGGGAAATACTCGAAAAGCAACTGATAGAAGGGGGTATATTTCCCCATGGAGAACAAGACTCCGCCCGCCAGGCCGGCCAGGGCCAGCCAGGTATAGCGGTCGCGACGAAAAAGCAGCGGCAGCGGAATCAGCAGCCATGGCAATAATCCCATATAGTCACTGGTCTGGGTGAAGTTCATCCTTCCCCAGTAGTAGGCAAGGATGTTAGTGGGGTTCTCGCCTGCTTCCTGTCGGGAAAGGCCAAAAAAACCGGGTATGGCAAAGGTAACCAGTTCTTCCGGAGGCAGCGACCAGGACATGGCTTCTTCCTTGGCAAGTCCGCCTTTGCCCATATTTGCGCCGCTGCCGATTCCGCGGGTCGTATCTGTCGACCAGTTTGCAAGGGGCAGCAGGGAAATGGCAACCGTTGACAGAAAAAACAGCATCGTGACCAGATTCAAACCGGCCAGCTTTACTATCGACGAGCCTTCCATCTTTCCTTCGGCGCGGAGAATGCCGATGGAGCGGATGATGGCGTACACACCGATGCAGAGGCAGGTATAGTAGGCGATCTGCCAGTGGGTATGGAAGAATTGGAAGGCGAGAACGAAACCGGTTGTCAGAAAGAAGATCACCCTGCGGGTCTGGAAAGACTTTTCCAGGAAATAGAAGGCCCAGGGCGCAAAGGAGATGGTGGCGATCTTCATTACATGGCCGGCATTGATCAGGGTGGCATTCTCCGGCGCCAGGGCAAAGATTGCTCCCGCAAGGAGGGCGGCGGAACGGCCGGCGCCGATCAGGCGACAGAGACAGTACATACCTGCACCGCCGATGAATAGGTGGAAGATCATATACCAGGCAACGCTTGCCGGGGCGGGGAAGAGTTTGAAGATCAGCTTCTGGAAGAAGAGGAACTGTTGCGAGGCCATTCCCCCTTCATTGGTGAAGCCTGCATTGATGTACTGACTCCACCCGGCGGAGGAGAGATTTATGTGGAATAGCCGGGACCAGGAAATATCCGCATAACTCTTGACTCCCCAGTAGAACTCGTTGAGGATGTCGGGTGCCCTGACGATCTGGTCGGTAAACAGGATTTTCGAAAAACAGAGAATCAGGATCGCCAGGAGGAGAGCCAGGAACAGCCAATCTTTCTTTTTTTCGGTCATACAATACTCCGGTGGAAGAGAAGCGCTAATCGATACAGGGAATAATTCCTGTCCCGTCCGACAAGTTTTCCGTCATGAAATCCCATTTATTTTGCTGTTCGGCGGTTCCGTTCCATCGTTTCTCGATAGAATATCGCCAGTTTTGCGGCATGATCGCGCCAGGCAAATCTCTCCTCAAGCCGTCGTTTCGCCATAGCCCCAATCAGCATCCTCTTTTCCGGAGCTGCAAGGAGCTCAACAGTCCTGTCAGCCATTTCCCTCCAGGCGTCCTGACGACAGAGAACCCCCGAGATTCCGGACTCGATGTACTCGGCAACCTGTCCTACTCCATCAGCTATGACGGGTGTTCCGGCCTGGAGGATCTCCACGAGCTTCGCCGGGCATTTTGCCCGGTTGACGAGGGTATCGGCAAAGGGATACAGGGCCACGTCCCCAGCCGCAAGATAGTGGGGAATCTCTTCCGGCTCAACCCAGCCGGCCAGGCAAAGGGCCGTATCAAAGCCCCGCTCCCGTGACGCAACCCGGAGCAGTTTCTCCTCACCGGACCTCCCCTTGCCAACAACCAGGAACCTGACCCGGGGAACCCGTTGGGAGATCTCCTCGAAGAGAAAATAAAGCTTTTCCTGGTCGAACTCAAAAAACCTCGTATAGAGGAGGATAATCGGTGAATCGAGTGGAATTTCATGCCTCTCGCGGATTGCCGTGCCGTTGCCAGGAGGGGTTTCAGGGGCACAGTTGGGGAGATACAGCACCTTTTCATCCGGGACCCCCGTTTCCTTCACCAAGTTGGCAAGAGCCAGGCTGG
>RPRC01000345.1 GCA_003857395.1 Geobacter sp.
AGCGATTCAAGCTGTGTTTTCACGGTTGCACGTTAGAGTAATCATACTCGACGAAAGAAGGGGCGGCAACCGCCAATGCGGGACAGAAAACAATGAGCGCGGTTGACGAAACCTCTCACGCACCATTCATTTTTTCAGCACCGAAAGGTGGAAAGGTCGTCACAGCGAGCTGTACACTTCCCCCACGTGTCGTTTCAACATGGACCGGGGTTCTCTGATGAAATTTTTCGCAAAACAGCGAGCCAAAGAGAAGTATCAGGATTGCCGGCACGATAACCCAGCCTGCCAGGGCAACTCCAGGCCAGAGGAGCTTGTTTTTTGTTCCGCTGGGAAAGGGCATATCACCCTTGATTGCACGCAGGTCCCGATAGATCAGGCAGTGAAATATCATTACGTAGGGGAAAAAGAGCACAGCAAGAATCATCCCGAAAAAAGGGATGAAACTTACAACGCAGGACACGACCCAGATAAGAAACAGACGGAGCGCAACGTCCAGCCAATGGCCGCGCACATACTCCCGTCCTTTGAGGAGGGCTTCCATCCCGCGAACATTCTCACCGGGCACGATGAACTGGGCAAAAAAGAACCAGACCGTGAAGATGACACCGGGAATGATCAGCAGGAAGTAGCCACCGGTAACAATGAAGGCGGTCAGCAAGAAAATCCAGGCAAGCGGGAGAAGTAGTTCCTTGCCTCGGGTTAGCGCATCCTCAAGCCGTAGCGTATCGTCCACCACCGCACAGAGAAATCCGCTGTAGCACCAGAGAGAGCAGGCCACCCCAACCAGGATGCCAAGGGAAACAGTAACAAAGAATGCGACACCACCAGCAATCAAGGTCATGACGAAGGCAAGGCCCACTGCCAGTGCAGTGGGGATAATGACTGCCAGCATCGTCAAGAGATAGAGAAGAATAAGGGTTACAAAACGCTTCTGGTACAGTTGCCAACTTTGACGGAACAGTTCACCGATATCGGTCATTGCCGGCACGGCCGGCGGACCCGGCGGCTTTTCACCGGAAGCAGATGACGAATCTCCAGCCGGTGGGCTTTCGGAATGGTCAGGAAATGTGGGCGGGGTGTCCGGTGGAGAGGACTGCCCGGACGCTGGAGCGGAAGCTGAGTCCTCGGCAGAACAGGCTGCAGGCGCTTCCTCATTCGCTGCGGGAGGTACAGACTTGTCATAGATGAATGTCTCGTTACAGTGGGGACAGGTAACGCGGCGTGGACCTTCCGGAACTTTCTCCGAAGGCAGGTGCCGGGAAAAGCCGCAGGAAGGACAGGAAACGGTAAGCATACCCATAGCAATAACTCCTCTGGTGCATGACTCTAAGGGGGCATCTTCTTGCGATTCACCATACACTGAGAGAATGAAAAAGTGAAGTCCGGCTGCAGGAAAAAGTGCTGCGGGGAAAATGCAGGAACAGGCAAGGATCAGGTCCGAGAGGATATCCGGTCGAGAAAATCCTTAAGAAGCGGTGCAAAGGCCTCATGTTCCAGAAGGAATGCGTCGTGGCCGTAGGATGATTCGATGAGGTGGTATTCGACCGGCTTGCCCAATTCTTTCAGGACGTTGACCATCTCTTCGGTCTGAGCCGGAGGATACAGCCAGTCGGAGGTGAAGGCATAGAATTGGATGGGCGTCGCAACCGGGGCAAATGCCTCATGAAGCGATTCGCAGCCCCAGGCAACATCATACAGGTCGAGGGCCTTGGCCAGATAAAGGAAGGAGTTGGCATCAAAGCGGTCCACAAAGTTGTAGCCGTTGTAGGAAAGGTAGCGCTCCACTTCGAATCGGCCAAAGAAGTCGAACAAACCGTCCCGTGCCGAGAACCGTCGGCCGAACTTGCCCCACATGGACTCATCCGAAAGAAAAGTAATGTGGCCGATGCCGCGGGCCAAGGCCAGACCATCCTTTGGATTTTTACGGTACTCTCCCTTTTTCCAGGTCGGATCATTGAAGATAGCCCAGCGAGCCACGGCATTCATGGCAATGGCCATGGGAGAAGGCCTGCCGCTCGTGGCAAGGACAACGGCCGACGAAATCCGGTCGGGATAGCAGGTTGCCCATTCCAGGGCCTGCATGCCGCCCATGCTCCCGCCAAGCACGGTCAACAGTTTGTTTATCCCCAGGTGGTCCAACAGCAGGGCTTGTGCCCGAACCATATCCCGGACTGTGATAACCGGAAATGACAGGTTATAGCGTTTTCCCGTCTTCGGGTTGATGGAGGTAGGTCCGGTTGAACCATAGCATGAACCGATGATGTTGGAGCAGATAACGAAATACTTGTCGGTATCCAGCAACCTTCCCGGCCCCACGATAGCATCCCACCAGCCGACCTTCTGGTCATCCTCACTAGATTTACCCGCGACATGGGCGTTCCCGGTCCAGGCATGGGTTATCATCACCGCGTTGGAGCGGCTGCTATTCAGGGTTCCGTAGGTTTCATAGGCAAGAGTTACCGGGCCGAGAATCCGGCCGCTTTCAAGACGAAGTTCGGTATCGAAAGTAACGAATTGTGTTTCTACAATGCCGACAGACATGGGTTGCTCACAGGAGGTAAATAGTTTCCGCTATGGAATGAAAAAAGCCCCTTCTTTGAAGAGAAGGAGCTTCCGGGTGCATATCCGCCTGAAACACCTTTCTAATCTATGCCATACGGCAGGATTTAGCACCTGACACCCGTTACCGGGCCGGTTGCTGTGGTTTCGCAGGGCCTATCCCTCCACCACTCTTGATAAGAAAGTCTTTTATTGAATTGTTGAAAAAGAATAAGGGAGCGCATGATTTTTGTCAATGCAATTATCATCATGCGAACAGCTGGCAGCAAACCGCCCGAAAGCAGACAATAATTCGCCCTCTTACTTTCCGGGCCTGTGAAGGAGCGCTGGGCAGCTATGACAGTGTACGCTCTCCGAGCCGGATCAGGCAAAAGCCGGCGAGGACTCCAGAACCTGTGACGCGAGAGGTAAAAGGAGTGACTTCATTTTTTTCAAAGCCCCCTCCTCTATCTGGCGGACCCTTTCCCGCGAAAGAGAAAAATGGTCTGCTATCTCCTGGAGTGTCATTGGTTCTTCAGCCGATACCCGGTGCTCGATTACGTATCGCTCTTTTTCGTTCAAGCGCGATACGGCCTGAGATACTTCTCGCGCAAGGATTGCGGCTGACTGATTCTCGGCAAGCATCTCCTCCTGATTCATCCGATCATCCGCAAGGGAATCCATCAGGGAATACCCTTCACCAGCAACCATTTCGGAATCAAGAGAGAAATCGCCACGCAACCGCTGCTCCATCTCAAGATATTCAGACTCCTTCACGTCCAAAGACAGGGAGGCCGCGGGCACGTCATCATCCCCAAACATGTTTTTAATGGTATTTTTTGCCTGTTTCAGTTTGAAGAACAGTTTCCGCTGGGCCTGTGTCGTACCTATCTTCAGCAAGCTCCAGGTTGAGATGATGTAGTTCTGTATGTATGCCCGTATCCACCAGACGGCATAGGAGATGAGGCGAAACCCTTTGTACGGGTTGAATTTGCGAACCGCCATCATGAGCCCGACATTGCCTTCTTGAATCAGATCGAGCATCCTCATTCCGTATGCGCGGTACTCTCCGGCAATTTTCACGACAAAACGAAGATTCGAAGTCACCAGCGAATGGGCAGCTTCAAGATCCTTTTCTTCGTAAAATTTTACCGCAAGTTGATATTCCTCTTCCGGAGAAAGAACCCGGAAGGTTCTGATTTCAGCAAAATATTTTTGCAGGTTGTCTGACAGAATGGGTAAAGAACCGGCCATGAAATCAACCTCCTTCTCGAAAGAACCATGATGCACTGCATCATGTCATATTAGCACTCTACTCAAGTGAGTGCTAAAAATATAGCAGGGAAATTCCCGCAAAGCAACAAGAAAAATGAGTTTTCGTCAATTCTGCCAAGCGGTTCTGCCACACCAGCGAACAAAAAACACTCCAAGCGGAAACCTTTGTAAGAGTATCGAAGCTGCTAAATACTCCAGACGCTTTTTACCATAACTGAAATTTCAGACACTCGACCCTTTCTTCTTCGCATCATATAGCCGTGAGAAGCAGGATTCTGACGGCATCGATGGCTTTTCTGTTTGCACGGCAAGAAAATAGAGAGAGTGAATAAATCTTGCCCGTAAAGGTGATATATGCTACACACAGTATCTAATGAAAAAGGCTCTTTCCCGGCCTTTACGGGAGGTTGCATCATGGAAATCAAGGTTCTTCCCCTTCCGGAAGAAAAGAAGAAAACCAAGTTTACCGACGAATCCGCACTCAGTTTCGGCAGAATTTTCACTGACCGGATGTTTCTCGCAGAGTGGAAGGCTTCCGAGGGATGGGTTGACGCAAGAATACAGCCTTACTCCCCCTTTGTCCTCGATCCATCAGCTCTCGTTTTTCATTATGCACAGGAAATTTTCGAAGGCCTCAAAGCATATAAATGGGCAGATGGGAGCATCGCTCTGTTCAGACCAGAAATTAACGCTCACCGCTTTAA
>RPRC01000346.1 GCA_003857395.1 Geobacter sp.
CATCGTTATCGGCAAAGATACGCGTCTGTCCGGCTATATGATCGAAAACGCTCTGGTGGCAGGAATCTGCTCCATGGGGGTTGACGTTCTGCTGGTGGGACCCTTGCCAACTCCGGGGATCGCAAATATTACGTCTTCCATGCGTGCGGATGCTGGTGTGGTAATTTCCGCATCCCATAATCCCTTTCAGGATAATGGCATCAAGTTCTTTTCCCGAGAGGGGGTAAAGCTGCCCGATGCCATGGAACTCGCCATTGAAGAGCTGATTTTTTCCAAGAACATCGACTCCTTTCGGCCCACTGCAACCGAGGTCGGCAAGGCCTACCGCATTGATGACGCTGCTGGTCGGTATATCGTTTTTCTCAAAAACGTTTTTCCCAAGGAACTGGACCTGGTAGGCATGAAGATTGTTCTGGACTGTGCCAATGGCGCCGCCTACAAGGTCGCCCCCGCGGTGTTCCAGGAACTGGGTGCCGAAGTCATTACTCTTGGCAACAAGCCGAACGGCACGAACATCAATGCCGGCTGCGGATCACTGTATCCCGATGTTATCAGCGAGGCAGTACGGGCTAACGGAGCGGATCTCGGGATTGCCCTTGATGGTGATGCGGACCGTGTCATCTTTGTCGATGAATTCGGCAATGAGGTTGACGGCGACCATATTATGGCCATTTGCGCCACAGACCTGCTGAAAAGAAGGAAGTTGAAGAAGAATACCCTGGTGGCAACGGTAATGAGCAATATGGGGCTGGATATCGCCGTCAGAAATGCCGGCGGCAAGATCGTCAAGACCGCGGTGGGCGACCGCTACGTGGTCGAGGAGATGTTCAAGAACGGCTATAATTTTGGCGGTGAGCAGTCGGGCCACCTGATATTCCTCGACTACAACACCACAGGAGATGGCATTCAGTCCGCTCTTCAGGTCCTGGCCATCATGCGACGGAAACAGCGTCGGCTTTCCGAGTTGGCACAGGTCATGACAGCACTGCCGCAGGTACTGGTAAATGTGCGGGTGAAGAAAAAGAAGGATATTACGACATTTCCGGAGATTGCCGCTCTGATTGCCGATATAGAGGGAAAGCTGAACGATGAGGGGCGGATCCTCATCCGCTACTCTGGAACGGAACCGCTGTTGCGAATCATGCTTGAGGGGCTCGACAGTGGAGAAATCCAGTCCTGGGCAGAGGAACTCGCCAGTCTGGTCCGCACCAGGATAGGGGGAGAGTAACATGGCCAAACTTGGAGTTAATATCGATCATGTGGCAACCATTCGACAGGCGCGTGGCGGGAACGAACCGGATCCGGTCGCTGCGGCAGCTATTGCCGAGCTGGCCGGTGCCGACGGTATAACAATCCATCTCAGGGAGGATCGCCGTCACATTCAGGACCGAGATCTGAAAATTCTTCGTCAGACAGTCAAAACAAAGCTTAATCTGGAAATGGCCGCAACCGCAGAGATGATAGATATTGCCCTGGTGGTGAAGCCGGACATGTGCACCCTTGTTCCAGAGAAGCGCCAGGAGCTTACGACGGAAGGCGGTCTCGATGTGCGCCAGCATGCGAAGGCGATCGAGAAAGCGATTGCCCGGCTTCATGACGGTGGAATTGTGACCAGCCTCTTTATCGATCCGGATTCTGACCAGATTAAGGCAGCCAACAAAGTCGGAGCCGATTATGTGGAGATCCATACGGGCAGTTTTGCCGATGCTGCTGATTGGAAAATCGAAGAGCAGGAGCTGATAAAGATTGAGAATGCTATCAAGCTTGCGGCAAAGCTCGGTCTGGGCGTTAACGCCGGTCATGGGCTCAACTATACCAATATCAAGAAGGTTGCCGCCCTTGGTGGCGTTGAAGAATACAATATCGGACACTCGATCATCTCCAAAGCGGTGCTGGTAGGCCTCGACCGGGCTGTGCGGGATATGCTTGAATTGATTAAATACGCATGAGCTTTTTGGCTGGTACCTGTTACCGGTCTGTTGATGAGATCCTGCCTTGCCTGATTTTCCGGTTCCTGCCTCTTGAAGCAGCGAACATCTGCCTCCAAGTTGACTTTCCCTCTGTGATGGGTAGTCTTTTTATAGAGTCAGTCCAGGAGGTGTCTCGTGAAAAATTTATTTTTTCTTAGCGCAGCTTTTCTGGTACTTGCGGGTTGTGCCCACGTAATCAGCGAAGAGTCTCGTAGTCTGGTTGATTCGACGATACAGTTTCCGAACCTGCGTGCAAACCCGGACTCCTATGCCGGAAAATATGTAATGCTGGGCGGAACTATTGCCGGGGTTCAGAATTCAAAAGAAGGCGCACAGCTGGAAGTCGTCCAATCTCCTCTTGAGAGTGATGACCTTCCCGAGGAAGCTTCCCACTCTTCCGGAGGAAGATTCCTGGCGACATCTTCACGTTTCCTCGATCCGATAGTCTATAAAATGGGGCGCAGAGTTACCGTGGTCGGTCAGGTACAGGGAAAGAAGACTTTGCCTATCGACAAGGTAGAGTATACCTATCCAATCATAGCGATTCGGGAGATACATGTCTGGAGTAAATCGGAGATTGAACAGCCACAGTATCCCCCACACTGGTACTACTATGATCCTTTCTGGTATGGAGGTCTCCCGTACTACTGGTGGTATCGACGTCCCTATTACTAATTGCCCTAAAGTAGTGACGTGCCGAATCTAACCGCAACCTTGACCAGCTGACTCTTTTCCCATGAGAAAGAAAATGGAAGACAGAGAAAATCTGTCTCCATGATGTTTTGAGAGGTATTTCTCCCACCCGACTGACAGCATGAAATTCCGGGGGGGAGAAAAACTTTGACAAACAAGAAGGCATTACTTTAGTATTGCCGCAAATTATAGCCGAGGTTTGCGCATGGAATCTGCTTTAGCTCTCATTGAGACAGAGCTGAAAGATGTTGAGCTGCAGTTCAAGAAAGACTTGGAATCCGATGTGTTTCTCATCCGGAAGGTTGGAGAATATGTCCTTTCCAGTGGTGGCAAGAGGATTCGACCAGCCTTGCTGCTTCTTTCCGCCAAACTCTGCGGGTATGAGGGACAACGACACATTTCCCTGGCAAGCGTTATAGAGTTCATTCACACGGCAACCTTGCTTCATGATGATGTGGTGGATAATGCCAGTCTGAGGAGAGGATTGGCGTCTGCGAACACCTTGTGGGGAAACGAAGCGTCGGTACTTGTCGGAGACTACCTGTTTTCCAAATCCTTTTCTCTTATGGTTAAAGATGGTGACCTCGATATCCTGCGCGTTCTGTCCGGAGCAACCACGATTATTGCTCAAGGAGAGGTAATGCAGCTTGTTTCCATGAGTGACCTTGAAGTGACAGAAGAGCGATATATCGAGGTGGTCAAATGCAAGACGGCAGTGCTCCTTGCAACTGCTTGCCAGGCCGGTGCAATTCTCGGTAAAGTGTCTCCCGAACAGGAGAATGCTTTGCGCGATTTCGGTATGGACCTTGGGATAGCTTTTCAGCTGATTGACGATACTCTCGACTATATTTCCAGTGAAGAACAATTCGGTAAAAGTATTGGCCACGATCTTGAGGAAGGGAAGATAACCCTGCCGCTGATCCACACCTTGCGGCACTGCACCCCTGCCGAAAAGCAGGCAATTTCCAAGGTGATCTTGAGTGAAACACTGAATGATGAAGACTTTCAGACGGTCGTTTCGTTAGTCGGGTCCTATGGCGGTATAGAATATTCCACGCAGCAGTCCCTCAATTTTGTGAGTCGCGGCAAGGAAAGACTGGCGCTTTTTCCCGACTCTCCGGGCAAGCAGGCTTTGTATGCGCTTGCCGATTACGTGGTTACCCGTTGCCACTGATGAACCTGCTCTACGTGGGTTCCTAGGCACCTGTTCATGCTGTGCGAGCTTTCTCCTCTTTAAATTTTCCTGGTATTTCCCCTGAACAGACGTTCCTTCCGGAGTTGGAGTAAATCTGCCATGCGAAAATCTTTCCGTAGTTTTCTTGTACTCAGTCTTGTTTTTTCTCTGCTTGCTCTTGTTGCCGCTTGTTCAAAGGAAGGCCCCGCTCCTCAAGTGGGGACCGTTGCGCCAGACTTTTCCCTGAAAGACCTGTCAGGGAAGTCCGTGCAGCTTTCAGAATTGCGCGGGGAAGTCGTGCTGTTGAATTTCTGGGCAACCTGGTGTCCGCCTTGCCAGGAAGAGGTTCCCTCACTTTCCCGATTGAATGCGGCTATGACCGGAAAAGGGTTCCGGATGCTGACCGTTTCCATCGATGAAGGGGGAGGTAAGGCGGTGGATTCGTTCTTTCAGAGGACCGGTTACCGTCTTCCGACACTACTCGATTCAGGTGGCACGGTTGGGAAGATGTACGGGATTACTGGTGTCCCTGAGACTTTTGTCCTGGATCGGCAAGGAGTTGTCAGGAAAAAAGTCGTGGGCCCCCTTACCTGGGATGACCCCTCGGTCATCAGCTATCTTTTGGAGCTGCAGAGACGATAACAGTCAGCTAAG
>RPRC01000347.1 GCA_003857395.1 Geobacter sp.
CATGGCAGTGGTACAGCTCTTCAACCGCCAGAAGACAGAGCAGCAGGAGTTCACGAGACTCAACGCCTCCTACCGGGACGCAAACCTTCCGGTCATCACCTGGGACGCGGCACTTTTTGCCGCGGTGGAGGCGCTGTCATCAATAGCGGTCGGTCTGATCATCTGGTACGGCGGCGGGGAAATCATCCGCGGCACCCTGACCTTCGGCGCCCTGGTTGCCTTCATCCAGTACATGGAAAAGTTTTTCTCACCGATCCGCGATTTATCAGCCAAATATTCCATCATGCAGGGAGCCATGGCCGCCCTGGAGCGCATTTTCGGACTGCTGGACATGGAGAAAAAGGGCGAGAATGTTCAACGAAAAGAAGACCTGCCAAGGTTTAAAAACCTGGCAGGTCTGGAATCCCCCTTGGAAACGATCGAATTCCGGGATGTCTGGTTTGCCTATAAAGATGAAGAGTACGTACTGAAGGGTTTCAACCTGACAATCCGGCGCGGTGAAAAAGTCGCCCTGGTGGGTGAAACGGGCGGCGGAAAAACCACTGTTACCCGTCTCCTGTCCAGGTTTTATGAGGTAAACCGTGGCAGCATCCTCATCAACGGCTGTGAAATCCGCGAGATTCCGCTCCAAGAGTTGCGGGGAAGAATCGGCGTTGTTCTTCAGGAGCCATTCCTCTTCACCGGCTCGCTGGAACACAATATAACCCTCGGAGATGAGGGTGCACGCCGGCGGATGAAAGAAGCTGCAACAATGGTGGGAGCGGATCGCTTCATCACGCACCTGCCGAAAGGATTTGCTGAAGAGGTCAGGGAAAGAGGGGTAAACTTTTCAGTGGGCGAACGGCAACTCATTTCATTTGCCCGGGCGGTTGCCTTCGATCCTGAGGTCCTGGTACTCGACGAAGCCACTTCCAGTGTCGACACCGCAAGTGAACGGCTGATCCAGGAAGGTCTGCAGGGACTCCTGACCGGGCGAACCTCCCTCGTGGTTGCGCACCGACTCTCCACGGTGCGGGACGCAGATCGAATCGTGGTCATCCATAAGGGGGAAAAGGCGGAAGAGGGGAGCCATGATGAGTTGATGACTCTCCAGGGACTTTACTACCGCCTCTATCAGTTGCAGTTCAAGGATTGACGCCTTCCCATAAAAACAAAAAATAGCGTGCCCACACCTGTTAGTGCGAACACGCTCTTTTCGTTGGCCATGGTTTACGGTCTCCAAAAAGGACAGCACCATAACAACCGAAGTAAAATCGTGGGGAACCCGCTAGTTGTTAAAAACCTCAAAGGCCTCAAGATAATTGTGAAGCACCCGGCTGCCCTCGCCATCAAATTCCAGAAACTCGATTCCCGCGCTGAAGGTCTTGTCATCCCGCATTTCCGCATGCTTGACCAAGCCCTTCAGGTCCACCAGATCCTCTTCAAGACCGATGGTGATCAACAGTACCTGGCCCGGTTCAAACTGGACATGCGTTTCCAGCAGGATTCCTTTTTCACTGATATTGAGAGTCCGTCCCATGGCGCGGGTTACTATCTCTCCCTTTTCATTAACGAGAACATAGTCGAGCAGGTTCAGGGACTCCATCCGTACGTAGCGTCGCTCGCTCTTGCTCATTCTTTCCCCCCTAAGGAAAATCCGCAGATTGCGGTTAAAATATATCGATTACAGCAGGTGATATTCTAAATTCTCGAACTCCGAATGCCTTACGAAAGCTACTCGTAAAGCATCAGATTCATATACCACATTTTTTCCCGCCTCACCATATGTAATCCTTGGCAATTCCTCTTTTATCATTGCCGAATAGGACATGGAACACTCGAAGCTTTTTCAGTTTCTGCGGCGACAGAGAACCGAGGGGAATATAGATGATCTTTTTCCCAAGTCGGGCCGCAATCTGCCGGAAACAGCTCCTGGGCGGGCGGACCGCCACGAAGACGACATGTTTTTCCCGAGAGTAGTCCAAAGCTGCCAGCAGCAGTACTTCCGCTTTGTCCCGGGCAAAGGAATAGTCGCTATCCAGCCAGACATCATACATGCGACGGGGAGGATAGGAAAGCAGGAATCCACCGTATTCGCAGCGGCAAATCCCCGGTCCCACCACGTTGGCACCCGGTTCGGTGCCGTAAAAGGCCATGTCCGATTCCTGATCGTGCTCACCGAGCCAGGTCGTCAGGTAGGGGAATTTCTTCCCGCCACGATCCTGGTCGAAGACCACGACGAGGCTTCCTACCCCGCCCTGAACACGAAGGTTTTCCCGCACATAGATCTTTCCCTCGTGATAATTCCGCAGGGTCTCCCGCATGTCGATACCATCCAGCAGCGATGAGGAAAAGGGCTGGACGCGGCTTTGTTCCTCGGAGAGCTGTTTCGCGCCCTTTTTCTTGAGAAAGCGGCCATAGTCTTCGATGACAAGATCTTCCGGGGGAAAGGAGCAGATGGAGGGGTTATCGAACCCTTCCAACCATTCGCCAGGCCGCTTTTCCCGCTTCCGCTTCAGGAACTGAAGAGGGGAAAGTCCCTTGCCCGGCTGACGTGAGCGGGGCCGAAAACGAATCCTCCTGCTCCCTCCGGAAATATCCTCGGGCCGGAGCCGGATGGTGGGCAGATCCGAATCCAGCTTCTGCCATGGATAAAAACTGGCCAGCCGGCAGAAGGCATAGGCGAAATTGTCGTCAATACAGCCGCGAGCCGCGGCCAGCATCTGGAAGAGGTCGGGAAGGAGCCGCCCTGTAACGAGCGCATAGTTACGGGAAAAACGAAAAAAAGCCCTCTTCTGCCAGACATGGACCGGCTCTCCGGTCTCCTGCCGGTAGTGGCGTGCAGCTTCCCGAAAGAGGCGAAAAATCGCCCGCTGCCGATCCAGACCTTCCCCGGCCCGTCCCACATGGTGAGCACTGCGCACCAGCGCTTCGTGGAGAACCTCTTCCTCCGGAACCTCCTTTTTGCCACCGGCAATCAACTCGAAGGCATTCCAGCTCTTCCTGAGGGTCGGTCCCGCCACGGAAGGTTCCGGCGGAAGCGGGCCGCGCTGCAGTTCGTAGAGTGCGGAAAGAAAGGAATATTCCGCCAGGACCTCACGGCACGACTCGGGATGAAGATTGTAGAGGGAAATTCCCGACCTTTTTACCTTTTCCAGAGGAGCCGCCTGGGGAAGATCATAGCAGGCCTTCAACCGCTCAAGGTGGGCCATGCCGCATACCAGCAGAATTCGCTCGAAGCGCAGCGCCAACTGCTGAAGTCGGTAGGCCATGCCTTTCTCGCGAAGAAGATCTTCCGGTCCCGGCAGGGAATTTCCGAAAATTTTCCGGTATTCAGCGTAGTAGGAAGCAAGGCCGATGCGCCTGATGGCATAGGAATCGGGAAACGGCTCTTCGTAGCAGGGATAACCTTCCACATCCACATCGATACAGTGGAGCGGGATCTCCCGCTCTCCGGCCAGACGGGCAGCTTCCACGAGCGGGTCGGCCGGCTCGATAAAGAGAAAGACCGTTTCGCCCCCGGCAACGGAACGCTTGCCGGAACTGGCCAGTTCGTACCTGAGAACCGAGATTTCCGGCAAACGCCGGATTCCCCTCAGAAAATGAGCCTGGAGGGTGGGGGGCAGTTCGATGGCAATACAGTCCGGCTGCAGCCGCTCCACCGCCTGACGCACGAGGCTTGCAAACTCCATCTTGTAATGGAGCACCGGGAGCGCATGAACCGGACCGAATTTTTCCAGGAAGAGCTGATAGGGCATGGATTGATATTCCTCAGATCATTAATTGTACTAGGTTTTAAAGGAATTTTCGTCGATTAGGGCAGGCAACCTCCTTCCCCCTCACGGCGCCAACAGGAAATCGAAATCCTTCTTGGACAGGGCCGCCCCGCCGGCACCGGTGGCGTCTTCAAACAGCGCCTTGTAGAGCTTGAGCTTACGTTCTTTAAGCGCCATCATTTTCTCCTCCACCGTGTGCCGCATGAGCAGCCGGGTGACCGTGACTTTGGCGGTCTGGCCGATACGGTGGGCCCGGTCGGAGGCCTGGTTCTCCACCGCCGGGTTCCACCAGGGGTCGAGATGGTAAACGTAGGTGGCGCGAGTGAGGTTGAGCCCCTTGCCTCCCGCCTTGAGGCTGATGAGAAAGACCAGTGGCTGGTCGCTTTTCTGGAAGCGGGTGACCAGATCCTTCCGTTGGGAAACCGGCGTTGAGCCGTCAAGGCGTAGATACGGGAGTTTGTGGCGTTTCAACCCCTCCTCGATGATGTCCAGGTAGCTGGTGAACTGGGAGAAGGCGAGCACCGAGTGCCCTTCATCACGCAGCTCGACAAGCTGTTCAGTCAGACACTCCAGCTTGGGAGAATCGGCCTTGGCGCCGGGGCTGATCAGGGACGGGCAGAGGCAGATCTGC
>RPRC01000348.1 GCA_003857395.1 Geobacter sp.
AGGAAGCTCTCAAGGAAAGCGAGGGGAGAGTCAGGTTGAAACTGGAAGCCATTCTCTCACCTGATGGAGATATCGGTGAGTTGGACTTGGCAGACATCATCGATGCGCAAGCCACCCAGGCCATTATGGACGATTTCTACCGTATCACCAATATCGGCATCGGCCTGATTGATTTACACGGCATGGTACTGGTCGCCACCGGCTGGCAGGACATCTGCACCAAATTTCATCGAGTACATCCCGAATCATACCGCAATTGCAACGAGAGTGATACATTGCTTACCGTGGGACACGAACCGGGTACCTTTACGGCATATAAATGCAAGAACAACCTATGGGATATTTCCACTCCGATCGTCGTGGGCGGCAAACATCTGGGCAATCTGTTTCTAGGACAGTTTTTCTATGAAGACGAAGTGCCGGAGTATGAGGCCTTCCGCATCCAGGCCCGCACGTTCGGATTCAACGAAGACGAATACCTGGAAGCACTGGACCGCGTACCGCGCTGGAACCGCGAAACGGTTGACTGCGTAATGAGCTTCTACTTAAGGTTAGCATCGCTGATCTCCACCGTGAGTTACAGCAACCTGAAACTCGCACAAGCCCTGGAAGAACGGAAAAGGACCGAAGCCGAGCGGGAGAACCTGCTGGAACAATTGAATCAGGTGCAAAAGATGGAATCGGTAGGACGGTTGGCGGGCGGAGTCGCGCACGACTTTAACAACATGTTGGGAGTTATCCTCGGCCACACGGAACTTGCTCTGATGAAAGCGGACCAGTCTCAACCTCTTTGTTCGGACCTGCATGAAATCCGCAAAGCTGCCGAACGTTCCGCAAAACTTGTCCGGCAGCTGCTGGCATTTGCCCGCAAAGAAACCATTGCACCCAAGGTGCTCGACCTGAACAAGACCGTGGAGGGAACACTTGTAATGTTGCGCCGGTTGATTGGCGAGGACATAGAGCTCGCATGGCTGCCCGGCGTGAGGGAGTGTCTGGTCAACATGGATCCTTCCCAGGTCGACCAGATTATGGCAAACCTGTGCGTTAACGCCAGGGACGCAATTGGCGGAGTGGGCAAGGTAATTATCGAAACGGCACATGCTGTCTTTGATGTAGAATACTGCCTCAATCACGCAGGATATGTTTCAGGCGAGTTCGTTTTGTTGGCGGTCAGCGATGACGGCTGTGGAATAGCTAAAGAAACACAGGATAAAATATTCGAGCCATTTTTTACCACCAAGGCGGTAGGCGAAGGTACCGGCCTGGGACTGGCAACGGTTTTCGGCATTGTCAAACAAAATAATGGTTTCATCAACGTCTACAGTGAGCCTGACCATGGCACGACCTTCAAGATCTACCTGCCCCGGCATACGGCAAAGGCCGTTTTTGTAAAATCAGACGCTCCGGAACCGGTCAAAAGGGGCAACGAAACCATCCTTTTGGTGGAGGACGAACCGGAAATTTTGGAGCTGGGAAAAATAATGCTGGAGAACTTCGGGTATACGGTATTGGCGGCAGGCTCGCCGGACGAGGCCATCAATCTTGCAGCTAAAAAAGCCGGCGAAATCAACCTGCTGATGACTGACGTGGTAATGCCGGGTATGAACGGACGTGAACTGGCAGAGAGACTGGCGCCCATTATTCCTGACCTGACCTGTCTGTTCATGTCAGGATATACTGCCGATGTCATTGCAAATCGGGGTGTGTTGGACGAAGGCGTATATTTCATCCAAAAGCCTTTTTCCTTGCAGACACTGGGAAGTAAAGTGCGTGAAGCCCTGGACAATAAATAACGAAATCTGCCTTTCATATCCAGGAAACAATCTGCTCAGCACCACTCCAGGGGATGACTACCCTCAGGGCTTTGTTACCCCAAGAGATGCTGCCGCCTTCCAGATCAACCAGGCAACGGTACCAAGCCCCGCCAGCAAGGCTATCAGGAACATGGACAGCGCTCCGTACTGCGGAACCACCGGTAAGGATTCGAGGGAGAAAAAGGGTCGCAGATAACCGGTCCGGACAATGTCCCGCATGATGGTCATCAGATACACCAGCGGGACCACCAGTGCTACGCACAGCCAGACCTTGCGCATTGTCCCGGCAACCAGAACGAGAAGCGCCAGGATCAAAGCCACGGCGAAAACCGTGGTTGCCAAGAGATCATCCCCCATGAATAGATGCAGCAACGGCCGAGGAAGTACCGCAAGGAACAGGAAGCCGACAAGTATCTGGGCCCCGGTAAGAACAGTGAATACCCCCATGCCGATTCTCTCGGCGGCGGCCCGAACAGCCGGATCCATCCTCTTTCGCACCCTGCCGAGAAGGGCAACAAACAGCCCACCCACTGCTATTCCGCCCGTCATGAAATGGAGGTACCTCGGAATAAGAGGCGTGTGCCCCCAATGCAGAACAGTGCCTTGCTGATTCTTGAAATACGCCTGCCAGGCTTCCGGATCGAGCATCATGGTCATATTGTTGGTATAGATGAAGGCAATAACCAGAAAAATGGCAAGCGGCAGACATATCAGAAAAATCTTCGTCAGCGTATTGATGCTCAAAAATTTAACATCGAACAGGTATGCCGCGTAATAGGCAAGGAGAAGGAGCGGAACGACCGCCAGCCAGTAGACCCCCATAAAAATGGAACCGGTATAAAAGAATTGCCCATACAGCAGCTGGAGGAACAGCAGCGCGCCAACCCCAAGGTTGACCGCAAAGGCAATCAGAAACGGGAGAACCTTGGCGAGCTCAAAGGCAAGCCCCGTCATGGTTTCATCCTTTTTCAGCAGAGCATATGCGGCTATGACCGTCGTCCCGACCATCGCATTCATCAGCAGCAGGTGCAGCGGAAAAAGGAGCATCAGCAGAAAGTGAAAATATTCCCAGGCCGCCGGGATCGTATCGGGTGTGGGCACAAGAGTGGTCATCACGAACCTCCTTGCAGCGACCGGTACAGGAACGTGGCCAGGGCGTCCTTTTCCTCTTTGGAAGCCTGAAGGGCCGGCATGCCGCCCTTGAGTCTCTGCAGCATATCGAGGGAACTTCGGACTTGCTCCCTGGTCCAGCCTGTCATCTTCGGCAACAGTGGATTAACTCCCTCACGCAGGGTATGGCAGATTGCGCAGTTTTTCTCGAACATTTCCTCCCCTTCGTCAGGATTATCCCGGACGTCGCCTTTCTGGAGTGAATAGATGAACTCCGCCATCTGATCTTTTTCCGCCGGTGTCCCCTGGTAATCGGACATGGCTCTCTGGAGGCTGTTCAGGTTGTCGAGTGCCGTGCGAATTTTTTTCTTATCCCAGGTTGCGGTCCGCGACTTTACCAGGCTCTCGGGATGGCAGAAGATACAATGGCTGCCGAATAGTGTCTCGCCTGCGGATTTTGACGCAGCGGACGGCTCTTTTGGAAGAACGACATCCTTTCCATGTAGCCCTTTGACGATAAAATATGCCAGGGCCCTCTTCTCAGCCTCGTTCCCGGCAAAGGGTGGCATGAAATACCTGATGTCATGCATTCTGCCGAGGTAGCTCACCAAGGCCGCGTAGTCCATGGCCGCAGTCCTGGCGATAATGGGGTTGTTTATCCCGCGCACGGTGTGGCATGCATAGCACTGGTTCCGGAATATCTCGCGGCCCGCCTCCAACTGGTTTTCGGCCCCCACCTCCCGCGTGGAGACCCAACGGGCTTCGTGCAGAAAGCCTTCCCTGGCGATTTTTCCGATATCATTTGCCAGCAGGGAGTTGGAATACAGGAAGCCGTTGATAATATAGGGCCGCCGTGAGGCCTCCCGAGTCCATTCAAAGGCCCCCATGAAAAGAAAGGCACTGGCAAACACGAGAAAAGACGCCGACTTGGTATGGTACGATGGTTTCAATAGCAGAAGGCTGAGCGTCGCGGCAAGCAAAACGATAACCCCGTAAAGGCCGAACTTTACTGCAACCTGTATGGTCGGAGAGGAACCTTCAACCAGGGTGCGGGCCTGATTTGGTAAAATGGAGAGATACCAGTAACCGCTTGGCACAGCGGCAAGCAAAGACAGCAGTACCCAGCGTGCCGAATATCGCGTCATAATCAGTTTGAGACGCGCCTCTTTCAAAAATGAAGTGGTGACAAAGGCGTAGACACCGGCAAGCATGAGCGAGACGAATGTCCTGAAAAAGAGTGAAGGCCAGAAGGATGGATTGAAAAAACCGGACCAGAAAGTGCCGTCCGCAATCCAGTCGCCCGGTGTGAGCATAAATCCGATGATACCGTTGATGACGAAGAGACTCAACCATGCGGCAGCAAAATAGATCCAGCCCACTATCTGGTGGGTTCTGGGGTCCATTTTGCCGAAGCAGTAGTAATA
>RPRC01000349.1 GCA_003857395.1 Geobacter sp.
CTGGTTCGTGCAGCTTGAGTATCCGCCCTACCCGGGCTATCGCTTCGAAGGTCCGGATCTCTCCTCCACGCAGGACATAAGTCTGCGAATCGAGGATGGCTATTGGTCAAAGACTGATGCCGCGGTTGTGTTCCAGCACGTGGATAACCGAACGGGTCGGGTCCGCTACATCTACCATGGCAATGACGGCACCAGCACACCGTGGAACGACACGGCACAACTTAATTACCTCCTGCCGGAAGTTCGGGAGATGGTCATCCAAACCATCCTTCATGTGGCCCGGAACTTCCCCATTATCCGTTTTGATGCCGCCATGACCCTTGCTAAAAAGCACTTTCAGCGTCTCTGGTTCCCCCAGACCGGACTGGGCGGCGGAATTCCGTCCCGCGCCGAACATGCCCTCACCCGGGCACGGTTCGACGAGCTCTTTCCAAAAGAATTCTGGCGTGAAGTGGTGGACCGGGTTTCCGTTGAAGCCCCGGACACTCTGCTCCTCGCCGAGGCTTTCTGGCTGATGGAGGGTTATTTTGTCCGGACACTGGGCATGCACCGGGTTTACAATAGCGCCTTCATGAACATGCTGAAAATGGAGGAAAATGCCAAATACCGGCAAACCATCAAGAATGTCCTGGAATTCAATCCGGAGATTCTCCAGCGATTCGTCAACTTCATGAATAATCCGGATGAAAAGACCGCTGTCGAACAGTTTGGGAAAGAGGGTAAGTACTTCGGAGCCGCCGTTCTCCTGGTCACCATGCCCGGTCTGCCAATGTTCGGACACGGTCAAATCGAAGGATTTACCGAAAAATACGGCATGGAGTACCGAAGGGCCTATTGGTCGGAAGAAGTCGATCGCCACTTGGTGGAAATGCACGAACAGCAGATCTTCCCGCTCATGAAAAAACGTCGCCTCTTCAGTGGCGCAGCGAACTTCGTGCTCTATGACTTCCACACCGGTGACTCGGTGGACGAAAACATTTTCGCCTATTCAAATTCCTGCGCAAACGAACGGGCACTCATTGTGTATCATAACCGATTCGCTACCAGTTCCGGCTGGATCCGCACCTCCTGCGCCCGCTCGGTAAAAGAACCTTCCGGTGAAACCCGCCAGTTGCGGACGACACTCGGGGAGGCCCTCGGAATCAATCCGGACGGAAGAAACTACTACCGATTTCGAGACTCCGCCAGCGGCCTTGAGTACCTGCGTCACGGGAAAGAACTTGCGGAGCAGGGACTTTTCCTGAAGCTGGATGCTTTCGAATGCCATGCCTTTCTTGATTTCCACGAAATCCGCGATGACGATTACGGAACCTGGGGCAAACTCTGTCAGGATCTGGCAGGAAGCCCGACGGTCAGCCTCGACGAGGAACTCCGCCAGATACAGTTCTCCGGAACACGTACGGCACTTGTCAAGCTTGTCTCCATTACACCAAGCGTGCTTTACTTCCTATTTGATTCATCGGTCCCTGTTTCGAAACACAATGAGGCAGAAGATACAATACTGGAAAGACTCGGGGAATTTTTGCTCGATCTTCAAAGGGAAGGGACTCTTTATCTGGATATTCCCCACCTGACACAGAGTATTCTCAAAAATTTGACCAGCCTGTTCTGTCTCCCCCAAATCAAAAGTCGGAAAAAAGGCTGGAAGTCTGCACAGGAAGCCTTATCGACAATCCTGGCCAGAGGTAAGGACTACAACAAAGGGACCCTATCCCTTCTCTTCATTATCCTCCATCACCTATCCGACAGACTGGGAGAAAACTTCAGCAAACACCCGGAAAAGGTCTTAGAAGAGTTTGCCTTGACAAGGACGCTGACCTCCTGCTTCCGGCAGTCAGCTGACTCGACGTCCGAACCCCATCCTTCCTCCGCGGACAACGATGAGTACTTACTGCTGAAAATCATGCTTGCCCACCACGCCTTCTTCCTGGAGCGGCCGGAACTGAAAAATCGTGATATAGCAATGAAACAGCTGTTTTCAGACAATGAGGTACGCGAATTTCTGTATGTTCATCTGAGCGAAGGCATTGAGTGGTTTAACAAGGAGAGGTTCGAAGAGTTATTGCAGGCACTTTGCCTGACAGGCCTCAGCACTCGTTTGCAGGAGGACACCGTTTCGGCTGAGATAATCAGTGAAACCCTCCGCATCCTTACGGCAGTCCAGGATTATTCTGAGATGGCAGAAAAGTCAGGCTATCGCACAGATCGGTTTTTACACACAACGAGAGAATAGCACATTGTCAACCGGAGCTTCTGCAGAAGGGCTGCACCATTTGTGAAAAATAAAATATAGCGTGATTTTCCTCTCTATGGTAAAAAATGAGCTGCACGCTTTCTTTCTAAAGGAGAGATTACAATGATTGTGACGATCAAACTGTTTGCCACTTTCCGAACCGGCCGTTTCGGAGAGGAGAAACGTGACTATAGCCCTGCTACAACAGTTGGAGACATTCTGAAAGAATTGAATCTGCCGGTTGATGAGATTGGCGCGACGCTGATCAACCACAAGCATGTGGAAGAAGACCACTCGCTTCAGGATGGTGATGTATTATCAATTTTCCCCCTCGTCGGAGGAGGTTAGAAATGGAAGAGGTCCGCTCTTTTTTGCGTAAGCAGGCGGAGGGTGATCTTCTCCCTTGGAAACAACATGTGTTTGCATCTAACCATTTCGGGCTTACCTTGGGACAAGTGGAAAAGCTCGCGCTGGAATCGGATCTCCTGCCATCCCGCTACCAGAGAAACCGCAAGACAATTTCGGTCAAAGAACAGCTGCGGCTCTTTCAGACGCATGTGGCAGTAATCGGCTGTGGCGGTCTTGGCTGTTACATCATAGAGGAGATGACCAGGCTCGGTATCGGGCACATAACCGCAGTAGACCCTGATGTCTTTGAAGAGCACAACCTGAACCGCCAGCTGTATGCGACGCCGGCCATGCTGGGGCAACCAAAAGTTGAAGCGGCACGTAAACGCGTAGAGGAGATCAATCCGGCAGTAACCCTCCTGCCCCTCAAATGTGCCTTCAGCAAAGTCAACGGGGCCGATATCCTGCAAAACGTCACGATTGTCGTTGACGCACTTGACAGTATTCCGGTACGTTTGGAACTATCCGACGTGAGCTCAGAAATGAACATTCCCATGGTTCATGGCGCAATTGGTGGCTGGTACGGTCAGATAGCGACCCAGTTCCCGGGTGAGGACACCCTGCAGAAGATTTATAATCGCTCAGCCAACGGTACAGGCGTTGAAAAAGGCCTGGGCAATCCTTCGTTCACGCCGGCGGTTATTGCCAGCCTGCAGGTCGCCGAAGTCTGCAAAATCATCATAGGCCAGGGAACAACTCTTACCAGGCGCAAACTTCACATTAACCTGCTGGATATGGAATTCGTTGAGATTCAGTACTAAAACCTTCGCCAGCAGAGCAAATAAGAAAACCGGAACTTCCCGCTACCATGAGATCAAGGCAGCCGAATGTTCCGGTTTTTGTTTTTCCAGCTCCGCCAACCACACAGCGTCAGCGACAGCTCGGTTTCTATAATCCTTCTTGCAACTTTGCCTTTTTGATACTCAAGCGATTCAAGGCGTTGATATAGGCCTTTGCAGAAGCCTCAATAATATCGGTGGATGAGCCCCGACCGATCACCGTCCGATCGTTCTCGGAAAGCCTCACAGTGACCTCTCCCAAAGCATCGGTACCACCGGTGATGGAGCCGACCGTGTACTGGAGAAGTTTGGCCTTGGTTTTGGTAAGTTTCTTGATTGCCTTGAGTGTGGCGTCAACCGGGCCGTCCCCCAATTCCGCCGTCCTCACCGAGCTGTCCTCGATTTCCATCTGGACCGTTGCGGTTGCCACGGCAAAAGAACCGCAGGTAACGGTAATATGGCTAAGCTTATATTTCTCAGGTATCCGCATCACTTCATCTGCAACGATGGCATCAAGATCCTCATCAAAGATTTCCTTTTTCAGGTCAGCCAGGCTCTTGAAGCGGTCGAAAGCCTTATTGAGCATCTCGTCATTCAGTTCGTAGCCAAGCTCCTCCAGCCGCTTCTTGAAAGCATGCCGCCCGGAATGCTTGCCGAGAACAAGGGCATTGTCCTTCAGACCGACGGATTCGGGCGTCATGATTTCATAGGTCGACTTATCCATCAGCATGCCATGCTGATGGATTCCTGCCTCATGGGCAAAGGCATTAGCCCCCACAATCGCCTTGTTCGGTTGTACGGCAATGCCGGTAACAGTGGTCAGCAGGCGGCTGGCAGGGGTTAACTGTTCGGTAACAATATTAGTCCTGTAGGGGAGGATATCGTGCCGGGTCTTCAGAATCATGACCAGTTCCTCGAGAGAGCA
>RPRC01000350.1 GCA_003857395.1 Geobacter sp.
AGGCCGGACAGGGAATGGAGGCGCAGGGGCCGCCACCCCAGGGACCGCCTCCCCCGCCCCCGTCCGAAGATGCGGCGGCGGACACTTCGCAAAGCAGCTCGGATGACACTGCCCTGTATGATGCCATGGATACCAACGAAGACGGTATCGTAAGCCCCAGCGAACTGGCGGCAGCCCTGGAAAAAGCACAGGAAAGCTTGGCATCTGCAGCAGACCCCAGAACCCTGATGGACAACCTCGGCAACGCTCTGCAATCAGGGAACATTTCCGATGCGCAGAGTGCCTTAAGCGCACTGCAAAAAGATGTCTCGTCTCACAATGGCGGCCAGGGCAACGATCCGTTCAGCAAGGATCTGCAAAGTTTGTCCGATGCTCTTGAGTCAGGCGATCTCTCTGGGGCACAAAGCATTTTTGCCGGAATCCAGGAGAAGCTCTCCGCCGGACCACCCGACAAGCCGAGCGGGGCTAACATGCAGTCCGGCGACAGCGAATCCGCTGACACGGTGACAAAAACCCTGCAGGTCCTGCTCGACGCCCTGGACAAATCATCTTCGTCTTCCGACGAGAGTAGCAGCGATAATCTGAAGAGTATCCTCACATCGGCGCTGAGCAGCTATTTGTCGCAGAGTTCAAACGAATCGACACAGGATTCGGCAATCTCCGCATCAGCGTAGGTGTCGATGGACGGAAAACTTGACCCAGGGGCTTGACCTCTTTGAGGAAGCCTCGTGATTGCCGACCGACTGAGGCAGTCACAGTGCGGTCACCAGTACTTTGCAGTAACGAGACCGGGCCTGCTTCCTTAGGGATTGAGAAGGCTTTGGTGGAACGCTGAAGAGTTCAGCCTTCGGGCAGCAGTTGCCTGGAGGCTGAATATTTCCCTGTGACCGTATCGAGGGAATAGACGGTTTTTGGGAACAAAAAGCGTTCATGTGAGTAGGAGGGAAGGTAGAAGCTCATGATCAGACAAGAAAATGATCAGCTTGTAGCCGACATTTCTGTCTTTGTCCACCAGGGAATCGCCCAACTATCAGGCTATGGCGTGAAGGAGCCGGTTGACGCTGCGCCTGTCGGAAGGCATGCCGGTGTCGTGCAGGAATTCTTTCACCAGTGGTTTCAGGACGTGCCTGATTTCTTTCAGCTCATCCTTAAGGGAAAAGTTCCCCTGTCCGCTGCCGATTTCCAGGGTTCCGTCCGGGGTTTCGGAGGTGAGGGAAAAACTGAAGCTGGTACTTGTCAGTTCGGCCGAACTGCCGGCAAAATTGAATTCGTAGCCATTCGGACCGCTGTTGAGGTTGAAGACACTGGCGCTGGCCGAGGCGTGCATTATCCGCAGGTCGAGGGCAAAGGAAACCTTGGCGCCGTCGGAGGTATTGATGGAACCGTTAACCGACAGGCTGGTAATCTCAAAAGAAAGATTGGCCTGCTGCGCGGAGGTCGATGTTTGCTGGTCCTGAGGCACCGTCGCCAAGGCACCACCCTCGGCAGGTACGTTTTGCAGATCTTTGACCTGTGCGCCGGTCAACTGCTCGATAACGCCATTGAGAAAATCGGCAAGGGGATTGTCATTCCGCTCGTGATGGGCTCTTTGCAGATGATCGACTGAATGTTCTCTGGCACGCGGTCGCCTTGCCTCATCGGAAAGTTCGATCCGATCGCGCGGCGAAGATGGCAAAGATGCTGAGGAGCTGTTACTCGCCACCTGATTAACGGTAAACTGGCTGAAGTCCAGCTGCGATTGCTGGAGTGACGTGTTGACGGAAAGTTGCATGACGGCCTCGATGAAGCTTCGGGGTAGTGTGTGTTCTTTTGTTACCTTTTCGTCTCCTTTCTGGTGAACTTGAGTAAAATGATGACAGAAAAAGCCGCGTCAGGCATACGGAAAGAAAAAGGGGAGCGGCTCTTCTTGAATCATCAAAAAAGCAACCACTCCCCTTACATTCCCCGGAACTACTCCGTTTCTCACAGAAAACCTGTTGTTCAGTACAGCTTCTCTATGAATTGAGAGATATTTTCGCCGAGACTCTTTGCCTGGTGGGGAAACAGGTCCTCGTAACTTTCCATCGTAACCGCTCCCCGATAACCGGTTTCCCGGTCGACGAAAGTCGCAAGTTCGCGACCGGTCTGGGCATCGACCAGGCGGCCCTTCACCATCAGGTAGGCCTTTCCGGCGCCGAAACCGACAAAGAATTTGAGCGCCCGGCTTCCGGCATTAAATTCCGTTATCGCACCTTCGAGGATCACGGCATTTCCCGTCGGTTCACCATTAATCACGACATTATTAAACAGTTTCTTCGCTTTCAGTTGCATCGCAAGACTTTCGGAAATCGTCTTCGTCAGGAGAGGTTTCATTGCCTCGATCTTCACCTTCTCTTCTTCATCGACCCGTGAGTATTCGGCACCGTCGGTAGCAAAGTCCTGGATAATAAGGGTGTCGTAGGCGGAAAGTTTTTGGGAAGTAAAGACAGATTCTTCCGTCAAAATATCAGGTTTCGGCAACGGGCTTTCATCAGACCGGGCAATCTGGGCTCCGGCAGCAAATAACAGCAGTGACATGACAAGGGCAATCAGTGATTTCTTCATGGTAACGCCTCCTTTTGGCAGTGTTCAAATGTATCAGCAGTTAGGGACAAGCTGGGAGGATTATACCGGCGAATGGGCGGGAGTGGAAGATAAAAGCTCCGGCAGTCTGACACACTCTGCAGTAGGCGAAACAACTGGAAGGCATTCGCCGGCGAGTGATGACCACAACACACTAGTTCATTAGACATCTCACCTTCACACGCCAGGAAATAAAAATGGGGGTATACTTGAGGAAGTACTAGTTCTCCAAGGAGTGCCCCATGCCCCCACCCGACTACGACATCATCATCGTCGGCAGCGGCCCGGCAGGTCTCGGCGCCGCATTTCACCTTTCCGAAGCGGCCCCGGCCCTTTCTATCCTCCTGCTCGACCGGGAAAAAATCTGTTCCGGCGGCCTGCTGAACGACTGCAAACAGAACTACACCTACCCGATCGGTTTTGTTGTTGAAAACTGGACCAGGGAAGAGGCGGAAAGACTCTTGCCCGAGGTGGAAAGGCTCCTTCAGCCGGTTATCAAGGAAAAGAAGAACCTGGATGTCTACCGCCGGCGGGCGGAGCGGATCGGAGTATCCCTGCTCGACATCCGCCAGGCCCACGTAGGCACCGACCGCAGCCGGGCGTTGATCCGGCGTCTCATGAGCGAGCTCGAAAAGCGCGGGGTACGCTTCCGGCTGGAGAGTGAAGTAACCGATATTTTTGACAATGATGAATTAGGAGTGGTGGTGGTCGGAAAGGAAAAGGTCTTCGCCAGAAAGGTGATCGTCGCCCCCGGCCGAAAGGGTTTCAGTTTTCTGCAGCAACTGATGGAGCGGATGGGCATCAACTACATCGACAACGTGGTCGATGTCGGCATCCGCCTTGAGACAACCATAAATAATTACCCCATCGTCAATGATTACTACGATCCCAAGTTTATCTTTCCCGATAGGGTACGCACCTTCTGCACCAATTCAGGTCATGCGCGTGTGGTGCTCGAGCGCTATCAGGGTTTTAACCTGGTCAACGGCCATGCCCTCTCCGAGAAGCAGCCGGCAAACAATCTGGTAAATTTTGCCCTTCTCAAGACCATCGGCCTGAAAGACCCGGTCAGGAGCGGTCAGCAGATGGCGGTATTCCTCGGCAGGCTGGCCAACGAGATCGGCGGCGGCAAGCCGCTCATGCAGCGGGTCGGGGATTTCCGCATGGGAAAACGCTCCACTCTGGAGACCTTCAACGAGGACCTCTACTCGTTCCCGCCCAGCTGCCCGGTCACGGCCGGCGACTTGGGGCTGGCCGTACCGGCCAAGATCATGCGCCACCTCTGGGCGGCCATGAAGAAGCTCGACACCATTATCCCCGGCATCCTCCACCCGAGCACCATCATGTACTATCCCGAGATCAAGATGTATGCAAACAAACCGGCTTTTCTGGATCGCCATTTTCGAGTAAGCGGGAACGTCTACATGATCGGCGACGGTGCCGGTACATCGCGCGGCATCACCGGCGCCTGGGCCAGCGGTATCAGGGCGGCGGAAGGGCTACTGGAAAACCGGTGACCCATAATGGTATATCTGGGAGCCTGTCGGACTTAGGGTAAATCTGCTGCAAATCCGTCTGGACGGTCCATATTTCGCCGCTTTTTTGGGGAAT
>RPRC01000351.1 GCA_003857395.1 Geobacter sp.
AGCGCCGAGTCGAATTATAGATCGTATAACGGTAATGCTTAGCCACAGCATCGCGGCGCGGGTTGAAATCGGGCGAGGCCTCAGCAGCTTGACGGATTGCTATATCAGGGGGCAGAAGTGAATTCAGGCCCTCGCAAAAGGCTTTGACCGGGATGGTTCGCTCAGTCCGGAAAGACGCCACCATGCCCCGCGCATGAACACCCGCATCGGTCCGGCCGGAAGAAACCAGCCGGATCTTTTCCTTCAGGAGTCCGGAGAGCGCCACTTCCAGGACCTCCTGCACGGCAAGTCCGTTGGGCTGAATCTGCCAGCCGGCATACTGCGTTCCGTCATATTCGATAATGAGCTTAATCGTGCGCATAGAAACAGAGAGACGCCCGGCAAGGCGTCTCGATCCCGAAGGAACCTCTTGTTTGTTTTTCCAGACAGATTTATGCGGAGGCTAGCCTTTCAGATGGTCCCTGATCAGTATCTCGGCGATCTGTACCGCATTGGTTGCGGCTCCCTTGCGAATATTATCGGCAACGACCCACAGGTTCAAACCATTATCAATCGATTCGTCTTCACGAATTCTGCCGACAAACGTCAGGTCCTGTCCAGCTGCATCAATCGGCATCGGATAGACACCCTTGGCCACATCATCCACCAACTTGCAGCCCGGGGCATTTTTCAGAAGCTCGAAGGCCTTGGCAACAGTGATCTTCTTCTCGGTTTCGATATTCAACGACTCGGAATGACCAAAAAACACCGGCACACGCACCGTGGTGGCCGTCACCCGTATTGGATACTCCATGATCTTGACCGTCTCGTTGACCATCTTCATCTCTTCCTTGGTGTAGCCGTTCGGCTCGAAGGAATCAATCTGAGGCAGACAGTTGAAAGCAATCCGGTGCGGATAGACCTTCGCTTCCGCAGGGCGACCGTTCAGCATCTCGCCGGTCTGGATCCGCAGTTCGTCAATCGCCTTCTTGCCGGTTCCGGAAACAGCCTGATAGGTGGAAACGATCAGCCGCTTGATGGTGCCGAAATCATGGAGCGGCTTGAGCGCCACGACCATCTGGATCGTGGAACAGTTCGGATTGGCGATGATGCCTTTTTTCGTGTAGCCGGCAATGGCGTGGGGATTCACCTCAGGGACAACAAGCGGCACATCCGGATCCATCCGCCAAGCGCTTGAGTTATCGATACAGACTGCACCAGCACGAGCCGCGGAAGGACAGAATTCCAGCGACCTGCTGCCGCCAGCCGAAAACAGGGCAATGTCAATTCCCTCGAAGGCATCATGGTCCAGCAACTCAACCTGAACCGGCTTGCCCTTGTACTCTAGAACCTTCCCGACACTGCGTTCACTTGCCAGGAATTTGATCTTCCCGATCGGGAAGTTTCTCTCTTCAAGACACTCGATCATCTGATTGCCAACGGCGCCAGTGGCACCGGCAATGGCGACATTCCACAGTTTTTTTGCCATAGTATTGTCAGTCTCCTCTCATGGGCGGCCAAGTGGTCGACCGAAAAATCTTACAATTTTAGTAGCAGCAAACAACGCTTGTCAACACAAAAAGAAAGGGAGGCTTTTTGATTCCGCCCCCCCCTTCCGCTTGCATCCCCGACAGTCAATTTCTTTCCTGAGCGGTAGTGCTCCGACCAGAAAGATGTATTGTCAGCATCGGGCTATAATTTTAATACCTGATTAGTGCTATTCTTCCGCTAAGAAGATCGTCATCCCCGAATGTCTTTATCGGGGATCCATGATTTCAGTCGGTTAGAAGCTGGATTCCCGACCAAAACCGCTTCGGGAACGACAGTTTTGGGAGCTGGCGGAAGATTGACGCTAATCAGGTTTCAATATGTATTTTTGCATCCTTAGCTGACAGCCTTGGCAACCATATCGCCAATCTCGGTTGTGGAGTAACCCATTTTACCGGCACTCATGCTTTTCATCTGCTGCATGACGCTGACCATGGCAGTCTCTACGTCTTTCGCGGCCTTCTCTTCACCAAGGATATCGAGCATCATCTGAGCAGCACCAATAGCTGCCATCGGATTGATCACGTTCTTGCCGGTATACTTCGGTGCGCTGCCGCCGATCGGCTCGAACATGGAAACGCCTTCCGGATTGATGTTACCGCCGGAAGCGATCCCCATGCCGCCCTGAACCATGGCGCCCAGATCGGTAATAATGTCGCCGAACATGTTGTCGGTCACGATTACGTCAAACCACTCGGGGTTTTTCACCATCCACATAGTAGTGGCATCAACATGGGCATATTCACGCTTGATATCGGCATAATCCTTGGCGCCGACCTCGTGGAAAGCACGCTCCCACAGATCAAAGGCAAAGGTAAGGACGTTGGTCTTACCGCACAGGGTCAGGGTTTTGTTCTTGTTGCGCTTGCGGGTATATTCAAAGGCATAGCGGAGACAGCGCTCCACCCCTTTACGGGTATTGATGGAAGTCTGGATTGCCACCTCGTCGGGCGTTCCCTTCTTCAGTACGCCGCCGGTACCGGTATAAAGACCTTCGCTGTTCTCACGTACCACCACGAAATCGATGTCCGCAGGAGTCTTGTCCTTCAGCGGAGTTTCCACGTTCGGGTACAGCTTGATCGGTCGCAGATTGATGTACTGGTCCAGTTCAAAGCGGAGCTTCAGCAAAATACCCTTCTCCAGAATACCGGGCTTCACATCCGGGTGACCAATAGCACCGAGGAAGATGGAATCGAACTGCCGCAGGTCGGAAACCGCCGACTCCGGCAGCACCTCGCCGGTGCGCAGATAGCGCTCGCCACCGAAATCAAAGGGGGTATACTCCATCTTGATCCCGTACTTGCTGTTCACTGCATCCAGAACCTTCAAACCTTCACGAACGACCTCGGGGCCGGTTCCGTCCCCGCCGATCACGGCTATTTTGTACATTCCGCTCTCCTTTTTCCATTCATGTTCAATGCTTCAGCGAATTCGTTATCTTATAGAAATAAATATTTTTGTCAACAAAATCGGAATCCTGTCTCTCGCCCGCTACGCTAGAGGGCCCTCCTTCGCGCTGTATCGCTTCGGCGCGCAGGCACAGAGAGAATCTCTCGACTCTCAGACCCAGGCACACACGCTAATGCACCAACCCGTTCTTGGAAGCCATGCTATGTAGTTTTCATCCGGAAACTCTCAAATAGTGCTATCCCCCGTTGGGCTGGGGCTTTCTCGGAGTCTCTCGTACGGCTTCATGGCACAACAGCGACAGCAAGGAAAGCGCCTGAAGCCGGCAGGTTGCCCGATCAGTATCTCGGCTGGCGACCGATTACGAGAGGCTTCGGGGAAGTTCCAGCCCAGCCCCTGCCGAGACTATCCGGATAGACTCTACATAGTTCAGTTCCGCAGCATCCCCAACCCGCGGAATTTTTCCAGCAGCTCTCGCCCGCCCGACGATTGGAAAAAGTTGCGTACGGTTTTTGCCGTCTTCCTGTCTTTCCCCGGCATAACGTTCAACTGTTCGTCTTTCGCTTCCAGCAAAGTATCTAGCGAGGTGAACTGCTTGGCCAGCCGCCCGGCACCCGCTTTACCAACACCAGGTATGCCAATAGCGACAACCAGTCGGAAGTGGTCAGATCGATCAACTGCACGGATTGCACCTGTCAGTTTCCTGGCCGTTATGTCGCCAAAACCCGGTACGGCAGCTATTGCCTCCTCCTGCAACCGGAAGATCGAGGTGAGATCGTGAACCAGGCCTGCCTCAATCAGCATTCGTAGACGTCCCCGACCGAAACCGGCAATATTCATCCCCGGCTTCGACACGAAATGAACCAGTCGAGCCAGAAACTGTTCGGTGCAGCCGGGGCCATCCCGCAGACAGGCGTCAATTGCCGCTGCCGGCAATTTTGTCGGTACGGCATCAGCAGTATCTTCACGGGATACTCGCCCCACCACCGCCAATACTTGAGGAATGACATCACCGATTAGCCCAACCACAACGTGATCCCCTTCCGCAATATCGAGACGCTCAAGCTCCGCGGCATTATGCAGGGATATCCTGCTGATCCGGACCCCGCCGAGGAGTACCGGCACTACCTCGGCCACAGGCGTGCGACGACCGGTGCGACCAACCTGCCAATGGATCGCCCGCACCTCGGTCTCAGCCGTAGCTGGCGGGAACTTCCAGGCCGCGGCCCAGAAAGGAGCCCGAGCCCCTTCCCCCAAGCGTCGCCGCAGATCAA
>RPRC01000352.1 GCA_003857395.1 Geobacter sp.
TACGGGAACAGGACTTATGTGGCGGGAATACAAGTAGGGGCGGCCCCGTGTGGCCGCCCCAACAGTGCAGACTTGAATGAAACCAGGCAGGTGGTACAATGTTTATACACAACAGTTCAAGGGGACTCATCATATCCGGCTGAAGATTCAGTCAGAGTACCAACTTTAGGCTGGAGGACACTACCATGAAACAGAGGCGCTTTCCCCGAATGCAGCTCGACTCAAAGGTCTTCCTCAGAACACCCGACCATGCATTTTCCGCTGACTCACTGAACTTCACTCTGCAGGGGATTTTTATCAAAACCCGTGAAAAGATCGCACTGGGAACTGCCGTGGAAGTGGATATCACGATCCCGTGCTCTACTCGCAGTCCTCAAATGAAACTCCAGGGAGTTGTGACAAGAGTCGAAAGTTCCGGACTTGCCATAGAGTTTGTGCGGATGGATCCGGAAATATTTCAATGTCTTAAAAATATCATCGTGAGAAGATCGACTCATCGCCACAAACCGTACATCGCCCCTTGAACAAATTGGAGATACTAATGCACGACCCTCTTGGCGAAAAACTCCTGAGAAGCGGAATTATAACTGATATAGATCTCGACAAAGCCCTGGAACGGCAGAAAATCCAAGGCGGCCGATTAGGCGAAAATCTGATAGCACTCGGGCACCTTGATAAAGAAACCCTGAACAAATTCTTCAGAAGAAATCCGCCTAGCCCCATGACAGTAGCTGACACGGGCATTGATGCAGCGCAGATAGCCGACCTGCTCATGAAGCACATGCTGTTCATGGGGGATTTCAAGATCTCGGATCTGGCGGAACGCATTAAACTTTCCCTTGCAGTAGTTGAGACAACTTTGGAAACCCTGAGACGAGACAAATTCGTCGAGGTAAAAGGAGGGACGGGATATGCAGCGATAACCTATACCTTCAAAATATCCGACACGGGTAAAATCCGGGCAATGGAACTCCTGGACCTCTGCCGCTATAGCGGTCCGGCTCCCGTATCGTTGTCCGACTATCGTCTCATGGTAGAGACTCAAACCATAAAAAGCGCTATTGTAAGCGAAGAAAACGTAAAGAAGGCTTTTTCCCACCTGGTCCTCAACGAAACTGTCCTCAAGAGGCTCGGTCCGGCCATCAGTTCCGGCAAGGCCATGTTTATTTATGGTCCCCCGGGCAACGGCAAGACGGCTATTGCCGAGACTATCGGCAGGCTGTTGCCGGAAACGATCTATATCCCCTATGCCTTAACCGTTGGGGGAGAAATCATCACTGTTTTCGACCCGGTCAACCACACACCAGTAGAGGTTGAGGAAGATGATAACGTCGACAAGCGCTGGATCCAGGTCAAAAGACCGGTGGTGATCACCGGCGGAGAACTGACCCTGCGGATGCTCGACCTGGACTTCAACCATATCTCTAAATACTATGAAGCCTCACTCCAGATGAAGGCCAACAACGGGATCTTTATCGCCGACGATTTCGGCAGACAGCAGGTGGACCCGCAGAATTTTCTCAACCGCTGGATCGTCCCTCTTGACCGACGGATCGATTTCATGACCCTCCATACCGGCATGAAGTTCTCAATCCCCTTTGACATGCTGACGGTTTTCTCAACCAATATCGAGCCAAAACAGCTTGTTGACGAGGCTTTTTTGCGCAGGATTCCCTATAAGATCAAGATCGATCACCCTTCAGAGAGGGAGTATGAAGCCATTTTTCGCAAGATCTGCAAGGATAACGAGATTGTATTCAATGAAGAGACGTTCAATTACCTGATGAATACCTTCTACCGGAAAAACGGCATCAAACTCAACGCCTGTCACCCCCGTGACATCATCGAGCAAATCATCGTAAATTCACGATACTACCGCCATCCTCCAAAGATGAGCAAAGAAGCCATCATCGAGGCATGGACCAATTATTTTGTGGAGATGTGATTATCGGCCCCCAACCCTTCCTTTGCACAGTGGAGTGATTAAACGACTCTTGTGTGTCTCTGCTTAAAACAAGACCTGCCAGGTTTCGATAACCGGGCAGGTCTCTAGAATGACGGGTGGTTTCGCTTTCGAGGAAATCACCAATTAACCGTCACTACCAACTGATCGCTATACGCCCCCACTCTCAGGTTCTGCCGCGCCGGAACCCTGCCGTAGATTGAAATATTCAACGGAGAGGTTTTTACAATCGTGCGGGTAACAGTTGATGTGCCCCCGCTTCCATCTCCCCAGATAGTTGTTCTCGACGGATCGAGGAAGAGATAGTAGTTCATGCGGTCACTGCCGCTAGCAAGCCGCATCTGTCTCGGGTTAAAGCTTCCGGAGTTGCCACGGTTAATGGAAATGGTTACCGGCATCGCTTTTTTCTCAGGATTATTACACGTGACAAAAATCGCTCCGAGGGTGTCTATTGGTGCGGGAGAAAAGACGTCATAGCTGCCGAAGCTTACAGGGGTTGTAGCTACGCTGCAATGGAATGCCTGAGCATTAACAGCGATGAGCAGCAGCAAGAAGACCGGCAGGCTTCTGTGGATACATTTCATGTCGACTGTCCTCCTTTTAACAGGCTGTTGTAAAACTATTGCAGGGCCGTTCTGCAGCGTTGCCGCTCGCTCAAAACCTCAACGTACCCAAGTCTCGCTTGCGTGCCTGGCTCACAGGCAGATGATCAGGGCGTATCAGATATGACAACCTGCCCCAGATCGATGAACGGTTCAGTGGAGTCGGGTATGCTCAAACTGAAGGAGCGCAGGGTTCCTGCATGCTGGACCGATGCCTGATAGGTTCCCGGCTTCAGCATTACGTTTGTGTTGTCGGTAATGGAAGAGCAACCGCTCTCTTCAATTTCCAAAACTTTTTTAAATTCATTAGACTGGCTCAGATCTATGTCGAATTCGCCTCCCGAACCGGTCGGAAAGGTAATATCCCTGCCATTGACCTTAAGTGCAACTTCCTGAAATTCAACCGGCTCAAGTTCAGCACCGATGCGTATTGCGAGCCGACCCGAAATCGGCTGTAATTTCCTGGCTACAAACGATATGCATGACCCGCTACGCAGGGGCGGCGAAACGAGCCTCTTTACACTGGAAAGATAATAGTCGATGGGAATGTCTTTATCCTGGATTCCTACCTGATTCTGGTTATAGGAGCCAAGATTCGGGACAAACAACTTGCCGGAAGAGTCGGTTTCGCCGACCACCTGGGAGTTCAACAGAACTGTGACCCCTTCGAGCTCTCCGACATTCACGAGACCGAAGCTGTCATAAACAGGTCGGGTTGCTCCGAAGGTCTTACCGACATAGACCAGAGCCCCGGCAACGGAGAAGTTATACTGACCAGTTTTCTCTCCCCCACTGGCATGACCTTGGAAGCCGCCTTCATAGATGCCGTAGCGTCCGTTATATTGGAGGTCGGGGTTCACCGTCCAGGTTGTCTGATCGAAAACATCCGACCTCTTGACACTTGCCCGGTAACTGAAACCCTCACCAACCGGAGGATTCTTCTGCAAAGATGCTACCACGGTCTTTCCGGCATCCGTCTGCTCATAGCCCGTCGAAACAAAAAGATCAGGTTTTGGTGCGAAATTGAACGTTATGAAAAATTCATTTGAATAGCCGCCCTCCCTGACCCGCCGATAGGTAGCCGTAATTGAGGTTCGAGCGGTAAGATTGCGGTTATAACTGACAGTACCGGCGTCCCTGTCATCGCCAACATACTTCCGGACCGAGGCAAGGTCCAACGACAGGGTGCCGAGCAAAGGGTTGTTGTAACTCAACCCGCAACCGGCAGTGTATTTGGTCTTTTCATCCGACTGCGTGTCGGAAACAACCGAATAGTTTCTGCTATATCCCGCCAGGGAAAGCCTGGCCCCGATGTTCAATCCCTGGTATGTGTACGTGGCGATTCCCGCGGCGCCGCTGTTGGATCCCCTCCCGCTGCTGCCTGCAAGAGACAGGGAAACTATTCCCGCACGCCCCGCCAGGAACGTCATCTGCGGCCCAAGGTTGTAAAGATTATTTCCCGCCTCGGCATGAAACCCCATAGTGAGGGTATCGCTGAAGCCGTAACGGTGAAAGGCAGAGAACACCAACCTGGAATACCGGTTACTTCGGCTACCGTATTCCTCACGGGTAAATCCCAGGTTATAGCTGTATTCATGAAACTTTTTTTTCAACAGCA
>RPRC01000353.1 GCA_003857395.1 Geobacter sp.
GGTACGTCCTCCGTTCCCGGCGCACAAGGGTCTGTGGCAGAAACCGACCTGCCTGAACAACGTCGAGACCTTTGCCAACATCCCCTTCATCGTCAGAAACGGTGGAGATTGGTACGCCGCCATGGGTACCGAGAAGAGCAAGGGGAGCAAGGTCTTCTGTCTGACCGGCAAGATCAACAACACCGGTCTGTGCGAAGTTCCCATGGGCATCACGATGGGCGAGATTCTCAACGACATCGCCGGCGGCGTCCTGGGCGGCAAGAAGTTCAAGGCAGTACAGAGCGGCGGTCCTTCGGGCGGTTGTCTCCCCAACGACAAGCTCGACCTGCCGATCGACTACGACTCGCTGATCGGAGCAGGGGCAATGATGGGCTCCGGCGGCCTGGTGTTCATGGACGAGGAAACCTGCATGGTGGACGTTGCGAAATTCTTTCTCAACTTCACCCAGTTGGAGTCCTGCGGCAAGTGTACCCCCTGTCGCGAAGGCACGAAGCGTCTTCTGGAAATCCTCGAGCGCATCTGTCTCGGCGCTGGTGTTCCGGAAGACATCGAGACCCTGGAGCGTCTGGCCAAGGTCATCAAGAGCTCGGCTCTGTGCGCCCTCGGGCAGACTGCGCCGAACCCGGTACTTACCACCTTGCGCTACTTCCGTGACGAGTACGAAGCTCACATTGTCGACAAGCGTTGTCCTGCCGGCGTATGTCCTGAACTTCTGACCTTCTGTATCGTGAAGGACAAGTGTGTCGGTTGCGGGCTCTGTATCAAGGCCTGTCCGGTTGACGCCATCAAAGGCGAGAAGAAGCAGGCCCATGTGATCGACGGGAAGGCCTGCATCAAGTGCGGCGCCTGCGTGCCCACGTGTAAGTTCAACGCCATTATCAAGGCATAGGGCGCAGCGAATTTGCGCTTCACGACTCGTCTTGGTACGAGTAACCGATTATAGCTATTCACATAGAGAAAATTACGTCTTTTGAGACTAGAAGGAGGTATTACCATTGTCTACTGTCACTCTCACTATTAATGGCCAAGAGGTCACGGTTCCAGCCGGCACTACGGTACTGGATGCAGCATTGGGAGCCGGTTTCTTTGTTCCGACTTTTTGCCACGACCCGGCGTATCCGGGATACGGCGGTTGTCGCATCTGCGTGGTGGAAATCAAGGGTGCACGCAATCTTCCTGCTTCGTGCGTTACCGCGGCAGCACCGGGAATGGTTGTTGAAACCGATTCCCCCGCAGTTATGGAAGCCAGAAAAACGATTCTTGAGCTGATGCTGGCAAATCACCCTGTAGACTGTATGACCTGTGAAAAAAGCGGCGATTGTCGTCTGCAGGACTATGCTTTCCGCTATGATGTGAAGGCCGCCAAATTTTGCGGTGCTAAGAAAGTATACGATTTTGACGATTCAAACCCATACATCAGCCGGGATATGGAAAAATGTATCCTCTGCGGGAAATGTGTCAGAACCTGTCAGGATGTTGAAGACCGCGGTGTCATCAGCTTTGCCTATCGCGGTTTCAAGACCAAGGTTTCGACGGCAATGGATTCCAGTCTTGCCGCGTCGGCCTGTGTTTCCTGCTCCCGTTGTGTTTCGGTCTGTCCGGTTGGTGCCCTTAGCTACAATTCACTCACCGGCAAGGCCAGGGTCTGGGAGTTGGACAAAGAGCAGTTGACCTGTACCTGGTGTGATGCAGGCTGCCTTTTTGACCTGGTTCGCAAGAATGGAAAGGTGATTGGCGTTGCTGCCAAAGCTCCTGGTGAAGGAAGACCCTTATGTCTGAAAGGCAGGCTTGGTCTGGAGCTTCGCTACAATGACGAACCGCTTAAGCCGATGATGAAGAAGGACGATGAGTTCGTTGAGGTCTCCTGGACAGAAGCATTGGGTCTCGATGATATCATGGAAAAACTGAAATAGTTGTTGAGGGAGCGTTTTTCCTGATAGTGACGCTATCAGGGAAACGCTCCTTGCCATTAAACGGTACGTCAGGGCATGTTCTTGCTGAAATAAGGGTAAGCCTTTCTTGTGTGTCTTGCTTGTAAACAGAAAATATGTCCAATCATTCTGGACTATCAGAAAAAATAATTTGGAACAAAATTTATGATAATATTTGCTATTTGATGTTTGAGAAGTCAAGACGTTATGTTTGAAAGTACATAACGTTGTCCGAAAGACTGTCTAGCTGCTGTTTATGTTTGTACTTTCTTGTTTCCTGCCAGATACCCTTTAATCGTGAGCTTGCTGTTCAGCTACTTATCTGTCAGTAAAAAACATGTTGTTAGTGTAAAAAACCGTTTGTTTTTTTAGGATAATTGGTGTACTTATACAAGCAGCATAGACATGTATATGTGTTTGGAGGTCCGTTAGTTCATTGTGGGCTGCGGACCTCTCTCTTTATTCAATGATTTGAATATGGTTAAATGTTAGAGTGTTCTTTTATTCTGCGGCCGAAACATCAAGAGTACAGTTAAAGGTATCTCTGCTCGTGTCATCATCTTTGTGACAGCATTTGGGAGAATGCTGGTTACTTTGATGCATGTGCAGTCTCCGTAAGTAGGCTTTTTTTGATATGTACTGGGCAAATTAGTTGTAATCAACCACAAAAAAGGGAAAGGAAAAATGGAATGGTAAAGGTTACGGTTGATGGTAAATCGGTACAAGTTCCAAAAGGGGCAATGCTGATTGATGCCGCCAAGCTTGCTGGCGTGTCAATTCCGACCCTCTGTTATATGGAACTTCACAGCGACATGTCGGGGGACAACTCTTCATGCAGGATATGCGTGGTAGAGGTTGCCGGCAGAAAGAATCTGGCTCCTTCCTGCTCCACACCGGTCATGGACGGCATGGAAGTAAAAACCGACACGGAACGTGTTATCAATGCCCGGAAGGTTAATATCGAGCTTCTCTTGTCGGACCATGCTCAGGATTGTCTTACCTGCGCCAAGGCCGGTAAATGCGGACTCCAGGATCTTTGTTATCAGTATGATATCAAGGAGACTCCGTATCAAGGGTTGATGAACAGCTTCCCGCTTGACGAATCCAATGAATTTTATGTTCGCGACTACAACAAATGTGTCCACTGTCGCCGCTGCGTCAATGCCTGTACGGCCAAGCAGTGTACCGACGCGATCAACTTTGCCAACAGGGGCTTCACTTCCCATCCTGCAACTCCTTTTGAAGGTCCTCTCACTGAGTCGACCTGTGTTTCCTGTGGCAACTGTGTTTCCGTTTGTCCGACGGCTGCCCTCATGCCCAAGTCCAAGGAGAAGTTCCGGACCTGGGAAGTCTCGAAAACCACGACCACCTGTTCCTACTGCGGCGTAGGCTGCCAGATGGATCTGCTCGTAAAGGGCGGCAAGGTAGTTGGCGTTGAACCTGTCGACGGCGCCGCCAACAATGGCCTGCTTTGTGTCAAAGGAAAATTCGGCTACAACTTCATCAACCACCCCGATCGTCTTACCACCCCGCTCATCAAAAAAGATGGCCATTTGGTGGAAGCCACCTGGGACGAGGCTTATAGCCTTATTGTTGACAAGATCACAAAAACGAAAGCGGAATTCGGTGGTGACGCCCTGGCCGGTCTGACTTCGGCAAGGGTAACCAACGAAGAAAACTACCTCTTTCAGAAAATGGTTCGCGCGGGGTTCGGTACTAACAATATCGATCACTGCGCCCGACTTTGACACTCCTCGACAGTTGCCGGTCTGGCAACTACGCTTGGCAGTGGCGCAATGACCAACAGCATCGCCGAAATAGTAAATTCCGATGTAATCTTCATTAACGGTTCAAACACAACGGCCGGTCATCCGATTATCGGCGCAAGAGTCCGTCAGGCAAAGCTGAAAGGCGCACGTATAATTGTGGTCGACCCGCGCGTGATTGACCTTACAAAAGACGCCGATGTTTTCCTGCAGATATTGCCCGGAACTAACGTGGCTCTTTACAACGGTATGATAAATTACATCATTTCCGAGGGTCTGCAAAATACTGCATATATTGAGGAGCGGACCGAACAATACGATGAGTTGGTGAAGGCCGTTTCTTCGTTCACTCCTGAAAAGGCTGCAGAAATCTGCGGCGTGAGTGCCGACGATATCAAGGCAGCTGCCCGTCTCTATGCGCAAGCGGAAAAGGGCTCTATTCTTTATACTATGGGCGTTACTCAGCACACCACCGGCAC
>RPRC01000354.1 GCA_003857395.1 Geobacter sp.
AATAAGATTCGGCTTCCATCCTATCGGTATTCTCGACGTCAAGCTCCAAAAACTGGAGCATAAGTCAATGAAAGTGTAACCCATGTCCACAGGTTAAAATGTAACCTATCTCCATGTTGCACAAAGACCCCATCCTGAACTCAAAGTCCCCCTCCTATTTTAGAAGGGGCTAGGGGTGATAAGTTTCATATCTTCTCCGCAAAAAAATGGGGCTCCGTGTATTCCGAAGCCCCATCCTGTTCATATCTTTCCTCTGCAACTCGCGCTACTCCCCTGTCAGCAGCTCCATCAATCGGAAGCCATCCTCCAGAACAAGGCCGGTCTTTGCAGCGGAAACTTCGTCATACCCGGCAATCCCCGCTTTTACAGCCTCTTCCCCCCGGTAGATGATGAACGGGACGGGATCGCTGGTGTGGGTCATGAGACGGGTCGGCGTGGGGTGATCCGGGGTGCAGAGTATCCGGTACTCCCCGAATTTTTTGATCCCCGCGCAGATCGGTGCCACGATCTTGGCGTCGAAATCCTCGATGGCCTGGATCTTGTTCTCGACGCTTCCTGAATGGGAGGACTCGTCAGGAGCCTCCACGTGCAGGTAGACGAAATCATGACGCTCAAGGGCGTCCAGTGCAGCATCCACTTTTCCCTGGTAGTTTGTGTCCAGATAGCCCGTTGCTCCGGGCACCTTAATGACTTCGAGACCGGCGCAGACCCCTATCCCCCGAATCAGGTCAACCGCAGAAATGACAGCACCGGAAAGGTTGAACTTGTCGCGGTAGGTCTCCATCCGCGGAGCCTTGCCGTGCCCCCAGAGCCAGATGGAATTGGCCGGCGTCTTGCCAGCCTCCAGGCGTTGACGGTACAACGGGTGATTCGTGAGAATCGATTGCGATTGCTCCATGAGTCGCAGGAGTGTGTCGGATCCGTCCCCTTTGGGCAGATGGTGTTCGATACACTTTCCGGAGATATCATGGGGAGGAGTCAGCTCAAGCTTCTCCTTTCCATTCCGCCAGACGAGCAGATGACGGTAGCTTACCCCGGGATGGAACTCGAATTCGCTATTCCCCAGTTCAGCGGCTAGTGCAGCTACCAGCTCCCGGCCTTCCTCCGTGGTGATGTGTCCGGAAGAGTAATCACCCATGAAAACAGTTCCGTCTTCAGTGCGCAGATTAACCAGATTCAGACGGAACGCGACATCGTCGGGCCCCAGGCTGACACCCATGCTGGCGGCTTCCAAGGGAGACCTTCCGGTATAACAGGTTCGCGGATCATAACCGAAAACCGACAGGTTTGCCACGTCGCTCCCCGGGGGATACCCTGGCGGAATCGTGTTCGCGAGACCCAGCAGCCCCCGTTGCGCCATAAAATCCATGGCAGGGGTCCTGGCAAATTGCAGAGGGGTTTTCCCGCCCAGAGACGCAATCCCTTCATCAGGCATACCGTCACCGAGCAAAACAATATATTTCATGCATTCTTCCTTTCTTGCATCTACAGTACGAAAACCTTGTCAGCCGGCTACGAACAATCAGGCCCGGGGATGAAATTCTTCATGTATTTTCTTCAGCCGCTCCCGAGTGATGTGGGTATAAATCTGGGTTGTCGAGAGATCAGCATGCCCGAGCATAAGCTGGACACTCCGCAGGTCGGCGCCATTCTCCAGAAGATGAGTGGCAAACGAATGCCGCAGGGTATGCGGAGAAATATTTTTTGCGATGCCTGCCTCGTGAGCCCTTTTTTTAATAATATTCCAGAAAGCCTGGCGTGTCATGTGCGTGCCGAGCCGGGAAAGAAAAAGATAGTCGCTTCCGCCCTTTTTGTCCAGCTTCGATCGTGCCTTTGCCAGGTACTCATCCAGGGACGCTACCGCCGCCTCCCCCAACGGAACCAGCCGCTCCTTGCCCCCTTTGCCGCAGGTAAGAAGAAACCCGGCCGTCCTGTTGACCTCCCGCACCTTCAGAAGCACCAATTCGGAGACCCGAAGCCCCGTTGCATAAAGAAGATCCAACATGGCTCGGTCCCGGACATTTTCCGGAATATCCCCGGATGGCGCGGATAGCAGCCGTTCAACATCCCTGAAACTCAAAACCACCGGCAATTTGTTGACCGCCCTGGGCGCATCAATCAGCGAGGCCGGATTCCCGTCACAGTGGTTCTCGATTTCGAGAAAGCGGTGAAACATCCGGACACAGGATAAAGCGCGCGCCCTGCTCCGGGGAGCGAGACCAAGTTCCTTAAGCCAGCCAAGGAACGAGGCAATGTCCAGTGGGCGGATGCGCGCTGGTTCGTCGATCTTCTGCCGCGCCAGAAAAGAAAGATACCTCTCGATATCACGATGATAGGCTTCGAGAGTGTTGTCGGAAAGCCCCTTTTCCACTACCAGGTAGGAGAGAAATAGATCAAGATACTCTTTCATGCCTCATCGATCGCCTCATACAGACGTTGCTTGATTTCCGCCAGTTTATCAGCCGAAGTCAGCTTTTGGCCGAAGATGTCCTTTACATAGAAGACATCGGCCACCTGGTCAATCTTCGTCGATATTTTCGCAATGCCGATATAGAGGCCCAGCTTGGTCAGGGTGCTCGAGATGCAGTAGAGCAGACCTACCTTATCATGAGTATATATATCGACAACAGTATAGTCATCGGAAACATCATTGTCGACTTCGATAACCGTCGGAAAGCGGGGCTTGACTTTTTCAACCAGCACGCTGGGACGATACCGTTTTTCCACCAGAGTGTGGACCTGAATCTTACCCTGGATAACCTGTAGCAGGTCTTCCTCCATTCGCTCCCAGCGGACAGGGTCGGTGAAGATAAGCCCCTGAGGGGAGTTGATCTGCAAGACATCCAGGACCTTGCCATTGCTGCTGGTATGAATCTGAGCGCCCAGAATGTTCATGCCGTTGGCCGCCATCACTCCGGTAATCATGGAAAACAGACCCGGGATATCCAAGGTGCAGATGGTCACATTCGAGTAGGAACCGTCCGGCGCATGCTGCACCCGCGTAAGGAATGGCGAATCTCCAAGGGCCAGCAACATTCTGACCTCTTCAGCAATCACGGCGGGCGGATTTGACAGGAGGTTCCTGATACTGAGAGCCTTCAACTCCTCCTTGACAACAGCGGACGAATACTCGTTTTCCAGGAGTTTCAGAACCTCTTTCCGGATCTTCTTCAGCCGATCGCTGCCCATTTCGTATTTGAAGTCACCCCGCTCCAGTACGGCAAAAGTCTTCTTGTATAGCTCCTCCATCAGCATCGCTTTCCAGTCGGTCCAGATCTCGGGACCAACCGCCTTGAGGTCTGCATAGGTCAGCAGGTAGAGCATCTTGAGGGTTTCGCTGGTCCCCATCTGTCGAGCAAACTGGATAATCATCTTTTCATCATGAAGATCGCGCCGCTGGGCGATGTGGGCAAAAAGGAGGTGATTGCGCACCAGAAATTCCAGGCGTTCACTGTCCTCCTTGGTAAGGCCAAGGCGTCGAGCAATGGTCGGCATCATTTCGGCGCCCTTTTCCGAGTGATTCCCGCCCTCGCCTTTCCCGATATCGTGAAGCAGAACCGCGAGCAGCAGAAGCTCAGGCTTTGCAACTTCACCGGCAAGTGTCGTCAGCAGGGGCAGCAATTCACGATGTTCGCCAGTTGTAAGGCGGGTAATTTCCTCAATCGCAAAGAGCGAATGCACATCCACCGTATAGATATGGTAGAGATCGTGCTGGGCTTTGCAATAGATGCGCTCAAACTCAGGGATGAAGCGGATCAGGAACCCCAGGTAGTGCATTTTCTTGAGGGTACTCCCTACCTTCTTGTGAGATCGAAGTATGGCAAAAAATGATTGGTTTACCTCGCGGTTCCGGCGAAATTTGTCATTCACCAGATGAAGGTTCCTGCGGACAAGGTTCTGCACATGCATGCTGATCTCAACATCATGCTTCTGCGCATATTCGAACAGCTTCATCAGGAGCGATGGATTTTCGACAAAGGCATTCTCATCGGGAAGGGTCAATTCACCCTTGATAACATAAAAACCATCGCCAATCGGCCTCCGCACCAGGTAGCCGAGGATTTTACGTGAAGCATCATCCCGGAACAAACACTTGGATACCATGAGTGACCAGAACTGCTCGACACGGGTAGCAT
>RPRC01000355.1 GCA_003857395.1 Geobacter sp.
CCGGAAAAGAGCCCGATTTTCGCGTCGGCCATTTCAATCCGGCGCTGGATCACCTTTTCCACCTGGGGCAGGACGTTTTTCCGGAGCATTTCGGGAGTTACCAGTATCTTGACCAGGACTAGTGCCCCTCCCGAAAGCAGGACCAGGATGCCGATGAAAACTAAAAAAATGATAGTGAGTTTTCTTCTCTTCACGGGATATCCTCCTTTGAAACGATGTTGCCCTCCGATCGGATATCAGGGAAACGCCATTTAAACTCTCATTTATGCTCATACTGACCAGTTCACCAGCGTAGTTCGAGAACATTGTCTTCTTTCGACAGAACGCTGGTGCCGAAATATTTCCCTTCACGGTTCAAGGTGTGCCCGAGCCACTCGGCAGCGGTTCGCGAAGCATTATTGACCCTGAACTTCTTCATCATGGTCGGAATCATGCGCAGGCCGGCAAGTCTGCCTGTCGCGGGAGACCTCGATCCCCAGGTCTGGTTCAGGATTTCGTTAACCGTCTATTGGTCCTACCAGCCGCCGCCACCTCCACCGCCGCCCCCCCCGCCGGAGGATCCGCCACCGCCGCCGCCCGAGCTGGAACCCGGCGGCGAGGACGATGAGGAAATGCTCGAAGACATTGCGGCCAGACTCGACGCCAATCCGGCTGCGCCAACAGTGGCAAATCTGCTGCCGGTATACCAGGTGTTCGTGTACCTGTTCTCGGCACGGGCCGCTGCCAGGACATCAGCGAACCGTTCGCACCATTCCTGCTCCACATCCAGAGCCAAGGCATAGGGGAGAAACTTTTCGAAGATCTCTGGAGTTTTTTCTTCGGGCGGAAGCAGTTGGTTGAGCCGGTCCTTCTCTGCAACGGAAAGATAGAGTTTCAAACCCTCGATCTGGTCCATGGTCTTGCGGCCCTTGATAGTGGGAACTTTCATGAGGTGGTAAAAGAGGATATTGAGCAGCACGATGGTGAATATGCACAGGACCGCGGGAATCGATGTGGCAGAGGCGAAAACCCACAGGCCGAAACCTTCGCCCGCAAGGAATGGCAGAGCAAAAAGGCTGGTGAACAACGCCATGATGAAACTTGTGATCTTATGTGAAGTGCCTGTTAGCGCCGCCTTCCACAACGAAAATGCCCGATAGACGAGCAGTGCACAGCCGGCTGTCCACACAGAGAGCCAGACGGTCATGAATCCCGCCTGGGCCAAGCTCCTGCCCAGGAGCACTATAAGCACCAGGGCAAGCACGGAGATGACCAGCCCGGGGATCAGGGTGCCTTTGTTCGTAAGAAAATAGATCTTTTCATAATCCACAGCCAGGCTCTTCTGGTGATCCTTGAGAGCCTTTTTTATGGTGGCGTGGTTCGCGGTTTTTATGACAAGTGTGACCCTGTTGAGAAAGAGCTGGTTGGCAATCTGCGCCTCATCACGGGAAAGTCCGCTGGAGTCCTGGTCCTTCCTGGTAAGCGTGTAGTCACCGTTCGGGTCCTCGTCAATGGTGAGGTAGCCCTTGACCGCCATATTCACAAGGGCCGCCGCAAAGGCCTTGTCATCGAAACCCATACGCATGATATAGCGCACCGCCGCTGGCGAGAAACCCTTGGGGGCTTCATAGCGCGGGATGATTACACCCTCTTCCGGATCCTTGCCGAACTTGAGCCAGGTAAAGAAGTAGTAGAGGAGCAAAATCACGATACCTGCCGCACCCGCGGCTGTGCTGCGGTTATCGGTAAAAAAAGCCTTGGTCTTCTCAGCCCTGGTGGGTTCTCGAACAAAGCCCTTGGGCCACATGACCACGATAGTCAAACCCTCTTGGGGGTCGAGGACTCTGGCAGTACGGAACACGGCGCGACCATGCGGGTCGGGGCCGGCAGTGAAATCCGTGCCTTTATCGCCAGACAATCCGGTGTAGGCCTCCGTCGAGAGGACCTCGGCCCCAGGCGGCAGCTCCACCGTGGCAGTGACCGTATCGATGGGAAACTCCCAGGCGTTGCCGGTCACGTTCCAGTACAATTCGTCGTGCTTTTTGAAGAAACCGAGCTGCCGGTCGCTGCGGTAGGACAGCACATAGGTATATTCGCCAGGTTCCAGGGTGACATTCTTGCGGCCCATATAAACCCGCACACCGTTACTCTTGTCCTCTGTCCACCATGGCTCGGGCCGGCCATCTTTCAGCACGGCCTGGACCTTGAAGGCCACCTTCATCGTGTTGCCATAGCCGTCCTTGTAACGGGTGGGGAAATCGCGGTAGATGCCGTGCTTGATCTTGTTGCCCTCACAGACAACCTTGATCGTCTCGGTCACGGTCATATCCCCGGCAGGCTTGACCTTTATGAACGAGTCATAGTTGAGGATTCGCTCTTCGCCCCCGGCAAACACCAGCCGGGGGAAGAAAACTAAGAGGATAAGGATAAGCAGAAGCTTTTTCATTTTTGACTCTCTATACTGACCTGCGGAGCCTGCCGGTCATTGTCGTCGTCAATGGCGAAAAATTCCGCCTGGACAAAGGAAAATAGCCTGGCAATCAGGTTACTCGGAAAAGATTCGACGGCAATGTTGAGGTTGCGCACCGTGCCGTTGTAGTAACGTCGCGCCATTTGGATCTGGTCTTCACTATCGGTGAGTTCCTTCTGAAGCTCCAGGAAATTCCGGCTGGCCTTCAAGTCCGGATAGCCCTCCGCCACGGCAATAAGGCTCCCCAAGGACCTGGACAGGGCTGTCTCGATCTCGCCTTTTTCGCCGACTTTTTCGGTCCCGAGGCTCCGGGCTCTCAACTCGGCAATCTCGGCAAGCAGGTTTCGTTCGTGCACCATGTAGCCCTCCACCGTTTCGACCAGGTTCGGAATGAGTGCCGCGCGGCGCATGAGCTGCACATCTATGCCGCTCCAACCCTCCCTGACCATATTACGCAGCGTCACTAGCCTGTTGTAGGTCAGTGCCGTTACTGAAATAACGATAAGAACGATTACTACAGCAAAATATAAAGCCATGCAAAGTTCCTTTCGCCAGGTAACATCAAGCATCACCGTGACACCGTACTGTTTTCTTGCTTGACCATGTAATTGACATGGTTTCCATCTACCTTTATCAAACTCGCTACTGCCGGTTAAAGGGACCTGCCAGGTTTACAAAACCTGGCAGGTCTGGTCTCTCCTTCAACCGTTTAGATTAATCTCCCCGCCAATGACCGGATCTTCGCCCGGACAGATTCAGACAGCTTCGGCTGCGGTTCCCTCGCGATCATCCCCGTATACAGAGAACCAACGACTTCGGCACCGAGCACCTTTGCCGTCATTTTAAGCTGCTTATCGGTTCCAAAAAACCAGCGTGCTAAAATTGCCGGTGCCGCGAACGAAGAGACCAGTAGGGCTTTTTTCTTTGGGGACTGCGCTTTTCGATACTGTGGCCCATTCAGCTCCCACGGCCAATAAGCATACCCTGCCAACCGTTCCATAAAACGTTTAAAAATGGCGGTGACCGACCCGAAGTTCGTCGGCGATGCGAGAATATAACAATCTGCTCGCTCAATCTTATCAATCAATTCCTGCATTTTATCTTGCTGAACACACTCCCCCGGCGCAGCACCGGCCATCTGGGTGCAGACACGGCAATTCAGGCAAAATTCAACAGGGTAGTCGCGGAGAAGAATAATCTCGACCTCGGACCCTGCCTCCTCTAAAGCCTCTGCCAAGGCCTCGACAGCCTGATCGGTCATCCCTTCATCCCGATATGAACCATTAATTGCAAGCACTTTACTCATGATCGTCCCTTTCCATGGAGCAATTTTCTAAAGTCACCCACAACTCCCTCCGCCAGGTCCTGTCAGTACAGAGACCTGCCAGGTTTTGAAAACCTGGCAGGTCATGATTCCGTCGAAGAGAAACTCACCGTCAGCAGAAATTCTCCCGGCTGTCTCTCTACCTCGACGCTCCTGGTTGCGGGATCAAAGCGGTAGGTCAGATACAGGTGATTGCGTGGATTGGAAAGCAGGCCGGGGTTAAAGACGGCAACGTTCACCCCCTTGCAGCGCGCTGATGGCGCCCGTAATCCGGGATGCCCTTCCCTGGCAAGACGTCTTCCGATACTCTGCGTGTATGA
>RPRC01000356.1 GCA_003857395.1 Geobacter sp.
ATTCTGAAGCGCAATGAGGGGTATGTCATGAGTCTGGCACGCCTTTCCGACCTGGCTCTGGGCAAGGCACCGGAGAGGCCGGCCGATGCTGCGGTTCAGGTTGCGGGTGATGTGCAGATCATTATTCCCCTGAAAGGGCTGGTAAACGTAGAGGAAGAGGAAAAACGCCTGCTGAAGGAACTCGGTAAGGTGGAGAAGGATATCGACTTCCTTGGGAAAAAACTGGAAAATCAGGAGTTTATCGGACGTGCCCCCGCTGTTGTCGTTGCCAAGGAACGGGAAAAACTGGAAGAGTTTACCAATAAGAAGCAGGTCCTTCTGGAGAATCTCGAAAAAATTCGCAGATTGATCTGAGTTGTAAGCAGCTGTATTCCTTTCTGACCGGCAGGGTCGGCCCCTGTGCTTGACTTTGCCGGCAGTCTGATTATCCTGGAACGGAGAGCCGGATGACCCAAATGACCCTTATGAGCATATTTGTGTTTCTTTTTGGTGCGGTTGTCGGTTCTTTCCTGAATGTTTGTATTTATCGCATTCCCCGTGCAGAATCCATCGTTTTCCCCTCATCCCATTGCCCTGAGTGCGGGACAAAAATACGAGCCTTCGATAATATCCCTGTTATCAGTTACCTGCTGCTGCGCGGCACATGCCGTGCCTGCGGTACTCGCATCTCTTGGCAGTATCCGGTTGTGGAGTTGCTCAGCGCTCTTCTTACTCTGTTCCTTTTTATGAAATTTCACCTGTCCCCGACCTTCTTCGTACTGTTTCTCTTCTGCATGGCGCTCGTGGTCATCACCTTCATCGATCTTGAACACCAGATAATTCCTGACAGCATAAGCTTGCCGGGCATTGTCGCCGGATTTGCTTCTTCCTTTTTTCTTCCTTGGCTTGGCTGGCAAAATTCGCTCATCGGTATCGTTGCCGGTGGTGGCAGCCTGCTCCTCGTGGCCTATGGTTACCAGCTTTTGACAAAGAAAGAGGGGATGGGTGGCGGCGACATAAAGCTTCTCGCCATGATGGGAGCGTTCCTGGGTTGGAGATCCATTCCGTTTATCATCTTTACCAGTTCGCTCTTCGGTTCGGTCGTGGGTTTGACGCTGATGGCGATCCGGAAAAAAGATTCTCAGCTGCCGATCCCTTTTGGGCCTTTCCTCGCTTTCGGCGCAGTACTTTTCATTTTCTACGGCAGACAACTGATTCAGTGGTATCTCGCCCTCGGAGGCACGGTAAGGGGGTAGACACATATCATGAAGAAATTCAGGTTCAGCCTGACCTTCGCTATTCTTGCATCTCTTTCCTGCCTGCTGATATTCACCTGGCTGTTGCTCAGCCTCATCTCGTTCAAAACCTCCGAAAAGGACCTCTTGGCGCAAAAAAACGAAGAGGGGCGCCTGCTCCTTTCCGCGTTTCTACACCTTCTGCCGGAAAATCCCGTAACTGGCGTCGATGCTACCGCTGCTCATCGGTTTGCAACCCGTCTGGCTGCGGAAAAATATTTTCGCGGTATTCTTGTTCTTGACCGAAAAGGGAAGGAGATCTATCGGATCGCGGATGCATCAACGTCCGATGCCCGTCTCCGCCAAGTCCTGGAAAACGGCATCGAGTCCGTTTCGATATCTGATAACGGTCTGGTTCTTTCACGCTATGCTCCAATCCGCAACGGTGATTTTATTATTGGCGCGGCACGCCTTACCCTCTCTCTCGTTCCGGAATATGAGCGGCTGAGCAGAACCCGCACTATTTTTCTAACGTATTTTCTGCTGGATTTTCTACTGCTTCTTGTTTTTGGCTCGTACCTCCTGTCCCGCTGCATTGTTTTACCTATGCGTCAACTTCTGGCGGTAACAGGGAAAATAGCGGACGGTGATTTGAGTTGTCGGGTTCCTGTCCCTGGGGGGCAGGAGATTGCTGAGTTGGCAGAGGCCTTTAACGGGATGCTTGCTGCCCTTCGCAAGAAGAAAGATGAGGTGGATGATCATATCCGGTCCTTGGAGCGTATCAATAATGAACTCAAGATTGCCCGCCAGGAAACAATCCGCACTGAAAAGATGGCATCAGTTGGGCTGCTTGCCGCAGGAACGGCTCATGAGATAGGCACACCGCTCGCAGCCATTATGGGTTATGCCGGAATTTTACGAGATGAGCTGCAGGATGATTCCGAAAAGTTCGATTATCTCGGCAGAATTGAAGCGGAAGCCGGCCGGGTCGATCGGATTATTCGCAGTCTGCTGGATTATGCCCGTCCCTCCCGCAAGGACTGGGAAGATGTCGCAATCCTCGAGGTTCTGCAGAGTACAATTGATATGCTTGACGGACAGGGAGTCTTAAAAAATATTTCAGTTTCTCTCTCTGCCAAGGAGCCGGTGCCCCTTTTGACTGCCGATCGTCAAGAGTTACTGCAGGTCTTTACGAATCTCATCATCAATGCCCGAGATGCCATGCCGGATGCAGGAACGCTGACCATCGCCGTGTCTGTTGATGGGGAGCATTTTTCGGATACTTCTCCACAAGGCGAAAAAGAGATGAGGGGCCGTCGTAAGGATGATTTCCGGGGAGCATTTTTTACCCCAATGGCTCCTTTTGGCGAAAATCACTACCTTCGGATCGACGTCTGTGATACCGGAAGCGGCATAGCCAGGGAAAATCTTGAGAGGATCTTTGATCCGTTTTTCACCACGAAGGAGCCGGGGAAGGGCACGGGACTGGGTCTTGCCGTAACAGCGCGGATTGTTGACTCTCTGGGAGGACGCATCACCGTTGAAAGTACTCTCGGAAAAGGGACTACCTTTACCGTCTGGCTGCCGATCGCGATGTCGGGGTAATTGAGGTTTCTAACCGCACTACTGCTTAGTTTTCATCCGGAAAGCTTCGACAGAGGCTGGGCTGGAACTTCCTCGAAGCCTCTCGTAATCGGTCGCCACCCGTGGCACAGTACAGACTACCTGCTGGATTATGGCGCTTTCTTTGCTGTCGCTGTCTTGCCATAAAGCCGTACGAGAGACTCCGATAAAGCCCCAGCCCAACTAGGGACAGCTCTGTTTTGGAGTTTTTGGATGGAAACTACGTAATCTCCGAGGGCTATTCGTTTTCTACTTCATATTTTCGCTTCGCTCGGGATGATAGACTTGTCGCACTCTGCACGTAACCGTAACTGTAATCGAAAAACAGGCACCAGCTATGAAAAAATCAGAAGAAAAAAAGAAAATACTTGTTATTGATGATGAGGCAAACCTGCGGCATATGTTGCAGGTTGTACTGGGCAAACAGGGCTATGTTGTAGATATTGCTTCCGATGGAGAAGAGGCACTGTCTATGTCTCTGGCCTCGTCGTATGATTTCATCCTCTGTGATATCAGAATGCCGGTTGTCGACGGGCCGGAGTTTCTGCGGCGCTCACTAGACTCTGGAATAAGCAGTACGATCGTAATGATGTCTGCCTATGGAACGGTGGATACGGCCATCGAATGCATGAAAATGGGGGCCTACGATTATATCTCAAAGCCGTTTAAAAATGATGAGATCATCCTTGTTCTGAAAAAGGCTGAAGAGCGTGAGCATTTGAAAGAAGAGAATCGCCGCCTGCGAGAGGATATGGAAAGGGAGTATTCTTTTTCCAGCATTGTCGGGAAAACCGCCCGGATGAGGGAGATATTTTCTCTGGTAAAAAAAGTCTGTGATTTTAAGACTACCGTACTGATCCTCGGAGAGTCCGGGACCGGCAAGGAACTGATTGCACGGGCGATTCATTTCAACAGTAATCGGAAAAAGGCGCCATTTGTTGCCGTGAATTGTGGAGCTATCCCGGAGAACCTTCTTGAGAGCGAGCTTTTTGGCCATGTCAAGGGTGCCTTTACCGATGCGGTTGCCGACAAGGCTGGCCTTTTTGAACAAGCTGATTCAGGGACTCTTCTTCTCGATGAGATTGGAGAAATGCCGCCTTTCCTTCAGGTGAAATTACTGCGCGTTCTGCAGGAAGGGGAGATTCGCCCTGTGGGAGCAGCATCGACAAAAAAGGTCGATGTGCGCGTTGTCTCGGCTACCTCGCGGGATTTGGCCGCTGATGTTGCTTCCGGCAGGTTTCGTGA
>RPRC01000357.1 GCA_003857395.1 Geobacter sp.
CGAACCGGTCTTCGGCTTGCCGGCCGTCTGGATCAAAGGTACGCAAAAAGAACATGCGCAGATCAGCGGCTATACGGTTGTCGATTCGACAACCATCATGGCCACCCATATCAGTGAAATCATCAAGAAGCATGCTCACGAACTGATGGGAAGGCAGGAACTGCAGCAGCTTCTCGATAATCTCGCCACCAGCTGTCCGAAGGTGGTTGATGAACTTGTTCCCTCGCTGCTCAGCCTCGGTACTGTACTCAAGGTAATTCATGGCCTGTTGAAGGAAAACGTATCGATTCGCGACCTGAGAACCATTCTTGAGATTCTGGCCGACTACGGAAGCCTGACCAAGGATCCCGACATGCTCACGGAATTTGTCCGTCAGGGTCTGGGTCGTTATATCGTCGAACAGTACAAGCAGGATGGTGATGTGCTCTCGCTCCTGGCCCTGGATCGGCAAGTCGAAGAGATCATCGCGGAATCGGTCCAGCCCTCAGACCAGGGTGGTTTCCTTGCCATCGAACCTGGCGTTGCCCAGCGTATTCTGCAAAACATTCGGCAGGGAATGGACAAATTCAATCAGACGGGAAGTCATCCGGTGCTGCTCGCTTCCCCATCGGTACGACGTCACGTCAAGAAGCTGACGGAAAGATTTCTGCCGAGCCTGGCGGTCCTTTCTCACAATGAAATCCCAGCGAATATAAAAATTCAATCCATAGGAGTTGTCAGCGCAGATGCAAACTAGAACCTTTCAGGCGGTAAATATGGCAGAGGCTATGCAGTTGGTGAAGGCCGAGTTGGGGCCTGACGCCATGATTATTTCATCGCGCAAGGAGCGCCGCAAAGGGCTTTTGGGTTTTTTCACCAAGCCGGTGTTCCGCATTGTTGCAACGGTTGACACTGCCCCTCAGCGGAATGTCGCGCACTATCGCGAAACTGTGGGCAGAGAAGAAACCACCCGTGATGAATTCCGGAATGCCATGCTTGAGCCGCTTGCCCGTGAACTGAAAGAGCTCAGGGAGAGAGTCGACTCCTTGCTGGTCAAGGAAAGCAGCACCCGGCAGGAATCTGCTCCAGCTGCGACGGCAACCAGGTCCGAAGGGGGAGATGTTGCGCCCGGAAAGGATTTTTCCCAGCGGGAGGAGGCGAACAGCGAAATTCTGGAGTTGAAAAAACTTCTCCTCGAATCGGTTCAGGGAGAGACAGTCGGAGCATTTCCCGGTTTTTCCCGGGACCCACGCGTAACTGCCGGCAACCTTGCCTGTGCTGCAACGGACCTGAGTAAGAAAGAAACTGCTTCGTTAGCTCGTGTATCTGCCACCCTGCATGAAGCCGGACTTGTCGAGGCTTCCATTCATGTCTTGCTGGAAAAGGTGAAAAGCTCAGGAAAACAGATAGATGGTGAGGAAGATCTCCGAGGCTTGTTGAAGGAGTCTCTCGACGCAACCATCAAATGCTCGGGGCCCATCAGGCTGAAAAAGAATGGCACCAAAATCGTGGCACTGGTTGGACCCACTGGAGTGGGCAAGACCACCACTATTGCGAAACTTGCAGCGCTCTACACGATTGGACGGAAGGCAAAAATAGCATTGGTAACGATCGATACCTTTCGCGTTGGCGCGGTTGAACAGCTCAAAACCTATTCCAAGATCATGGGTGTACCGCTCGAAGTGGCCTCAACCCCGAAGGAACTGGAAAAAGCCCTTGCGGCCCATACCGACAAGGATCTGGTCCTGATCGATACGGTCGGCAGAAGCCCGAAAGACAAGGATACCATTGAAGGACTGCGCTCGATGCTGGATTCATCTTTCACCATTGAGACTCATCTCTGTGTTGCTGCCACAACGCGAGAGCGGGAACTGCGCGGGATCGTGGAAAGTTTCGGAGCGCTTCCCATCAGCAGGCTTCTGTTTACCAAGCTGGACGAAAGCAGTTCGTTCGGCTCGATCGTCAATCTGCAGATTGAGAACAAGCTGCCCCTCTCGTATTTCACGAGAGGACAGAGGGTTCCCGAAGATATTGAACCGGCATCGGGCAAAAAAGTAGCGGAACTGATTCTCGGAGAATACTGAGATGAATTTTGGGATCACGGCTTTTGACCGGATCTTCCAATCCGGAAGCAATGAGGCTTCCAGACCTGTATCGGAGCTATTATGAACACTCTCGCAAAGGCATATGAAACGGATCGCCAGGTCAGTACCTGCCAGAACAGGGACGAACTGGTACTAACGCATCTTCCGTTGGTGAAATACCTCGTGGGAAGGATCTCCTCAAAACTTCCGCAACACCTTGACCAGCAGGATCTCATGAGCGTTGCGGTTATTGGCCTTATTACCGCGGCTGAGCGCTTCGATCCGAGTCGAGGGATCCTTTTCAAGACTTTTGCCGAAAAGCGGGTCATGGGTTCTATTATGGATGAGCTCCGCGCCCAGGACTGGCTGCCGCGAACACTTCGGGAGAAGTACAAACGCCTCGAACATGAGTTCTCCGTTCTGGAGCAGAAACTGGGCCGTAATCCCAGCAGCGAAGAGGTGGCTGCGGCCATGGGCATGGATCTGGAAAAATACTTTCAGCTGATGGAAGAGGTCCACTCTCTTTCCTTCATGAGTCTGGATGATTTTCATGAGGACGATGAAGGGGGCTCCTTTGGGTTTCTGAACTTTCTCTCGGACAAGGGTGTCGATAATCCTCAGAATCAGATGATGGCAAAACAACTTCTCCAGGTACTTGGTGGCGCAATCGAATCGTTGCCGGAAAAGGAGCGGCTTGTGGTAACCCTGTATTACTATGAGGAGTTGAACCTGAAGGAAATTGGCGAGATCATGAATCTAACCGAATCGCGCATTTCCCAGTTGCACAGTCAAGCGGTCATTCGCCTGAAAGTCAAAATGAAGAATATGGCGGGCTAAAGGAGCTTCCCCATGAACAGCGGAATCTACGGCGCCATTTCCGGGAATATGGCGATGATGAAACAATTGGATGTGCTGGCCAATAATCTGGCCAACGTCAACACACCAGGATTCAAAAAGGACACCATCAGTTTCCAGGCCATACTGGCTAATTCAAATCTGCAAGGGACTGAAGGTTCGGCGGATTCTCCGATGTTGATAAAAGAGAGCTATGCAATTGATTATTCCGTCGGCCAGGTAAAGGTGACTAACAACACCTTTGATATTGCCCTTGATGGAGAAGGTTTTTTCGCGATTAATACCCCGCAAGGGAAAGCCTATACACGGCAGGGTAATTTCAAGTTGGATGCAAACAGCAGGCTGGTTACCGTTGATGGTTATGAAGTGCTGGGAAATGGCGCCCCGATCGTTATCAATGGCGGCAGCGTTTCCTTTGATGCAAAGGGCAAGATTTTGGTGGAGGGCCAGGAGACGGGAACCATTGACGTGGTCGATTTCCCGAAGCCCTATGATCTGAGAAAAATCGGCAGTGCCCTCTTCATGCCGAACAACACAGATGCAGCGCCGCAACCGGCGAAGGATACGGTTGTCAGGCAGGGCTATTTGGAAGGATCGAACGTAAATTCCCTTGAGGAGATGGTGCGGATGATCGAAACGACGCGCTCCTCCGAGACTTGCCAGAAAATGATTCAAAACTATGACCAGATGACGGCCAAGGCTGTCAACGAGCTGGGTAAGGTGTAGCTCTGGGAGCGGTGTTAATGCGTAGGGGCGGCCCTCCGTGACCGCCCGACAAGGGCAGGCACGGGGGCCTGCCCCTACATGAAAGAACAAAATAATTTTTTGCACACCATTGCAAGAAGATAAAAGGGGGCAGGACTATGGTCAGGGCTTTATGGACGGCGGCTTCGGGGATGCAGGCACAGCAGATGAATATCGACGTGATAGCCAATAACCTGGCTAACGTCAATACCAGCGGCTTCAAGAAGAGCCGCGCGGATTTCCAGGATGTCATGTATCAAAGTATCAAAACGACCGGGGCGCCCTCGACGAACTCCACCCAGGCAGCGGGTATCGAGATCGGTCTCGGCACGATGCCGGGGTCGGTTACCAAGGTCTTTTCCGCCGGCAATATCACCCAGAC
>RPRC01000358.1 GCA_003857395.1 Geobacter sp.
CGAAGAGAACGATCTGTCCGCCATTCTTGCCGGTCTTGGTCCGTTGCGGAGTTTGGCCCATGGGACAGGAGATTAACTTGTCGGATTCGGAGTACTGAAAGTCGGCGAGACTGATTGCGTGCGATTGCTCGCCCATGGTCGGGGAAACGACCTCTACCCCATGCATCCCGGCTTACTCCACGTTCTCATCTCCGCCTTACAGGGAATCGGCCAGAAGTTCCGTGGGAGAGAGTTCCCGCGCCGCTGCACTGTCGATAGCGGGAAGCAGAGCATGGGCGTCACTTTCGTGGGCCGCTTCCACATTGATGTGGGTAATCAGGTCCGGCTGGCTCTTGTCCGGGGAATAGGTCTCCATGACCTGCATCTGGTATCCCTTCCCCTTGTGGCCGCTATAGCCCGCATCAGGGTCCGAAGGGCTCTGGAGCGAACTGGACGGAACATCCTTGTTCTGCCTGATGGTGACTGTTTCACCGGAATCGCTGCTTGCAACCACGCACTGCTCATTGAACAGGCGAACCAGGAGCTGATAGCTCGTCATGGCAACGACAGCCTCATGCGCCTTGATCCGCTCGACCAGCAGGAAACAGTCGGCGCCGACCTCCTGGAGCTTTCGGGACGATTCACTCGGCTTTACCGCAAACTGGCCATCGTTTCCGGGCAGATACCTCTCCGAGGGATTGATAGAGGTCATTGTGGTGCCGTTTCAGGGTTGACTAGAAATTTCCGGATGGTCTTCACGAATAGCCGAACTCTCCCCAGGTGCGCCATGTTGGAAAAGATGTGAATCGAGTCCAGACGCTGTTTTGACGGGTCGAGTTCAAAGAGCTTTCTTAGGGCATCGGTGATGTTTTCAAAGATCGCCTGTTCAAGGCTGAGTCGGCCGACAATGTCCCGCATGGTCCAGAGGGTGCGAGGAGACACATAGGAGCTTAAATCGGTGGCGTCGGTAACATTCAGCGCCTACTGCCACATGATGTTGAAGGCAAATTGACAAGCGGTTTCCTCGTCGGTCAGGTCCTCCATTTGCTGCAAGAGGACCAGACCCAGCATGGCGTACAATTCCTTGGTGCGACGCCCCGTAAGCTCAGAGTGCAGGGGAAACAGCTTTTCCGCAGGAAGCTTGTGCAGGATCTCTTCCCGAAACAGATGCACCCAAGAAGATTCCAGAAGCGCCAGTCGTTTCGGCCCCAAATGCTCGAATAGGTTGAACATGTCGTACTGTTTGTGGTCTTTGACGTGAATCACGGAAACTCCAGATAACCAGTTGATTTAATTGGGTTATCTTACCTCAAAACCACTGAACAGTAAAGCGGAATAGTCGGTTATGTTTAATTATTTCAATGCGTTAGCTTGATATACCTTTTTGCGAAGCCATCAAAGTTATTCGATAAAATAGAGGGAATAAGCGAAATGGCTCTGTTACTTTCAAGAAATGGTTCCGATATTGGATAAGGACTTTCCCAAATCATACGGCGAACTGAACAGCAGGATTATTCATCTACTGGATTCCTTCTCCGCTTTGAGCGCCTTGAGCTCTGTGGATCTGAGAAACGTTGACGAGACGACAATGATTCGGAATGCGTTGAAAGGTCTGATGGAGAATCTCGATATAGAACGCTGCTCCGTTTTCTTGCTCAGAAACAGGGAACTGGTCAACTGTACGGGCCTTGACTGGGATGACCTGGAGAACTGGGAAAATCCAGAATTCACAAAACACCAGGATTCTTCCACCGTTACAGCTTCCATCGGAGAGGGAATAATGGGCCTTGCGGTCCAGTACAGAAGTCTTCAGCATTGTCACGACTGTTCGGCTGATTCACATTTTAAAAACGTGTCCGATCAGATAATAGGCTCTCTGATCAGCGTTCCGATTTTCCAGTTTGGAGGGGAGGTATTGGGAGTACTGAATATTTCCCATCCGACACCACAATTTTTCAATGAATGGCATGAGCGCTTCCTGGTGGTTTATGGCCATTGCCTTGGCCAGTTGTTGTGTAATTACCGCCTTTTCAATCATATGGAACAGGAAATCGAGAAACATGCTGCGCAACTTTGCCATTCCCAGAAAATTGAAGCAGTAGGACAGCTTGCGGGAGGTGTGGCGCACGATTTTAACAATATCATTACAGCGGTCAGCGGCTACGCCCACTTGGTGTTTATGAAAATGTCTGAGGAAGACCCGCTGAGGCATTTTGTCAGACAGATAATTGCCTCATCGGAGAGGGCTGCCAACTTGACCCAGAGTCTGCTGACCTTCAGCAGAAAACAGGTCATTCATTCGAAAGCGCTTAACGTAAACAAGCTAATAAAAGAGTTGGAAGAGCTCCTTTTGCGACTTATCGGGGAAGATATCAAGCTGAAGACCAAAGTCCCTGAACAGGAACTTTATGTCATGGCAGACAGCGGACAATTTGAACAGATCATCATGAATTTGGCGACAAATGCCAGGGACGCTATGCCTGCTGGAGGAGAACTGACAATTTCAGCGAGAATTGAAGAAATCGGCGATGATTTCATAAATAGAAACGGTTTTAGCAAGCCGGGGAAATATGTCCATATTTCCGTTTCCGACACAGGCATCGGAATGGAAGAGAATACCCAGAAAAAAATTTACGAGCCATTTTTTACCACCAAAGAGATAGGCAAGGGGACAGGTCTCGGCCTTTCGATAGCCTATGGGATTATCAGCCAGCAGAATGGTTACATCGATGTCAGGAGCGTCATCGGAAAAGGATCCACTTTCAACATATATTTTCCTGCGATCGATAAGAAAAGCGAGGAAAGCCGGCCCGAACAGGTTGCATCGCCAATGGCCGGAACCGAGACTGTACTGATTGCCGAAGATGATGAGGATATCCGAAACCTCAACGCATCATTTCTCAAGGAGTTCGGCTACCGGGTCTTGACAGCCGTGGACGGAGAGGATGCCTTGGAGAAATTCATTGAACATAAGGACAAAATAGATATTGTAATTCTTGATGTGGTTATGCCCGAAAAAAACGGCAAAGAGGTCTACGACAGGATACTGGAGATATGGCCCGATGCGAAGGTTCTTTTCACCAGTGGTTATACGGCCGATATCATCTGCAGAAAGGGCATCAACGTACAAGAATTTGATTTCATTGAAAAGCCGCATTCACCAGTGGAATTGATAAAAAAGTTAAGGCAAATGCTGGACAGAAATTAATACGGTTCGTCTCGAAATCAGTGCATGGGAGAATCTGTCCACGCATACTTTCTTGCACAGTTTTTACATCCTCGGCGGCAACTTAAAAATGCGACAACTCCCTTGACAACAACCGTTTACCAAGCGATCAAGACCGCCACCGATAGTCCCGTGTAATGCCGTACCTCGGCATTGCGCCCGGTATCAGCAAGGGCGACACCGATTGTGTTTTTATGAACATCAAGACCGACAAATGTGATAATCTTTTCAATGACCTGCCTCCTTGATTGTGGCTCTGCGCCGTAGTTATTTACGTTTCTACAGCATAACACACGCTTGTGTTTTGGCTCAGCGTGAATTGGACTTTTAGCCAGTTTGTGATAAACCAACGCAAACAGAGGGAAGCCCATGCGAAAGAAACGTCACAACTACAACCTCGAGTAGAAGGTTATCATCCTCAAGCGTCACCTGATCGAGCGGGTACCGGTCTCCGATCTATGCGACGAGTACCAGCTTCAGCCAAAGATCTTTTACACATGGCAGCAGCAGTTCTTTGTAAATGGTGCATCGGCATTTGCCCGCGACAACAACCACCTGAAGCGAGCAGAAGAGAAACGCATCGAGCAATTGGAAGAGAAGTTGCGCCGCAAACATGAGGTGCTCTCCGAGCTCATGGAGGAGCACGTCAAGTTAAAAAAGGAACTTGGGGAGCTTTAACCGGTGGCTGGGTTCCCCATTATACTCGTGATTCCATCGTTGATTTCACCAAGGCATGGAGCGAGAGGACAGAGATCCCGCTGACACGATTCATTTTCTGGCTGTCAGTGGCAAATAGTAAGTTCTACAACTGGATCGTACGGTACG
>RPRC01000359.1 GCA_003857395.1 Geobacter sp.
AACGTCAAACCAACGTTATTCTGCCGAATGGGAAAAATTCTCAGTTACGGATGCGGTGGCATGTGCTTCGGTCCTGGGATATGGCTTGGCCCTCGTCCGTGTTCAGGTCCCGGTAATGGTCCTGGTCCATGTCCCGGTCCCTCTGGAAAAATCGGAAAGCATGATGATAGAACAAGTAATGATAAAATCATAAGTAATACCAATAATTTCAGTACATTTTTCATGATGAATCTCCTTGTGTGCGGCTTTCATCTTTTTACTCCCTGGTCTTAAATCTTGCGACCTGCAGGAGACCTTGGTGCCAGAAGCCGAAAACGGCTGTCGCGGTGAATCCGTCCAGCTTGATTTCCTGGCCGCCATATGACGGCCGGACTGGTATCTCAAATCTACTTCAGAAAAAGAGGTATTCGTGATTGACACGTTTTGCCTTTGATCAATCCTTTTTGTTTCCCACGACCAGCAGTACAATGCCGCCCAGGAGGGCGGCACCTCCAATGATCGGCGGAAGTGAAAGCGTTTTTGTCCTCTCAGCAGTCACCTGGAGAGGACCGAGATCGACGACTTTCTCTCTGGTCGTGTATGTGATGCCCTGATACGCAAAGGCCACGATCCCTGCAACAATGAGCATGATGCCTAACAGTGTGTTCGTTTTCATTTTGCTCCTTCTTTCCAACCTTCAACCTGGCCGTATAAAACCTTCCTTTATCCCAAAGGTTTTCGCCCCTGAATGATATTGACCAGCACCATGATAATGGCAATTACCAGCAGGATGTGAATAAACCCTCCAATCGTGTAACTGCTCACCAGCCCCAGCACCCACAAAACTATCAGTATTACAGCAATCGTCCACAACATTTGATCCTCCTTTCAAACAGATCCACCGGCAAGCCGGTAGAATCTATTTGGACTACTTATTGTTCATGAGGTTCCTAAACTCTTCACGCCGCTTACGTCGTTGACGAGTTTGATAACCAGGTCCTTTTCATTTGCGTTTTTGGCATTGCAACTCAATGCAACCAGATCATCTTTGGTAGTGAAAAAGGCGCAGCAGGCTCCTTTGAACAGAAACGCGAGCGCATTCCCCGACCGCTCTGCGGCAGGGAGCTTCAAATATACAAGCCTGTTTTTCTACTTTCCTTTTTTATGGTTTCTCTCTTGCTTCCCCGAGTGCTGTGGTTTAACCGCTTTGCGGGGTTGCAAACCTTGGACACCCCAAGTTTGTTGCTTCTCCCAATGCCTATTATTTTCCCATCCTTTCCAGTTCCGTTGAACTTGTTGATGAGGTATTCGTTGGTGATTCCACTGATTCCCTCTCCAACGATGATCCCTGTAGTCATTCCTCCAGCCCGAGGGTATCCCTGGATAAAACGATGGAACGTTTCGATAGTGGCCCCAACCTGAACTATAGTTCCGCGAGCGATACCAACGTCCTTCCCACTCACGCCACCACCAGCCATTGTAAAAGAAGATGTCCACGTCTATTTCAGGGACGACGTAGATATTCGTCTCAGGCAGCACTATCAACTCCGGTGGCGCGGCAAATACGATGGGCGGCGGCAGAGGCAGACCAATACTAACGTTTACATCTACCCCTGCCATCGCTGGAATAGGAAATACAAGTGCCAACGCCAATAGCAATGTTCCAAAAAACAACTTTTTCATTTTTTTGCCTCCTATACACATCATTTTTTTGTCTCCCCCCAGCCTTTCCCACTTCCCGCAGCCAGCAACACTATCCTGTCCATGAGAGCGCCCCCTTGACCTTGTGCTCTTATTTCACGATGACTTCAAAAAGAACTCTAATGTTAGACTTTGCTGCTTCTGAGTAAATGTTCTCAGGTATCGGTTCATACGTTGCCGGCCTCATCTCACCATATCCGATTTCTGCCGGACATTCCCTGTCTTTGCCGGCCATGCTATTTCCTGGACATGAACCAGCCCAGGAACAGGCCGGTTATAAAGGTGCCGCCGATTACATAGTATGGTTTTACGTGAATGAACTCGTCAGCGGCATGGACCTTGTCCAGGATCCGGCCCTCAATCTCGCCGTATTCGCTCTTGACTGATTCCAGACGTTCCTTCAGAGTGGCTCTGGCCGATTTGATCCGGTCGTCCAGTTCCCCGGAAGTAGCATCCACGAGAGCATGGGCATGGTCTATGATGTGCTGCATTTCCTTGCTCATCGTTTTGATATTATCTTGTGTTTTTAACATGTTGACATCTCCTTAAGTTTATTCTTATGCATTATGATTGTGATGCAGTAGCATTGATCTTTGTTTGTCGTAGTCGACCTTTTGATCTGCTCCATCTATTCTGCTCTTGACCTCCGATTTGTCAAACTCAGCGCTCTACTTGTCGAGCAGAGATTGAAGCTCCCCGCCGCAGAGCGGACGGGGAGTCTTCGACCGTAAGGAATATAATCTGTTTTTAATTTGCTCGCTAACCCCGCCGCAAGCAGCGGGGAATGCGCGAGCTGTTTCGGTTCAAGAACTATATTCTGCCAGATACTAGCAGGATCACAAGGATAATCACAACCAGCCCTACCCCGCTGCTGGGTCTATAACCCCACGACCGGCTATGCGGCCAAACTGGGATTATTCCCAGAAGTGCCAGTATCAGAATTACAAGTAAGATTGTGCCAAGTGACATTTTTCGTTCTCCCTTTTATTAGACGGTCATGTTGTTGATTACCTTCTTTACACCGTGAACGTCGCTCACGAGTTTGGTGGCCAGATCCTTTTCAGCCGCGTTTTTGGCTTTGCCACCCAACATGACTACGCCTTCTTTCGTCTCGACAGTGGTTTTAAGTGCGCTGGTTGAACGATGATAGAGCAACGTCGTCTTGACAAGGGCGGTGATGGACGCGTCATCAATCTTTTCGCTAATGGAATTAATCTTTTCGCCGATCGTTTTTTTGCCTGGCTTAGTTGCGGCAGTTAAGACTGTCATCTCGTTTTGAACGTTTTTGACACCTTCCACATCTTTGGCGTATTCGGTCGTTAGATCCTTTTGGGCCTTGCTGGTGGCTTCTCCGCGCAAGGTGACGGTCCCGTCTTTTGCTAAAACCTCAGTTCCAGTGGCGTTTACATTCCGATGGAATAAAAGTGTGGATTTCACTTTGGTAATGAGCCATGCATCCGTGTACGCAGCAGGGACTTCACCTTTTATTTCCAGCTTGTTGTCCACGCTTTTAACTCCGGGCAAGCTCGCAACAGTCTCCCGAGCCAATGATTTGTGGGATTCCTCGGAAACAGTCCCGGTCAAGGAGACAACGCCATCCTTGGACTGGATTTTAATATCATCACCCTTGAGGTAGGTCTTGAACACATAAGACTTCTTAGCTGATGATTCGATGCGCTCATCCGTCATGGATGCGAACAAACTGACGTTGAATAAAAACAGAGTCGTCACAGTTACTATCAGGGCTAAGCAATACATTGTTTTTTTCATGGTACTTTTCCCTTTCTTTTATGTAATTGTTTTTGCAGTTCCCGGAATACTTTTCCGGGCAATTTATTTATTCACTGCTTTTTATACTTCAATTGTTGTGCCAGGTTTCCAACACTCAGCGTCACGTCACTCATAATTCTGATTTTTATGAATAATCAGTTTAAAAAGCATTTCAAGGCTGTCATTAACAGTCATATAAAAAGGGTCATATATTACTCAGTGGTCATATATGACCCTTTTTTCGGGTCTCCTTGGTGTTATGGTGGCAAAAGATAAGGTCGTTCACCGAAAGCCCGCTGACGAATGGACAAGATGTTTGTCAGGGACATTGGGGATTCCAGGCAAATTCAATTGGATGAGTGGGGAAAAAGACCTTTCTGTCCGTCTCTCTGTCACCTCAATAGGCGACAGATGGGACGGACAGATCGTGGTGCTATAAACCCTGACAGTTTACGTGCTTCTGACACATATCATTTTCTCCTTGACAAGCCGGTCCTTATTCAAGAACATCTTAATTACCCGCCATATACTCCAAGGTAATGATCACGGTCCGGTTTAAGGC
>RPRC01000360.1 GCA_003857395.1 Geobacter sp.
CGGCCGAACGGCCGTGGACAAGGGATACAAGGTCTGCTTCGAGCGGGTCACGAATCTGATCCGGCTGCTGAAAACCGCCGAGGTCCAAAAGACGTCTGAACATCGGCTTCGCCGGATCATGAAATCGGACCTCATCATCATCGATTAATGGTAAGACCACGGTAATGTGAAGTTGATCGCGCAACTCGTTATGGAAGAAGGAGGTTGGGCGATGAGGACTTCACATTACTCTGTCCTCACAAGGCCTCAAGCCACTCCAGGAGGGAGTGGTTGGTCCTCCAGGCAGACTTTTGGGGAACCGTTCTGCCAGATGGCTCTATCTTGCTGATGGCTTCACGTTTGGCGTCGAGATCGACAGACACATAGCGATTGGTGGTATCGACACTGGCGTGGCCGAGCCAATGGCTGATGGTGACGAGATCGACGCCGGCCTTGAGAAGGTGGACAGCCGTGCTATGGCGCATGCAGTGGGGGTGAAGCCGTTTGTGTGCAAGCGACGGTAAGGAGAGGCGAGCCCGGTCGCAGTACTTGGCAAGGACATAGCGGGCGCCGTAACGGGAGAGGTGCTGACCGCGATGGTTTAGGAACAGTGGTTCCTGAGAGCGCGAGTCGAGGCCTCGTTCGGTGAGGAGGTCACTGAGTAGCCGAGCCATCTGTGGCCAGAGTGGGCACAGACGCTCCTTCCGCCCCTTACCGAACAACCGCGCGTGGAATGGACGGGCAAGCTGAAGGTCACAAGGCCTGAGGTCGAGGACCTCTTGGACTCTGCCGCCAGTATTGAACATGGTGGCGATGAGGGCATAGTCGCGTCGACCCTCCGTGGTGCTCCGATCCACTGCGGTCAGAATGGCCTGGATTTCCTCGTACTCAAGGTACTCCACGGGACGTGAGTGGGTGCGCTTGAACGGGATCGCGAGGATGCGCTGGCACTGCTCGAAACGCTCGGGGATCCGGCCGGCGAGGTAGCGGAAGAAAGTGTGAAGGGCTGCCAGTCGGATGTTGCGGGTCGCGGACTGGTTCCCCCGGTTGTCTTGCAGATGATCGAGGAAAGCAAGGATAAGCACAAGGTCGACATCATCGATGTCGAGGGTCGTCAGAGAACGCTGCCGCTGCCCACCCATGAAACGAAGCAGCAACGAGAAAGTATCGCGGTAGCTGCGGATTGTGTGGGGGCTGAGGCCTCGCACGGAAGGCAGATGCTCGGAGAAAAAATGCCGCACCGCAGCGGCCAGAGCGTTGGGCTGTGTACGCGTCATGATCGACCTCCTCGTGTGTCCGCGCCATTCGGCTGTTTTATCAGTACTCCATAGCGTTTCTGGAACCGATCACTGGCGATAGAGGCGAGTTCGTCGACGAGATGTAGGTAGTGTTGGGTAGAGACGATGGAGACATGACCCATGTAAGCAGCCAGTGCGGGAAGCTTCGCCTGCACATCCCTGCCGGTGCGGTACCACCGCAGCAGGGCGTGCACCGCGAAGGTATGGCGAAAGTCGTGGACTCGGGGAAGCCGCCCTGTTGCGGTTCGGATACCGCTGCTGCGAAGGAGGTAATGGATAGCCTCGCCGAAGCCCGACCCTGAGTATGCCCCCGAGCCACCGTAGTCATTCCAGAGCAGAGGTGAGTCGGGCGAGAGCGGCAACTGCTTTTCCCTCCGTTCCTGAAGAAGCACCTTAATGGCACGGATGGCGTCGCCGGAGAGGGGAAGCAGCCGCGACTTGTGGAACTTCGATTCGCGAACGAGAAGGGTGCCCTCCAACAGGTCACAATCTGCCACGGTCAGTCTTAGGAGTTCGCCGCGACGCAGGCCGGCCGTATAGAGCAGGACAAGCCCGAGCAGAACGTTCTGACGCCGAAGAGGAGAGCGGTTTGCGGGTCGAAGTTGGCCAGTTTCGGCCAGAAGTCGATCGATTTCGGCCTCTTGGAAGATATAGGGTTTGAGAACTTGGTGGTGAGGGGGGAATTTGGAAGGGTCTGGCACGAAGCATGCGGGCTCGGTGCGCCGCCGGTACAAACAGAGATTACGGACGATGCGCATCCAGTTGCGCCGCACGCCACTGGCCAACTGGGAGCGTGTCTTGATCCACTGCTCGAGGATCTCTGAATCGAGATCATGACCAGCAGCCGCCAGGAATGCGTCTAGATGGGCCATGACGTTGCGTTCTACCATATAGGCGCTGCCCAGGGCCTCTTTCAGAGACAGATAGCGGGTAATGGTGGGAGCCAAGACGGAGGTGAATCTGCTTCTCATGCTTCTCCCTCCTGGTCCGTACTGGTTGGCAGGTTGAGAGCGACCTCGCGAAGGTCCTCGATGGCGAGACGAAGGTAGACGCAGGTGCTCTCAGCGCTTCGGTGCCCAAGCAGATCACCGATGGTCTTCAGGGATGTCCCCTGCCGCAGCAGGTGCACGGCGTACGAGTGTCGGAGGCAGTGACAACCTTGGAAGGGAATGGACAACCCGCTCCGCCTCGACCAAGCCTGAAACGCCTCCGTGACAGCGGTCGGCTTCAACAGTCCGGCCGGCGCTCGGTGTCTGAGGAAGACCTCCCGGTAGCATGTTTGCGAGCGTCCCCGGCGAATGTAGGCCACCAAGCTGTCGCCAACAGCGTCGGTAAGCGGGAGTATCAGCGGGGTGCCAGTCTTTCGCTGGGCCACGCGCAGACAGCCCGTGCGCCACTGGATGTCATCCAGCCTCAAGCCGACTACCTCGCTCGCACGAAGCCCGTAGTTCGCGATGAGCTGGAACATGGCATAGTCCCGCCTTCCCAAGGATGTCGAGCGGTCGATCGATTCTAAAAAAGCACGCACAGTTGCCCAGGGGAGAGAACAAGGAAGACGCTCTCCCCGGTAGACCCGAGGGGTGTCGATCTGAGAGTCCAGACCGGCCGTGATCTCACCGCGGGCAGCGAGGAAGCGAAGCAGCGAGCGAAGGTGGGCAACCGTGTGCTGAAGAGTTGCCCGGCTGATACGACGGCCGGTATCCCGTACGAATGTTTCCACGTCCTGTGCGGTTGGCTGCGGAAAGGTCGCAACGCCACTCCGGTTGTTGAGATGGGCAACGAACTGCGACGCTGTTACCAAGTGTGCCTCGATAGTCGACCGGGCGAGACCACGGACCTTTTCCAGGTAACGACCATACTCACCAAGCCTCTGCTCCGCGGGGTTCGACAACTCTGGCCGCTGCAGCATTCCTTGTTCGGTGAGGTATACTTCCAAGAGGCGGACGACCGCAGATCTGCCGACGTCCTTCTGTGACCGACCTGCCGCCGGGGCACACCCCAACAGGTCCGCGCGAGTAACCTCGGTGATCGATCTACAGCGCCGTCGTCTTAGTCGCTCGTCGACCCTCCGCGCCGCTCGAAGGTGAAAGCGCACGGGCCGCTGCGGGTAGCCCCGACCGACGAGGAAAGCCGCGAAGCCCTCCGTGATCGGGCCAAGGACTGGTAAAGAGGAATAGCGACCGTGAACTCGTGGGAATAACTCCTGAAGCATTGGAACCTCCTAAAAGAAAGTGGATGGTTCCGATGCTACCAGACCAGTAATGTGAAGTCCTCATCGCCCAACCTCCTTCTTCCATAACGAGTTGCGCGATCAACTTCACATTACCGTGGTCTTACCATTAGTCGATTTATGTGGAACTCCACATAAATCGATGAGATCGGCTATACGCCCATCGAAAGGCGGGAGGCGAACCTGTTCTTTAACCTGATCAGCGAGATGTACGAGAAGGCCTCGCTGATCGTGACCTCGAACAAGAGCTTTGAGGCCTGGGCCGAGATGATGGGTGATACGATCATGACCACGGCCCTTCTGGACCGGCTGCTTCATCATGCCAAGGTCTTCACCCTGGACGGGGAATCGTATAGGATTAAAAAATCAAAAAAGGAGGTTTGAATCATTCCGATGTCGACTGGGAAATCTGTTTACCATGGGCCTGGGAAATCTCCTTACCATGACCCTGGGATTTTTCCTTACCGCGAGACTGGGAAAAGTACTTGTTATTTACA
>RPRC01000361.1 GCA_003857395.1 Geobacter sp.
AAAGTACGGCCAGTCTATTTACTACCCGCGAAGCCCGGGAGGTGCATCGGGTACTGGCGGCGGTCGCGGAGCCTTCCCGTGAGGTGCTGGTGCGGGCAGCCTTGGCAACCTCTCTTTTCGGGCTTTCGGGCAATGAGATTGCCGCATTTTTCGATGATGATCTCGCCTGGGAAGCCCTTCTTGTCACCTTCAAGGAATATCACGACCTGTGGCGAGATCGCGGTTTTATGGTGTTCTTCCGTACCATGCTTTCGGGAGAGACTATTCGAGAACGGATACTTCCCCTGGCCGATGGCGAACGCCGCCTTACCAATATTCTTCACTGTAGTGAGGTTCTCCACCAGTCTGCAACGGAAGGTGTGCTCGGTATGGATGCCCTCTGTGCCTGGTTTGGCGAGAGAGTGAGCGTCCCTCCCGAGAACGAGGAGTTTCAGATCCGGCTGGAGTCCGATGCAAAGGCTGTGCGTATTGTCACCATCCATGTAAGTAAAGGCATGGAGTATCCCATCGTTTTCTGCCCCTTTTCCTGGGGCGGAATTTTCGAGCCTGATGAGACCGTCGTCTGTCATGATGGCTATCATCAGGTGGTGGATTTCGGTTCCGAGGATTTTGAAAGGCACCGGATTGCTGCGGGAAATGAGGCCTTGTCGGAAAATGTGCGTCTTCTCTATGTTGCCTTGACCAGGGCAAAGTACCGCTGCTACCTGGTGTGGGGACGGTTCCGATATGCCGAGACTTCGGCACCGGCCTACCTCCTGCATTATCCCGATGAAGAGGTGATCGATGCCGTTGCTCGGTTGTCGGGTGTTATGAAGGATATCTCCGACCAGACCCTTGTGGAACGACTGACAGGGCTCGCTCAGGAGAACCGGAAAAGCCTGGCCGTGACTGTTGATCCCAAACCGGTCGCTGTCGTCGGGGCAGGTGCTGAATCAACCAATGCCGGAGCATCCCTGCCCAATTTTGTGCCGTTTTCGGGAACCATCGAAACAAACTGGCGTGTGGCAAGTTTTACTGCTTTCGCTGCCGGACATAGGGAAACAGCCGAATTGCCCGACCGTGATCAGGGGACTGCTCAGGGAGAAGCAGACAGTGTGCCCGCGATCGAACCGGATTATGCTCTTCCTGGGTCCATGTTTGCTTTTCCGCGTGGTGCCACGGCAGGCCTCTTCTTTCATTCCATCTTTGAGTGTCTGAATTTCTCTACCGTAAACAACGGCTCTCTGGAAGAATTAGTGGGAAATTTGCTGGGACGCTACGGGTTCGACACTTCCTGGCTGGCGTCGGTGTGCTCCATGGTCCGGACAGTGCTCAGAACCCCGATTCCTGTTGCCGGTGATACCTTGATTCTGGGTGACCTTGGTCGCGCTGACCGGATTGTGGAGATGGAATTTTTCTTCCCGCTCTCTTTTGTAGAATCAAAGCAGGTGGCGAAGATCCTTTCACACTGGAGCGGAAAGGATTGTGCGACAGATCTAGCCGGGGTAGCTGAGCGGCTCTCGTTCGGCAGGGTACAGGGAATGGTTCGCGGTTTCATGGATCTGGTCTTTCGCCAAGGGGGAAAATACTACCTTGCGGACTGGAAATCGAATCACCTTGGCAACCGTCTGGAGGACTACTCCCGTGACCGGTTGGCGGTCGAGATGGAACACAAACTCTATCACTTTCAGTATCTCCTCTACATCGTTGCCCTGAACCGCTATCTGGAAAGGCGTGACCCGGCGTACCGCTATGCCACTCACTTTGGCGGAGCGCTGTACCTGTTCCTCCGTGGTATCGATCATGATCTGCCGGGTAACGGCGTGTACTATGATCTGCCAGAGGAAGGTCTCGTGCGGGACTTGACGACCTGTCTCATTGCCCGTGAGGGAGTGCGCGATGCAGAATGAAGCCATCGAATGCCGTGAAATTGACGCTGCTTTTGCGGACTTCCTCTGCCGACTCGCCGGCAGCGGGGCGGAAACCCTGAGGCCGCTGGCGCTGGAGCTGAGCCGGGGTACCGGTGAGGGGCACATCTGCTTGCACCTTGACGATGCAGTTCCTGCCGAGAAACTGGTCGCTGCCGCGGCTCTTCTGCGGGAAACCGGCGTGGTGGGACGCCCGGGGGAGTTCTCTCCCCTGATCCTCGACGAGGACAACCGGCTGTATCTCTACCGCTACTGGTCGTATGAACGGAAACTGGCCGATGCGCTACTTTCTCTCGCCTCCGAGCGGCCGACCGGTCTGGACACCGTCAGCGTGAAGGACGGCATTTCCCGACTGTTCCCTGATTCGACCGGAAACGGACCGGACTGGCAGAAGATTGCCGCTGCCGCTGCTCTTTGGAGTCGTTTGTGTGTTATTTCCGGTGGCCCGGGCACTGGCAAGACCACAACCGTGGTGAAGATCCTTGCCCTCCTTCTGGAGCAGGGTGGGGGGGATGTTCTTCGCATTGCGCTTGCCGCGCCAACGGGGAAAGCTGCCGCTCGCTTGAGAGAGTCAATCCGGCGTGCGAAAGGACTGCTGCAGGAATCAACTGACGTCTGTGACCTGATACCTGACGACGTTTCCACTCTGCACCGTCTCCTGGGAGTTCTCCCGGGGTCCAGCCGGTTCCGTCATACTAGTGAGAATCCTCTCCCCTATGATATCGTGGTGATTGATGAGGCGTCCATGATCGCGCTGCCGCTCATGGCAAAACTGCTGCAGGCTCTTCCCCGCAATGCCAGATTGGTGCTCTTGGGGGACCGAGACCAGCTTGCATCCGTTGAGCCGGGGGCGGTACTGGGGGATATCTCTTCAACGGGAAGTTCTCCACGCTTTTCTGCCGATTTTCGAAGCTATCTTGCTGACGTTACGGGCTGTTCACTGGAAGACGCCGATCCGGCTGGTGAGCTGCCGGTTCTCGCGGATTCACTGGTGCTGCTGAGGAAAAACTATCGTTTTGATTCCGGGAGTGCAATCGGCATCGTCAGTCTGGCAATCAACCAAGGTAACCAGGCTGCCGTGCTCGCTGCTTTGCGGGATAAGTCGAATGGCGAGGCGTGTCGGCGCGACCTGCCCACGGCCGGGACGCTTCCCTCCGCCCTTGAGCGCGCCGTGCTGGCTGGGTACCGTGACTACCTCCAGCACAAGGACTGTGCCGCCACGGCTCTTGCAGCTTTTGATCATCTTCGAGTCCTGTGTGCCGTTCGAGGTGGGAGCTATGGGGTTATAGCACTGAACAGAGCCGTCGAGGGTCTGTTGACGAGCCATCACCTGATCTCGCCAAAGACGGCCTGGTATTGTGGCAGACCGGTCATGGTCACCGTGAATGACTATGCTCTGCGGCTTTTCAATGGTGACGTGGGTATTGCCCTTCCAGACCGGGAGCAGCAAGGCGCGCTTGCCGTCTTTTTCCCGGCAGAGGATGGCGGAGTTCGCAAGATCGCACCGCTGCGTCTGCCTCCTCACGAAACGGTTTATGCCATGACTGTCCACAAGAGTCAGGGTTCCGAATTCGACCGAGTGCTGCTGGTTATTCCGCCCACCGACAGCCTGGTTCTGACCCGCGAGATCCTCTATACGGGCGTCACCCGTGCCAGGAAGTCAGTAGAAATCTGGTGTGGAGAGGAACTCCTCACCGCGGCGGTGGCTCGGCGTGTCGAACGCCGCTCCGGGTTGCGGAACGCTTTGTGGGGGGCGTTAGACGCGCAGGATTCTGACGATGGGGCATGATTATGTGGTAAGTAGCATGGAATTGTGATATATGGAAACTAGAATATGGAGGCTGGAATGAAAATAATCCTTATAAGTACCTCGCTGTTGCTTGGTGTTGCCGGTTTGGTTCCTGTTCACGCAGAAATATCTCCAACAGCTCTGACAAAAGCTGTACCCAGGATTGTCCTGGCGGATGCCAATTCACAGAAGGCCAAGAGTGCCCGGAACTATCCGGTGGTTGAAATATTTGTTACCTCATGGTGCGGCTACTGCAAGATGATGGAGCAGGTCCTTGAT
>RPRC01000362.1 GCA_003857395.1 Geobacter sp.
ACAGCAATCGCAAGGGCGCCGCCTGAACCGCCCTCACCTGTAACGACAACAACAATAGGAACCCGCAGGCGGGACATCTCGCAGAGGTTTCTCGCAATGGCCTCTGCCTGACCCCGCTCCTCCGCACCGATACCGGGGAAGGCACCGGGCGTATCAATAAAGGTAATAATCGGCAGGTCGAATCGTTCCGCCATTTCCATGAGGCGCAGTGCCTTGCGGTAGCCTTCGGGGTTCGGCATGCCGAAATTCCGGAATACCTTTTCCTTGGTATCCCGGCCCTTCTGGTGGCCGATCACCATGACTGGTTCACCATCAAGCCTTGCCAGGCCCGCCACGATCGCATGATCGTCAGCGAATTTCCGGTCACCGTGCAGTTCGATGAAGTCGGTAAAGATCAGCCTGATATAGTCCATGGTGAACGGGCGGTTTATGTGACGAGCAACCTGTACTGTCTGCCAGCGGGTCAGATTGGAAAAAATATCCTCTCTCATCTTCTGGACCTTCTTTTCCAGGCGGGCAATCTCCGTCTTCAGATCAACCGTTTCGGTAGAAAACTCCAGTAATTCCTGAATTTTTTCTTCCAGTTCGGCAATCGGTTTTTCAAAATCGAGATAATAATGCAACGCCATCGTGTTTTTCTCCTTGCGTGTCCTCTTCAGCATTTTCTCACCCATTATTCAAAAATCGTTACATTATACCCGAATAATCCTTCCGCTTCCAGCGCCAAATCATCGCTGGCCCGAACAGAAAAAGCCGAGGGCAGTCGCAGCGTCGTACGGCAGGTACCCGGAATGACCACCTGCAGGCGGGCAGCACACTCGCCAGGGTGACGGCCGATGATATCCTTCAGCGACTGCAGCTGCTCCCTGCTTGCTCTGGAAGCATCCAGAACGAAGCTGACTCTTCGGGAATGGGTTTCTTTCAGTGTGCCGAGGGGCGAGACGTCGGTTGCCCTGATTTTGCAGCTTTCTTCGCCAACCTCCAGGATTCCCGTCACCAGCAAGGGGTCGTCAGTCTTCAGAAAAGGGGCGCATTTTCCATAAACGTCAGGAAAGACCATTAGTTCGACGGTGCCCATCTGGTCTTCAATCAGGGCAAAGGCCATCCGGTCACCCTTTTTGGTAATTTTTTCCGACAGGGACGACACGATGCCACAGAGCCTCACTTCCGTCTTGTCGCTACGCTCCGAAAGGGTGGCCGTTGTGACGGTGGAAAACCTCCTGACATCATCGCCATAGCGGTCAAGGGGGTGGCCGGTAATATAAAATCCGAGGGCTTCTTTCTCAAAGGACAGCAACTCCTTTTCCCGCCATTCGGGGATATCCGGCAGAGTACCGACACCGTTTCCGGCCGTAAGCACGACCTCAGCCTCAGCGAACAGGGAACCCTGGCTGCTGGACCGATCTTTCTGGAGCTTCTGCCCCAAGTCCATGGCGCCATCGAGTGCGGCAACCAACGGGGCGCGCTTGGCACCGGTGGAGTCAAATGCTCCGCACTTGATGAGTGATTCGACGACCCGCCGGTTCACCCGCCGCAGGTCCACCCGGCTGCAGAAATCGAACAGATCCTTGAAATCGCCCTCGGTTCTCGTCTCGAGGATTGCCTCAACAGCCCCGGTTCCGACATTTTTTACCGCACCGAGTCCGAACCTGATGGAGGCCTCCCGAACCGTAAAGGAAAGTTCGGAGGCATTGATATCGGGCGGAAGTACCTGAATTCCCATCCCGCGGCACTCGGAGATGTTTTTCGTCACCTTGTCGGAAGAATCCATGTCTTCGGTCAGGAGAGCGGCCATGAACTCAACGGGATAATGGGCCTTCAGGTAGGCGGTATGATAGGCTATGAGCGCATAGGCTGCAGAATGGGACTTGTTGAAACCATATTCGGCGAACATTGCCATCAGATCGAAGATAGCCTCGGCCTTTTTCGGATCGATACCGTTATCTTTTGCCCCGGCCAGAAAAATATCCCGCTGCTTTGCCATTTCGGCCGGGTCTTTCTTGCCCATGGCCCGGCGCAGCAGGTCGGCGCCACCCAGGGAGTAGCCGGCCAGGGTACGTGCAATCTGCATGACCTGCTCCTGGTAGACAATAACCCCGTAGGTGTCCTTCAGGATCGGCTGCAGCTGGGGGAGATCATAGACAACCGCTTTTCTGCCATGCTTGCGTTCGATAAAATCGTCTACCATCCCGGAGCCGAGCGGACCGGGACGGTAGAGTGCGCAGACTGCGATAATGTCCTCAAAGCAGGAAGGCTTCAGCTTGACCAGGAGCTCCTTCATCCCGGTGGACTCCAGCTGGAAGACACCGGTGGTGGCGCCTGACTGGAGAAGCTGGTAGGTGACCTGATCATCGTCCTGAAGCTCACTGATCTCAAACTCGGGATCCTTCCCGGACCGGATGATCTTTATGGCATTGTCGATTACCGTAAGGTTTTTCAGGCCAAGGAAGTCGAATTTTACCAGGCCGATTTTCTCCACGTATTTCATGGAGTATTGGGTGGTAATGGAGTTGCTCTTCTGGTCCATGTAAACCGGACAGAATTCCTCGAGGGCTTCGGGAGCAACGACAACGCCCGCTGCATGGGTGGAGGCATGACGGGTAAGACCCTCAAGACAGAGGGCGGTGTCGAGGAGATTCTTGATCCTCGGATCGGCGGCCGACATCTCCCTAAGTTTCGGCTCCTTCTTCAGGGCGTCGGCCAACTGGATATTCAGAATATTGGGGACCAGCTTGGCAATTTTGTCCACTTCGCCGTAGGAGTAATTGAGGGCTCGGCCAACGTCGCGGATCGCGCCTTTTGCCGCCATGGTGCCAAAGGTAATAATCTGGCAGACCTTGTCCCGCCCATACTTCTCGGTGACGTACTGAATAACCTCTTCCCGGCGGTTCTGACAGAAGTCCACGTCGATATCAGGCATGGAAATACGTTCCGGGTTCAGGAACCGCTCAAAGAGAAGGTTGTAAGGAATCGGATCCAGGTCGGTAATGCGCAGGGCATAGGCAACCAGAGAACCGGCAGCTGAACCCCTGCCTGGACCAACCGGTATCCCCTGCTCTTTGGCCCAGTTGATAAAGTCGGCGACGATGAGGAAGTAGCCGGGAAAGCCCATCTTGATGATACACTCAAGCTCGATCTCCAGACGCTTCCAGTAGCCCTTCTCATCCTCATCGCTAAACTCCGGCCTGTTCCTGCGAATCTTGATCAAACGGGAGCGCAGTCCCTCTTCTGACTGACGGGTAAGCTCTTCCTCAAGCGACTTTCCGTCCGGAGACTCATAGCGGGGGAAATGGTAGGTCTTGAAATCAAAACTCAAATCACATTGTTCGGCTATGCGGACAGTATTGGTTAGAGCCTCAGGGTGGTCAGGGAAAGCGGCGGCCATCTCGTTGGGAGATTTGAAGTAGAACTCGTCGGCAGAGAAGCTCATCCTGTTCGGGTCATCCATGGTCTTGCCGGTCTGAATACAGAGGAGAACCTCATGGGGCTTGGCATCCGCCCTGTTGAGGTAATGGCAATCATTTGTCGCGACCAGGGGAAGGCCCAGTTCCCGGGAGATCTGAACCAGTCCGCGGTTTGCCTTCACCTGTTCCGGCAGGGTATTCTCCTGCAGTTCGAGGTAATAACGCCCCGGAAACATTTCGGCAAAGTCGGCGGCAACTGCACGGGCATCGTCCATACGGTCACCCTGACAAAGCCAGGCAACCTCGCCTTTCAGACAGGCGGACAGGGCGACCAGACCGGAAGAATACTGGCGCAATATCTCCTTATCGATACGGGGACGGTAGTAAAACCCTTCCTTGTAGCCAAGGGAGACGAGCCGGCTCAGGTTCCGGTACCCCTCAAGATTCTGACAGAGGAGGATCAGGTGGTGGGCAGCATCACCGATGCCCTTCGACTCCTTGACAAATCGTGATCCGGGCGAAAGATACACTTCACAGCCGATAAGGGGCT
>RPRC01000363.1 GCA_003857395.1 Geobacter sp.
AGAATTACGGACGATTTTTCCTCGACTCACTGCCGAAGACAAGAATTACCAGGGGAGAGGGCAGTACGGTTTTTCAGGAAATGGAGCGGTTCTTTCGGGCGGTTGGGACCGCTGCTGCCGCAGAGATAGCTGCTGATTGAAAGCGGGCACTCTTCGAGTGTGGGCAGTTAACGGAGGGTGAGTTTTTCTTTGCACAAATAAAAGGGTCCCTCTTGCACTCAAGAGGAACCCTTTGGCAGGCAATGAGCCGTATCTAGTCTGTCGATATACCATGGAGCAGAGGCCCCGGCAACGCTACCCAACATGCGTCGTGCCGTCGGCCTGACTCAAATCGTTATTCAGCAGTCTTTTCTTGATTTACTTCTTGTGGCAATCCTTGCAGCCGGTTGGCCCGGATTTCATTTTTTTGTGGCAATCGATACAAAGTTTGTGGGCCTTCGCCTTGTCAAAGCCAGCGATCTTGCCGCCAGCTTTCGTGGCATGACAGAGAGTGCAGTCTTTCAGTTTGTCAATGTGTTTCTGGTGGGGGAACGAAACTTTTCCCATTGATGCCGGAAAGACCAAACAGTCAGCGGCCAGAGCCGCGGACGCCCCGAAAACGATCAGGGTTGCTGCCAGTATCAAACTTTTCATATTTTTTCTCCTTGTCCATTATTCCTGAACCGCATGCATTCCATAGTATCCAAATTTAGATAACTGTCAAGATTTTGTCTGGTAATTGGCCCTGATTGATAAATCTTTACCCGGCAAGCTGCTACCTGATTGCCCGGGCGACGGTGACCACATGAACTTCTTTCGCGCCGGACTGACGCAAGGTTTTCGCACACTCAGTGACGGTACTGCCGGTGGTGTAAACATCGTCCACCAGGAGCAGTCGCTTTCCCTCCAACCGGGCGGGATTCGCAACCGCAAAGGCGCCCCGGATGTTCCGCTCTCGCTCGGCAGCGGGTAGGCCGGTCTGAGGATCGGTCCAGCGGATGCGGCGGAGGTTATGTACCGAGAGAGGAATTCCCCAGCTTTTTGCCAGGATCTGTCCGATGAGCTGGGACTGATTGAATCCCCGCTGCCTCAGTCGCCTGCGGTGCAAGGGTACTGGAACGATGTAATCGGCCGAAAGTAACAGATGGAAGTTGCCAAGGGCAGTTGCCGTCAAGAGACCCAAGGGACGGGACAGGTGGATCTTTTTCCCGTATTTGAAGCGATGAATGAGTTCCTGCAGCGGACCTTCAAAGTGTGCCGCGGCGCGTGCTCCGACAAAAGGGCGGCGGCTCGTGAGGCACTGGCCGCAGAGGTGATCGATGCCGTTCTCCGTGGCGAAAGGCACCCCGCAGATCGTGCAGAGGGGGGAGTCGACGGTAATGATCTTTTCCCGGCAGTCTTGGCAGAGATGAATATCCGCCGGATCAGCCAAAAAACTGCGGCAGACGTGGCAGCGCGGCGGGAATAAAATATCAAGAAATGCCTTGAAGATCATTTTAGAGTCCCATCTCTTCGTTTACTACCAGGACGTGCAGTTCGGTGAATTTCGGTTTCCGTTCCAGGACACTGATTATCCGGCAAATCCGCTCCGGCGAAGAGCAGTCGCAGCAGAAGCCGCTTTCAGCACAGGGGGTCTTGTAGTTCAGTCGTCGGGCATTGGGTGGTGACGCCCAATCCTTCACCCGTTTGATCGCAGACGGAATATCGCCGTCCACCAGCTTGTTTCTGCCTGCTACCACGATAACCTTTCGCGGGCCGAAAAACATCGAGCCGACCCGGTTGCCGATGGCGTCGATGTTTACCAGGGCGCCGGACAGGGTAAGGGCGTTGGTTCCGGAAAGGAACAGATCGCAGGTGAGCTGGCGGCGCATGATCTCCAGCCTTTCTTCGGGTGCAAGTCCCGGCGCGCTGTGGTTGAGGAGTTCCTTGCCCTTTTCCAGCAGCTGCGGCTCCACGGCCAGATCCTTGATGCTCATGGAGCCGCCGAAGCCGACACTGCGGGCGTCTCCTGATTCGACCAGGATATAGTTGGCTGCTTCCGTTGCCGTTTTGCAATAGAAGGCGCTAAAACCGTTCCTGTTCAGGGCCTCCACCGCCTTCAGGCACTTTTGTTCCCAGGTCCATGTTACAAGTTCACTGGTCATGCTCATCTGAGTGGTCCTCCTGTTGATTGTACTTTTGTATCTCCGGAATTCTGATCAAAACTTGGTCTCGGGCCTCGCTCGGTCCTTTTGAGGACGATGCTGCCGTCCACTTCCACCACGTGAATCGGGCGCCATACCATTTCTGGCCAGGGAAAGTTTAGCCTCTGATTTCCGCCAGAATGGTGCAAAACAGCTTGCCCTGCTCGATGGCGTCGTCCAGGGCGATGTGGTTGTGCGGCGTTTCGTCGAACCAGCGTTTCGGCATGTTCCGCTTGGTGCTGGCACGGTATTCCAGCTTCAGTACGACCATGGCCATGGTCTTGATATCCAGCGCCGAGAAACTGAACGGACTCCTGCCGACAAAACGGATCAGGTACCAGTAGACAAACATGAAATCGAAAGCCGCGGGATAGCCGACGAACACCGGCTTGCCGGGCAGGCTGTCGAGCCAGTCCAGATACGCTGTCATCACTGCGGCCGGATCTTGCGTGTTGTGTCGGCAGGCTTCCCAGGCTTCCGGGTGCCTGGCCCACCAGGCCATGGTCTCCGGGTGGCCGCAGGCGTCGGGGAGAGGGTTCAGGTTTGCCGAAAATGTTCCCAGCAGAGTCTTGTCTGCCAGGAAGACGGCGGAGCCGAAGCTGAGCATCGAATGGGGGCCGGGAATTGGCCCATCCACTTCCACATCGGTACTCACATATATTTCGCCCATGTCATCTCACTCCCCTGCCATAACCTGTGTTCGCAGCCATTTCGCCACCGCAGCAGGGCCGCGTTTAACGAGGGCAGTGTTCCAGTCCTTGCACAGGGGCGGCGGAAGAAGCCTTCGCACCAGTGCTTGGGGCAGTCGCTGCCGTAGTTTTGTTACATTTGCCTCTCCGGAGCGGCCTGCGTCGAAGGCCGCCCAGACAACCCTGTTGCTGGTCAGTTCTGCCAGATGGGAGATGGGCCGTCCAATTGTGGCAGCGGCTGCCCAGCCGCAGACGGCGAGGGACAGCGCATCGAACAGTCCTTCCACCAGAATGAACGGCTCAGTCCGCCAAACATCACCGATGACCACGGCCCCGCCTTCCCTGCCCACGGTCAGCATTTTGTTCTGGCAGTGTGTTGCGTGCAGATAGCGGCCATGCACTGCTGTTAGCTTCTCTCCCAGGTCGCGCATCGCCACGAGCACCGCCGGGCGACCGGCAAAATCGGGCTCGAAACGGACCCCCGCGGACTCGGCAATGTCGACCGGCACGCACCTTCGTTCCACATACGCCTGTCCCGGGCTGCCCGCCAGCGGCAGGGCACGCTCGTAGATTTCTTCCGGCGAGAGGCCGTTTCCGGGCAAAAATGAAGGGTCTGAAAAACGATGCATAATGATCTACCTGAACCCGTTGTGTCGGGCTGATTTTTCAGCCGTTATTTCCTGCAACTTGCGTCATGTCCCGGCGGCATCCTCAGGATCTTTCCGGCATCTACCAGCATTTCATTTCTCAAGCCGAGCCTCTCCTTGAGAGTCAGATCACGATCCCAGCAGTTCTGAATCCGGGCAATGCCGATCAGTTGCAGGAGAGACAGGCGGAAGAGGAAAGCCAGGGGCGAGACAAGGACGGAATTTACCAGCGGCATGTCGGTGCCGTACAGCAGCCGGCCGTGGAACTCCCGGCACTGCAGCAGGCGCGCCAGTTGACCGGGCCGGTTGAGCTGCGTCAGGGCCGAGACATCGACGAAGAAATTCGGGTAGTCACGCAGGCGGAAAAGCCGTTCGAAGTTGGATTCACCCTGGTTGCGGCCGCTCCCGGCTCCATGGGCGGCGATGACCGTCACCCCGAGAGAAAGGG
>RPRC01000364.1 GCA_003857395.1 Geobacter sp.
CTCCATGAATGCGGGGTAGTGGTGGCGTCCAGTCCTGCTCAGATGGGTGAGGCCATGGTGCAGGTTCTGAAATAGGGGTTTGGGACTGATTCGCTAGTCTGGTATGATACAGGCACTCGCGACTCGATGTTTTCGGGAGGCTGGCCGGCCTGGTTCTTGAAATTGCTTGCTTTTGGTGAGACTGCCTTTATACTGAAAATGAAAGTTCGTGAGAACGGAATGATCATCAAGGAGTGAATTCAATGGATCTTTTAACTGTTTTGGTGCTGCTTATTACGATTACCCTGATAGCCGCCTCTGTCTATTTGGTAACAGTATGCGAAGAACTGAAAAAAACGCTTTTCGTCACACGTGAACTTATCAAACGTGTTGATTCCGAGATTGATCCTCTCGTCACTGATCTTCAGGTTGTCATATCGAACCTGAAAATTACCGCCGAAGGCGTTGCTTCGCGGGTTGATGAGATTACATCAGCCATGGAAGCGGTTGGTGATACGGGAAGAAATATCAGCAAAATTAATGTTGTGGTTGGCCAGGTGGCCGATGTACTGGGTCGGATTTCACTGCTGTCCGCCGGAGCAAAGGCCGCAGGGAAGTATCTGAGTGAAAGAATCTCACAAAAAAGGAGGTAATGGATATGTCTGAAAACGAAAGTGGAACAAACTTGGCAACAGTAGTTGTTTCGTTTCTTGCCGGTGCGGCAATAGGCTCAGGACTGGCGCTGCTTTTTGCACCGAAGACGGGCAGAGAGATGCGTGACCAGATCAAAGAACTGACTGAGGATGCCGTTGACAAGATCAAGGACTATGCACAGGATGCCCAGGAAAAGGTAAAGGATTATGCACGGGATGCCCAGGAAAAGGTAAAGGCAACCTATGAAAGCGGCAAAGAAGTGGTTCTGGAGAAAAAATCCATTATCAGTTCCGCTATCGACGCCGGCAAAGAGGCCATGGAGAAGGAAAAGCAGCGCCTTCAAGAAGAACACAAAGCATAAGGACCCTCAAAAAAAGCCCACCGATCGTGGGCTTTTTTTTGCCCGGATTTCGTGGGGTTCCCGGAGTTGAACATGATGCAGAAAGGTGCCGGCAGTCAGAATATCATAGGATTTCTCACGGCCAAGCTTCAAAAATCGGAGTCCTCCGGATCACCAGGATTTCGACGAAAAGCGCTGATATTTTCCCATGCACTCGTTCTGGTGGTACGGAACTTTCTGGAACACAAGTCCCTGCATCGTGCCTCTGCCCTGTCTTTTACTACCCTTCTTTCCATCGTGCCTCTCCTTGCCCTGGCCTTTGCGGTATTAAAGGGTCTCGGTGTGCAAAACTCACTCGAGCCGTTGATCCTCCATCGTTTTACCGTTGGTTCCGGTGAAGTAGTTGACAAGATTGTCACCTACATCAACAACACCAGGATGGGGTCCGTGGGCGCCATCGGGCTTGTCTTTCTCGTGGTGACGGTTATCTCTCTCCTCGGAAATATCGAAGAGGCTTTCAACGACATCTGGGGGGTGGAGGGGCATCGCTCGATGTATCGACGGTACAGCGATTATTTGAGTGTCGTGGTGAGTGGTCCCCTGCTGATGCTTGCAGCGATAAGCATCACTACCAGTCTCCAAAGCCAGAGCGTCGTGCTCTGGATTCTGCAGAGATCCTATGTCGGAGACCTGCTTCTTCTGCTGTTTCAGGTGGTGCCGTACCTGATTGTCTGGATAGCATTATTCACTCTGTATATTTTTATGCCGAATACCAAAGTGCGCCTCAAATCAGCCTTGGTCGGCGGCATTCTGGCCGGAACCATCTGGCAGTTGGCCCAGTGGGGATTCATTCACTTTCAGATCGGGGTCGCCAAGTACAATGCCATCTACGGAACTCTTGCGGCGCTGCCGGTTTTTATGGCCTGGATCTATACCAGTTGGGTAATTGTTCTGTTCGGCGTGGAGGTGGTTGCCGCTCATCAGGGCAGGAAAGCATTTATGCACGACTTCGAACCGGGTGAGCTGAGTTATGCTAGCCGAGAAGCAATGGCGCTGGTTATACTGCTGACCGTGGCCGGATCCTTTTACCGGGAGGAGCGTCCCTGGACGCTGGAAAGACTGGCCGATGAGCGCAATGTGCCGCTGCGAACCGCGCGCAAGCTGCTTGCTAAGCTGGTTGCGTCAGGGTATCTGTTGATTGCCGAAGGGAAGGGGGCCTATTATCCGGCCCGTGACCTGGAGCATATCCGGATCAGTGCTCTGATCCGGGATCTCAAGCATCAGGGCGGGGAGATACCCCTTGTTGAATCCGATCAATTGGGGGAATTGACCCAGGAACTGGTCCTGAAGCTGGATCGACTGACGGACGAGGCCTTTGAAGATCTGACGCTCAAGGACCTTGTCGAGAAAATTAAACCGTAGGGGTACCCCCACGTGGGTACCCAATCCACCCTTGTGCCTGTACAGTTCAAGGGCACCCACATGGGGGTGCCCCTACGGGATGGCTTAGATAAACAGGTTGTTGTCAGAACTCTCCGAAGCCTCCAAATAGGTGGCTACCCCGCCGAACTGCACGCCGTCGATCAACTCTTCCTTGCGAATTCCCATCAGATCCATGGACATCTGGCAGGCGACGATGTTCGCGCCCCCCTTGATTGCCATGGTCATCATATCTTCCAGCGCCGGTACATTCTTGTGTTTCATTATACCGCGGATCAGCTTTCCGCCGATTCCACCCATATTCATGTTCGACAGGGCGAGCTTTTTGCTGCCGCGCGGCATCATCCAGCCGAAGGCCATTTCGATGAGGTTTTTGCCGAGGCCACCGACCTTTTCCGGTTTACGCAGGGCATTCAGGCCCCAGAAGGTGAAGAACATCGTTACCTTGCGGCCCATGGACAGGGCGCCGTTAGCGATGATGAAACTGGCGATGGTCTTGTCCAGGTCGCCGGAGAAGACGATGATGGTCTTGTCGTTGCCCCTCGCGAGAGCAGTGGCCGGGACGGCGCTGATATTCTTTTCGATCACCGCCGTAACAATGCCTTTTTGCACACTGATATCTCGCACGACGTTGCCGGTTGCCCGTGCCCAGGACGGGGCATCGGCGTAAAATCCTGGATCGCTGGCCGTAATCGAGATCGCCTCGCCATGCTCAAGGGCGTCCATCTCCTGCTTGAGCCGCATGACCGGGCCAGGGCACTGCAGGCCGCAGGCATTTACTTCCACGACTCTTGATAACTTTTCTTTTGCTGTCTGCATATTGATGACATTCCCCTTGTGAGTTGTGTGAAGGTGTTCCGTGTTGACGGCCGCTACCTGCGGCAGCGTGGCAATATGCCAGGTTTCGTAGCCGCCCGAGAGGTTGTAGTGGTTGGTGAAACCGTTCGCTTCCAGGACGCGTGAGGCGTTGTAGGCGATCAGGCCCACCCGGCAGAAGACAATGACCTTTTTGTCGCGGGGAATTTCAGCGAGCCGTTCGCGGAGATTTGCCTGCGGGATGTTGATTGCGCCGGGCATGCTGCCGGTGGCAAATTCCGCCGGGGTCCGCACATCGAGCAGGAACAGGTCCGAACTGTTAGAGGCGTTGACCTCCTCCCAGCTGATGGTCCTGACCAGGCCGTCGAGGATGTTCTGGGCCACGAAGCCGGCCATGTTGACCGGGTCCTTGGCCGAAGAGTAGGGCGGTGCATAGGAATGCTCTATTTCGGCCAGGTCGTCAACGGTCATCTCGCCCATGATCGCCGTGGCAATGACATCGATGCGCTTGTCCACGCCGTTGTAGCCGCTGGCCTGGGCACCGAGCACCCGGCGGTTTTCCGGCGAGAAGACCAGTTTGAGACACATCTTCATGGCGCCGGGGTAGTAGCCGGCACTGTCGTTGGGATGAATGATCAGCGTCTCGCAGGGAATCTCTTTGGCCTTGCACAGCTTTTCCGAGATGCCGGTCATGCCGACGGTGAGATCGAA
>RPRC01000365.1 GCA_003857395.1 Geobacter sp.
ATCGCTACCTGCCAGACTCAGTTCTTGAGTTTCCAGACCAGAAAGCTTTCAAAAAGATGATGATCGATGCGGGCTTTGAAAACGTCGAACACACTGACTACACATTCGGTATCGTAACATGTAACGTGGGAGAGAAACCCATCAGCACTTCTTGACGTACTCTTCCACCTTGAGCGCAAGGTCGTCACTATTAACCGAAACAACCCTGCCGCAATCCTGTTCACACCGAACAAGCCCGTCTTCTACCCATTTTAAAATAAGTTTCTTCGAAACGCCGAATTTTGATTCGGCATCTTCCGGGCTATACCATAACTTTGCAAGGGACATACTACCCTCCTTTCGCGTAAGGCTTTTTAGTATAAACATATTATGTCCTGTGACAACAAAAAAAACCAGGAAACTGTTTTCCCTGATCTCTTGGCAATTTGGCGGTATGGCTATCCACCCGACTTGACAGAACCCCCCATTTTCTGTATAAAAGTTGTTGCTCTGCTACAGCGCCAAAAGGGAGGATTGAATGTTTGTTGCTGCCAATTTTCTTATTGCAGTTGGTAAGATTTTAGATCTCATCCTCACTATTTATATGTACATCATCATTGCACGGGCACTTATTTCCTGGGTAAACCCGGACCCGTACAATCCTATTGTAAGTTTTCTGTACCGCATCACGGAACCGGTACTCTATCAAATCAGGAAGAGACTCCCCGCAATGGGAGGATTAGACCTTTCTCCCCTCATAGTCCTGCTGGTCATTTTTTTCCTTCAGAAATTCCTCATCGCCTCGATACTTGACCAAGGCTATCGATTGAAGCTTAACATCGGAGTATTCCCGTGAAAATTTCCCCTCTAGACATTCAGCAGCAACAGTTTAAAGGAAAACTCTTCGGTGGGCTTAATCCTGACGATGTAGATTCATTCCTGCAAGCAGTAGCCCAGGAAATGGAACGCCTGAACAGAGAAAACACAATTTTTCGGGAACAGACTCAGAAAATGACGGCCGAGTCGGAAGTCTTGGCCCAACGGGAGAAGGATCTTCGAGAAACTTTGCTGGCAGCGCAAAGAATTACGGAAGAAATGAAAACCAATGCGCAGAAAGAAGCCGACCTGATCGTAGCCGAGGCTGAGGTGAGGGCTGAGAGAATTCTGGCTGATGCTGAGAATAAGCTTGTACAACTCAAGAATGACGTCCAGGAATTGCGCAGACAAAAGATTCAATTCGAATCATCCTTTCGCTCCCTGCTCGAGTCCCATAACAAGATGCTCTCAATTAATGAAGAATAATGCCGGAGACGACGGTTTCCACATCACCGAGTCTAGTGATGGAGTCACCTTTTCCCTTCATGTCCAGCCAAAGGCCTGCCGTAATGAAATCTGCGGGCTCAGCGGAAATGAGCTTAAGGTTCGCCTGACCTCTCCTCCCGTTGAAGGTGCCGCAAATAAACTTTGTCAGGAATTTTTCGCAAAACTTCTGCATGTGGCAAAATCGAATGTGCGTATCGTCGCCGGAGAAAAATCTCGACACAAAACCGTGGCCATTCGAGGAGCAACCAAGGAAGCTGTTCTGGCACTACTCAAAAACCCATCACGGAGTTCTGAATGAAAGCCAAAGACATTATGATTACCGATGTCACAACGATCTCAAGGAAGGCATCTCTCAAAGAAGCTGTTTTGTTGCTGCAAAAAAATTATGGCGACAAAAGTTTTCTTAATGCTGCACCTGGTCTCGTAGTAATAAATGATTGGGGTGAACTGGCCGGCGTCCTGATGCCCCTCACGATTATGCTGGCACTGATGGAAAGCGCCGGTGATGCAACTTTTGAAGAAAAACAAAAGGAAAGCTTTTACGAACAGCTATGCAACAACCTGAAGGACAAGATGGTCGAAGACATTATGGAAAGAGAACCGCTTTCCGTAACCGAGGATGCAAACCTCATCGACCTGGTTGACCTTTTTGTCACCCACCGCTTCCACCGGATTCCGGTAGTTCGGGACAAAAAAGTCGTTGGAGTCATCTACCGGACACCGTTGTTGTTCGCAATGACAAGCTGTTTTCACAAATAGATACCATTTATCTTACCCAAAAGTATTGACAAACACCCTGGGTAATTCTTATATTTCAGGAAAGAACAGGAGGTACGAAAATGCCCATCTATGAATATCAATGCTCAGACTGCGGCAACCAGTTCGAGCTTCGCCAGAAATTTTCAGACGAACCCGCAAAAGAATGCCCACAATGCGGCGGACCGATCCAGAAACTTATTTCCCAGACGTCCTTTACCCTTAAGGGTAGCGGCTGGTATACTGAAGGTTATGCAAAGGCTTCCACTCCAAATACACCCCAGAGTTGCCCGAAAGAGGGATCCTGCGCATCGTGCCCAGCCGCGGCAGCCTGAAATACCCTTAAAAAAGTCCCCCGTTTGGGGGATTTTTTCTAGCAGTAGTTCTCTTCTCGCAAGGCAAATCGCCAACATTCTCTACGGACTTTTCCCCTTGGAAATGGCTCAACAAAGACACAGGAACACACCCCTATGGCTATCATACTAGACGGAAAAGCAACTGCGCAGAAGATACGCAGCGAAATCACCATGAACGTAAGCCAACTTACAGCAGAGGGCATACAGCCAGGTCTTGCGGTAATCCTTGTTGGTGAGAATCCCGCAAGCCGGGTCTACGTCCGAATGAAGGAAAAAGCCTGCCGTGATGTCGGTATTTTCTCCGATGAATACAACCTTCATACTGACACCGAAGAAAAGGACCTTTTGTCTCTCATTAACAGACTAAACCGTGACACCAGAATTCATGGAATTCTGGTGCAGCTTCCCCTCCCCAAACATATCAATGAGGCCAAGGTTCTCGAAGCAATCTCACCAGACAAGGATGTTGACGGGTTCCATCCTTACAATGTGGGCCACCTGGTACTGGGAAAACCGACATTCCAACCCTGTACCCCTTACGGTATCATGGTTTTGATGAAAGAATATGGAATCGAACTCAGCGGCAAGGAAGTGGTGGTGGTCGGACGCTCCAACATCGTCGGCAAACCGGTTGCATTCATGTGCCTGCAGCAGCATGCAACTGTAACAATCTGCCACACGAGAACCGTTGACCTGCCGGCCAAGATTGGAATGGCCGATGTCCTTATCGCTGCAATAGGCCGCCCCGAGGTTATTCGCGGAGAGTGGGTAAAGGAAGGTGCGGTGGTCATCGATGTGGGAGTTAACCGCATTTCAGAGAAAAAACTCGTCGGTGACGTGGAATTCGAAAAGGCAGCACTCCGAGCCTCGCATATTACTCCAGTACCGGGCGGCGTCGGACCCATGACCATTACCATGCTCCTGCAGAACACCCTTCAGTCGGCTAAAATGTCACAGGCAGCGAAACAGACAAAACAAGAGGATCCGTCATGATTGTTAAAAAGGCCGTCTTTCCTGTAGCAGGTTTAGGAACACGTTTTCTTCCCGCAACGAAATCATCCCCCAAGGAAATGCTCGCCCTCATCGACAAACCCCTCGTTCAATACGTCGTGGAAGAAGCGGTCGCTGCAGGGATCGAACAGATTCTCTTTGTCACCGGACGCGGTAAGCGTGCCATAGAAGATCATTTCGATATTTCCTTCGAACTTGAATCAATCCTCCGTGAAAAGGGCAAGAATGACATTGTCAAGGAAGTTCGCGATATCGCAGAGATGATAAGCATCTTCTATGTCCGGCAGAAACAGGCATTAGGGCTTGGACACGCCATCCTCTGTGCACGGGAATTCGTTGGCAACGAACCTTTTGCGGTCCTGCTCGGCGATGACATCATCGACGCCGAGAAGCCCTGTCTCAGGCAACTCCTCGATGTTTTCCGAGAGTACCAGGGCTCGGTTCTTGCTCTGGAACAGGTTCCCATGGAAAACATTTCCGCCTATGGATGCGTCCGTGCAA